>JAKPKY010000072.1 GCA_029553505.1 Planctomycetota bacterium
TCGGTGGCGCCGGCGGCGGTCGTCATCGTGCTGGTCATCATGGGCAAGCAGATGGTCGCCAACCCCGGCGTGTCGCAGGCGGCCGGGCTGGCGTGCATCTGGAGCGGGATCGCGCTGCTGCTGGCGGGCAACGCCGTGCTCTATGCCCACCTGGCGAGGAAATGAGCCCCCGATGATCAAGATCCTGGACCGGTACATCATCCGCAGCTTCCTCTACACGGCCCTGCTGTGCTTCTTCGTGCTCATGGCGCTGCGGATCGTCGTCGACCTGTTCGTCAACATGGACGAGTTCGTCAAGGGCGACAACCCCTTCGGCGAGATCCTCCTGGGCATCCTGACGTACTACGGCACGAACTCGCTGGTCTACTTCACCGAGCTGGGCGGGATCATCATCGTCGCGTCGGCGGCGTTCACGCTGGCCTACATGAACCACACCAACGAGCTGACGGCCATGCTCGCCAGCGGCGTGAGCCTGCACCGCGTGGTCTGGCCGATCGTCCTCTGCGCGATGCTCCTGGGCGGGCTGATCATCCTGGACCGCGAGCTGGTGATCCCTATTCCGGAGATCCGCGAGAAGCTGGTGCGCGACCGGGACAACCCGTTTCAGGCGAGCGATTTCCAGGTGCGCCTGGTCACCGACGGCAGCAAGACCACGTGGTACTCCTGCCGGTTCAGCCCCGCCAACGAGCGGATCGACCTTCCGGTGCTGATCCTGCGCGACAACGACCTGAAGGCGGTCGCCACCGTCACGGGCGGCGAGGGGCGCCCGGTGGGCAAGGCGAAGTTCGGCCTGGCCGGGTGGGTGTTCGAGGACGCCACGCTGAGCTGGTTCGGCGAGGGGCGGAACGTCTGGGAGGCGCTGCCGAGTTCCGAGGCGGTCTACACGTCCGTGAGCCCGGCGGCCATCCTCCAGGCGTCGGGGCAGGGCCCTGCGGGCACGATCGCCGTCCGCAACCCGCGGATGCTCGACGGCGCGTACGGACTGGAGGTCCGCGCCGCGCGGTTCGAGCCGTCGCCGGCCGGCGGCGCCGAGCGCGGCGGAACGCTCATCGACCCGGTGTTCATCTTCCGCCGCAGCGACGGGGAGATTCTCGTGGTCTTCTTCGGCTCGTCGGCCCAGTGGGACCGCCACTCCCGCGGCGCGGGTTTCTGGCGGCTGGCCGACGGCAGGCTGTTCTACCCGTCCGACCTGAGCTCCAAGGAGCTCCAGCTCCGCCAGTCCAGCAGTTGGCTCGACTACATGTCCAGCGCCGACCTGGGCCGCCTGCTCGCACTGGACCGCGTGCCGGACCGCACGATGGCCGTCATGAGCCGACACGTCCGAGTCACCGAGCCCATCAACAACCTCGTCATGCTCCTGCTGGCGCTGCCGTTCATCCTCTCGCGCGAGCGGAACCTCAAGGCCTCCGCCACGCTCTGTTTGCTGATGGTCGGAACGTACTACACGTTCATCTACCTCTGCCGGTACATCGGGCTTCCGCCGACGTGGGCGGCCTGGCTGCCGATCCTGCTGTTCGGGCCGGTGGCGGCCGTCATGCTCGATTCCGTCAAGACCTGAGCCAAGACCGAAGGCCGATGGGGAAAGGCCGAAGGGACGCTCGTAGTGTGCCCGTAAGGGCATCGGAAAAGAAACGCCTTACGGCGTCACTACGAACGGGGTGCGGGAGCCTCAGCGGAGGACGATCCGACCGAATCGCCGCTTTCCGACCTTGAGCACCACGCCGTCGGTGAGCGTCACCTCGGCCGCGATGTCGGAGATCTTCTTCTCGTCCACGCTGACGGCGTTCTGCTGGACCAGCCGCCGCGCCTCGGAGGCCGACGCCGCGAACCCCGCGAGCAGCACCAGTTGCACCACGTTCAGGCTCGCGCCAGACACGGCGATCTCGGGCATCTCCGTCGGGGCGTTCTTCTGGGCGAAGACGCGGTCGAACTCCGCCTCGGCGTCGGCGGCCGCCCGCTCGCCGTGATACTGCGCCACGATCCGCCGGGCCAGGTCCGCCTTGGCCTGGCGGGGGTGCGTCTTTTCCGCGTCGGTCAGCGCCGCGATCCGCGCCACCGGCAGGTCCGTCAGCAGCGTGAAGTAGTTGCCCATGAGCGAGTCGGGAATCGACATGACCTTGCCGAACATGTCGTTGGGCGCGTCGGTCACGCCCACGTAGTTGCCCTTGGACTTGCTCATCTTCTGCGCGCCGTCCAGGCCCACCAGGATCGGCATGACCATCACCACCTGCTGGGGTTTCCCACTGGCCTTCTGGAGGTCGCGCCCCACGAGGTTGTTGAACGTCTGGTCCGTGCCGCCGAGTTCCACGTCGGCGTCGATCATCACCGAGTCGTACCCCTGCATGATCGGGTAGAGCATCTCGTGCAGGTAGACGTCCACGTTGGCCTCCAGGCGCGCCTTGAAGCTGTCGCGCTGGAGCATCTGGGCGACGGTCTTTTTCGCCGCCAGCTGGATCAGCTCCGCGAAGGACAGCTTCTCCAGCCACTCGCTGTTGTAGCGGACCTCGAGCTTGTCCGGCGCGGTGTCGAGCACGCGCCCGGCCTGGTCGAAGTAGGTCTGCGCGTTGGCGCGAATCTGCTCGGGCGAGAGCATCGGGCGGGTGGCGTTCTGGCCGGTGGGGTCGCCGATCCGGGCGGTGTAATCGCCGATGATGAGGACGGCCTTGTGCCCCAGGTCCTGGAACTGGCGCATCTTCCGCAGGACGACGGTGTGGCCCAGGTGGATGTCGGGGGCGGTGGGGTCCAGCCCGAGCTTGACGCGCAGGGCCCGCCCGGCCTTGGACGCCTCCTTGAGACGCTGCTCCAGTTCCTGCTGGGTGTAGATGGCCTCGCACCCACGCGACAGCGCCATGACCTGTTCCTGCGCCTGCTTGTCCGTCAGTTCGCTCATAAGTCGAAAAATGTACCGGCGGCGGGGGCGTTTTGCAACCCGCGCGCGGAAAACGGCGCGTTGACGCGCCCACGCTCCGGCGGTACAAAGGGCGTGCAATTCGTGACTGTCGGGCCGACACGTCGGATCCTGTTCGACGGAATCAGGGGAAAACCATGAAACGCATCGTGAGCATCCTGCTGGGGTTCTGCTGCCTCGTTTCTCCGGCGCCGGGCGAACCGCCCGCCGGCGAGCCCAAGACCGACGCCGCCAAGGCCTACGCCGAAAAACTCGCCGCGGCGCAGAAGGAAGCCGCCCAGTGCCACGCCGCCATCCTGGCCGCCTACATGAAAAACGACTGGTCCACCCTCGACCTGCATTTGAACCTCTCCCGCAAGCACATCCGCCACATGACTTCCGACCAGCAGAAGGACGTGATGTACGTCCGCAAGGCCAAGTCGGAATACCGCCCGGCCTGGTGGTCCAAGACCAAGAGCAGCTCCAACGTGAGCTTCCCGGCGAACATCTGGGGGCGCGGGTTCGTCGCCAATTACGTTCCTTCGGAACAGCTGGGGCAGCAAGTGGCTTGGATTCGCAACGGGAAGCTGGAATGCGTCGTGTCGTGGCGGCCGAACCTCGTCGATAATCCCAAGGCGGCCGAGGGCGAACTGGCCAAGGTCCACGGGCTGACCAAGGGCGACCTGGGCGAGGCGATCGTCTGGCATGAGCTGGGACACAACTACATCACCAACTTCCTGCCCCTCCAGCACGTCGTCGCCCTCTACAACGATCACAACCTGCTGTTCCACCACCTCCAGGAGTTCTACGCGGACATGACGGCGCTGTACCACAGCAGCGCCCACGCTCGCCTGGCGACGCTGATGATCCGCCTGGACGCCCTGGAGGCCAACCGTGAGATGGAGCCGCACACGCGCATGGCCTACGGCATCGGCTCGTTCCTGCTGGCGGAATTCCTGATCAATCCGGAGAAATGGCCGAGCGTGCACTTCCCCGCGGCCGTGCCGGAAAAGGACATCGAACGAAACACCGTCATCTACGTCTACGAGAACATCGACCCGAAGTGGACCTTCGAGGAAGACCAGGCCCTGCGCGAGATGATCCTGAAGTTCATCCGCGCCAAGGGCGAGCAGGTGCTCCGCAGCAAGGGGACCATCGACCTGCCGAACCGGCTGTCGTTCAAGCTGATGGAGGCCGAGGACCGTGAGCTGAAGCAGAAGCGGGACCAGTGGGTCAAGGAGAAGCTGGAGGCGGCCATCGCCACCGGCCGGGCCGACAAGCCCCCGGAACCCGCCGACGGGAAGAAGAAAAAGACCGAACTGTCCGGCAGCCGGCGGCTCGAAATCCCCTGGTGACGGGCGGCCGATTGCGCGTCAATCCTTGAACGTCTCGCCGAATACGCCGTAGACGATGAAGACTTTGCCCTCCGCCGCGATAGGCTTGGCCTGCGCCTGCGCCCCGCCGTAGTACCCGCCGGCCGCGGACTTGGCCTGCTGGACCTCCCGCGCGATGCCCGGCAGGGCGATCCACCGGTCGGGCCCGCCGTTGTCGGCCGTCACGTCCGTCTTGCCCGCGAGGAACCCCAGCAACCTGCCGTCGGCCGTCAGGACGGGCGAGGTGGTTTCCCCCGCCGCCAGCCCGCCTGCGAAGCGCACCGCGCCGTCTTCGGCCACGGCCGAGACCTCCACCGGGCTCTCGCGGATGACCGAGCCCATCTCCTCGAACAGCCCCAGCGAAAAAGCGGCGCCTTTCGCGCCCGGCGCGGGGGGCGTTTTCTCGTCGGCCTCAGCCGGCGTGAAGGTGTATCGCTCCAGCGTCAGGACCGCCACCGGCGGCGGCGCGCCGCGCCCGAAACTGCCGAACCGCTGGAACCGCGCGGGGACGACCGTCCTGTCGTCGATGCGGACGAAGACCTCCAGCGCGCCGTCGACGACGGAACTGTCCACCAGCAGCTTGCGCGTGGACAGGGGCACTCCGACGGCCTGCTTGCTGTACAGGCGGTCGTAGGGCGGCTCGGGCAGCGAGCGGTCCCGCACGTGGACCTTGCGCCCGGGGAGCATCCAGGTGACGCCCTGGGCCTGGTAGGCGGTGCGCGGGGCGGCGGGCCGTCCGGAAACGCCGTAGTCGTCCAGCAGGCCCTTGGCGTCCTGGTAGGCGGCGCTGCCCGCCTGGGCACCGGGGACCTTGGCCATGGCGTCCTGGAGGTCGGCCAGCAGTTCCTTCGCCCCGCCGGAGAGTCGCGCCGCCAGCGTGAGTTCCTCGACGGCCTCCAGCTCGCGCTGGAGGTTCAGCAGCGCGGCGGCCCGTCCCTGGTGGAAGGCGGCGACGCGCGGCTCGGCGGCGCAACCGTCGCGGAAGAGGGCTTCGGCCTGCGCGTACGCGCCGTCGTTGAGGAAGCACGCGCCGAGCAGGAAGCTCCGCAGCACGGGGTCGGCCCAGGCCTTGGCGGCGGTCTGGAGCTTCTGCCCGGCCGCCTGGTCGATGCGGGTGCGCTCGGACTTGGCCTTGGCCGACGTGTCCGACGCCGGCGGGCTCTTGCGCAGCAGATCCCGGGCGTCCTTGAGGTTTTCCTGGAACGCCTGGCGGCGGCGGACGAAGTCCTTCGCGTCCAGCCATCGCCCCGCCGCGCGGCGCTTCCGCTCGTGCGCCAGGATGCGGTACTGCTCGAGCTGGCGCTTCATGTCGAAGGTGTCGCCGGACGGCCTGGCCGAGAGGTTCCGCAGGATCATGAACGCCAGCACCTCCGGCTGGGACGTCTGGTCCAGCGGAACGCTCATCTTCAGCGCGCCGGGCTTGACGTCCGGCGCGGTGGCCGGCGCGGTCGCCGGCGCGGACGCCGGCGCGAGCGTCTCCTGCTGGGAGATGTAGACCACCTCCGCCGCGTCCACCACGACCTCGCCGTAGGCCATCCGGATGCGCACCTTGTCGCCCTCGCGCGTGGCCTGGCCTTCGAGTTTCGTGCCGTTGCGCAGGTAGACCACGTCGGCTGGGGCGATGGCCGCGATCAGAAGCAATGTCGCCAGGAGGAAGGGCGTTTGTCGCATGATGGATTCTCCCGTGCAATCAGTGTAACGCAACTCCCGGCCGCGTACTACGCAAGAAACAAGGGAAGAAGGAACCAATGGCCCCGGGACCTGGGATTTGAGATTTCAGATTTGAGATTTGCGCTTTCAGATTTGCGATTTCTGACTGCAAAATAGGCTTACACTGGTAGGCAGCGCAGGGAGACAGGGCATGGGTCGAAACGTGCGGACCGTGGCGGCGGCGCTGGCGGCGGCCTGGTCGGTCTGCTTGCTGAGCGGGCAGACCGTGGCGCAATTGCCGGACGGGGCGTTTCCCGCCTTGTCGCCGGCGTCGCAGCCGGGCGGCGAGGCGGAGCGGCTTCGCGTCCGCGTCGTGGCCAGCCAGGCGCAGGTCGCGCCCGGCGGGCGGCTGCACCTTGCCGTCCTCGGCGAGCTGGACGACGGCTGGGTGTACTACAGCCCCGCGCCGGGGCGCAGCGGCGACTACGAGCCGATCGGCGCGGGCGTGGAAGTCGACGCGGGCTCTCTCCGCGCCGGCGAACCGCTCTGGCAACCGGACGCGCTGCACGAGTACGACCTCGGCGGGCAGGCGTATCGCAACTACGCCTACGAGCGGCGGGTGGCGGTGTTCGTGCCGCTGGAAGCGCCGCGGGAGCTTCCGCCGGGGCGGTACCGCGTGACGGTCCGCCTGACGGGACAGGTCTGCGGCGAGGGCGTGTGCATGGACCTTCGCGCCGGGCAAGGCGCGCGGGCGGAAGCGGAGATCGTCGTGGCCGGCGCGCCGACGCCCAACCCGGCGTGGCAGGCCGAAGGCCTCGACGCCGCGCTGGCGGCAGCCGTGCCGGCCGAAACGCTCCGCCAGGGGCGCTCCGTCACGCGACCGGACCAGACCGCCGCCGGCAGCGAGTATACCCTCGCCGGCGGGCTGGCGCTGGCGCTGCTGGCAGGGCTGATCCTCAACCTCATGCCCTGCGTCCTGCCGATCATCCCGCTGCGGATCCTCAGCGTGGTGGAGATGGCGCGCGGCTCGCGCCGTCGCTACGTCACGCTCGGGCTGGCGTTCGCTGCGGGGATCGTCCTGTTCTTCGCCGTGCTGGCGGGCGTGAACCTCGTCCTGCACGCGGCGCTGGGGCGGGTCTTCCACTGGAGCGAGCATTTCCAGAGCTTCCCGGTGCGCGCGGGCATGGCGATGGTGTTGCTGGCCGTCGCGGCGAATTTCTTCGGGCTGTTCCACGTGACGGTCCCGCGGAGGCTCGCGGCGCTGGAGGCCTCGCCGACCGGCGCGGCCCGGGGCGAGCACGCGCGATCCGCCGGCATGGGGCTGATGATGGCGATCCTGTCCACGCCGTGCAGTTTCGGCGTGCTGCTGGCGGCGCTGGCCTGGGCGCAGGGCGTCTCGCCGCTGCTGGGCTCGGCGGCGCTGCTGCTGATCGGCGTAGGGATGGCCGTCCCGCACGCGCTGCTGGCGGCCGTGCCCGCGGCGCTGCGCCTGCTGCCGCGCCCCGGCGCGTGGATGGAGCGGTTCCGGCAGGCCATGGGCTTCGTGCTGCTGCCGGTGGTGGTCTGGCTGCTGAGCACCGTCAGCGACCACGCCGACGCCGCCTACCTCGCCCGCCTGGTCGATTTCGCCGTGGCGCTGGCGTTCGCCCTGTGGATGTGGGGGGCGTGGGTGTCCTACGACGCCCCGCTGGCCCGCAAGCTGATCGTGCGCGGGCTGGCGGTGGCGCTGGCGGTGGCGGCGGGGCTGTGGCTGCTGCCTCGCCCCGCGCCGCTGGCGACGCAGTTCGAGCCGTACGACGCGGCCCGCCTGTCGGCCGCCCGGCGGCAAGGCCGGCCGGTGGTGGTGAAGTTCACGGCCGCGTGGTGCCTCAGTTGCAAGGTGGTGGACCTCCGCGTGTACGACGACGCCGAGGTGGCCCGCGCCCTGCGCGACGCCGGCGCGCTGGCCCTGAAGGGCGACGTGACGAACCACGACAGCCCGGCCGCCGCGATTCTCCGCGACGAGTTCCACGCCTCGCCGCCGCTGACGGTCCTCTACCCGCCGGGCGATGCCGCGCCGATCCTCCTGCCCGGCGAGATGTCCAAGGGCGAGTTCCTCGCGGCGCTGCGCCGGGCGACGGGCGGCGGGTCGGCTGTTGCTCGCCTTCCGGCCGTGTGCTACACTGCCCGGCGGTCGCAACCCATTCCGGCGGCACAAGAAGGGCGAAATCCATGAGAACAGCAATCCTCCTGACGACTCTCGCGGCGTTCCTGACGGCCGGCGCGGTGGCGCAGGACGAACCCCGCGCCGACGATGGCAAGCCCGCGCCCATCCGGATTCTCGCCGCGTGGCGGCAGATGCGCCGCGCCGACGTCCGCTCCGACGAGTTCCGCGACGCGCAGAAACAGATCGCCTCGCTGGTCGGAGGACTGGGCGAGTCGCAGAAGCTCCTGACCGCCACGATGCTCATGGATCGCCACGCCGACGACAACATCAACGCCGCCGCGCTGAAGCTCTTCGGACAGGACTTCCTGACGATCGAGCAGGTGCGCGGGCTGCTGAACGATTCCGGAAGGGCGTTCGCCCAGCGCGTCCTGCTGCGGACGTACTACGGGTTCTGCGGGCCGGACTTCCGCGACGGCGTCGTCAGCGACCAGGCCTGCCCGCAACTGGCGGCCCTGCTGGCCGAGCGCCTGGCGGCCCTGGCCGACGCCCAGCCGGACTACGGCGAGCAGCGACTGATGGTCCACCTGCTGTGCAGCGTGCTGTCGCGCTACGGGCTGGACGCCGGCAAGTCGCCCGAAATCCGCGCGCTCCGCGACGCGATGGAGACCTACGCCGGCAAGGCGCCGAAGGACCAGCACCTGACGAAGTCGGTCAAGGGCTACCTGGCGGCCGCGGCCGTGGAGAGCAACCCCAGCCCGTCGTGGGACGAGGCCGTGATCTGCCTGGGACACTGGGACCCGCTGGTTCAGTGGAAGGCGGCCAAGCAGATCGCCGCCGATCTGGAGAAGGACCCCTCGCGGCTGGCGAAACTCTGGCCGCTGCTGGACGACGAGCGCGACGAGGTGCGCCGCGCCGCGGTGCAGGCGCTGGGCTTCGCGCCGAAGGTCGAGTTGCCGACGATCGCGCCGAAGCTCACGCAGATGCTCCTGTGGGACCGGGGCGTGACGGTGCAGACGGCGGCGGCAGAGGCGCTGGCGGCGCGGGCCGACCAGGCCGACGCGTCCATCGACCCGCTGCTGGAGGCGCTGGGCACGGCGCGCCCGGGCACGCAGCGGATCGACGCGATCCTGACCGCGCTGTCGCATCTGGCGTCGCGTGCGACCGACGCGCAGAAGGACCGGATGCTGACGGCCGCCGTCGACAAACTGCTCCGCGCGCCGCGCGGCGCCCTGCTGGCGCTCAAGGCGCTGGGCCCGCGAGCCGCCGGGGCGGCCGAGGCCGTCCGCGCCTTCCGCGACCAGGCCGACCGCTTCGAACGACAACTCATCGACCGGCACGTCCTGCCGGCCATCCTGCCTGAAAAAGAAGACAAGGACGGCGAAATCCCCCAAGGGGAAAAGGAATCCGCAGAAGGGAACCAGGAACCCGGAACAGGGAACAAGGAATAAGGAACCCGGAACAAGGTACAGGGAACCCGGAATCCCGGCGCAAGCGGATGTTTCTTCCGGATTCCTGATTTCCCCGGTTCCGGGATACGATTTACGGTCCTCGGCTCGCCGGCCTTGCGGTACAATCGCGAAATGAACCAGAAGTACATCCGCAATTTCAGCATCATCGCCCACATTGACCACGGCAAGAGCACGCTCGCCGACCGCATGCTCCTGCGCAGCGGCGCCATCACCCCGCGCGAGTTCCGCGAGCAGCTGCTGGACGACATGGACCTGGAGCGGGAGCGCGGGATCACGATCAAGGCTTCGGCCGTGACGATTCCCTACGAGCGCGGCGGGCAGAAGTACATGCTCAATCTCATCGACACGCCCGGGCACGTGGACTTCCACTACGAGGTCAGCCGGGCGCTGACCGCCTGCGAGGGCGCGCTGCTGGTGGTCGACGCGGCGCAGGGCGTCGAGGCGCAGACGGTCGCCAACGCCCACCTGGCGACGAAGAACGGCCTGTCGCTGGTGCCCGTGGTCAACAAGATCGACCTGCCCGCCGCCCGCCCGGAAGACGTGGCCATGGAGGTGGAGAACCTGCTGGCCACGCCGGCGGAGGACTGCATCTTCACGTCGGCCAAGACCGGCGAGGGCATCGA
>JAKPKY010000073.1 GCA_029553505.1 Planctomycetota bacterium
GGCCAGGCGCTTGCCGTCGCCGCTGAAGGCAACGCCCACGATGCGAAGCCTCTCTCTTCCACTCCAGGTCAGCCTCATCTGTTCCTCGTGCAGCGGGATCGACACGATGCGAACGAACTGGCGCTGAGGCTCGCTCCAGTCATTCGTCACGCAGGCCAGCCGCGAGGCGTCCGGCGAGAACACGCGGATCTCCGTGCCGCCGGTGCTCGGCGACGTCCGTCCCCGCGGCGCCAGCGGGTCCTTCTTCTCCGTCAGTTGGTCCCAAAGCAACTCGTACAGCGTCCCATCGGTCCCGAACGCCACGGCCGCGGACTGTAAGACGTCATGTTCCCCCTCCACGCCCCGCAACACCTTGCCCCCCTCGAGGTCCCACAGGCAATGCAGCGAGGCCAGCAGCGTGCCCGACGCGTTCATCGCCATCGGTCCGCGGCCGTGCTTGTCGAACTCGTGCAGGCGCCGCCCGGTGCGGGCATCCCACACGATCACCTTCCGCCCACCGTCCTCGCCGATCACCTTTTGCCCGTCCGGCGAGACGAACAAGGCCTCGCCCTCGCCCTCGAACCTCAACAGTTCCCTGCCGGTCCGGACCTCCCACAGGCGGTTGCCCGCTGCCGCCGTCGCCCCGCCAGGCAGGAACACCGCCCGACCCGCACAGGCCACCGGCCCGGGCAGCCTCTTCAGCGTCCGCGGGTCCCACAGCGTCAGGCGGCCTCCGGAGTCCCCGATCAGCATCGTCCCGTTGTTGCTGGACACCCGCCCGCGCTGAGCGCTGCGGTTGGGCAGCCTGAACTGGCCGACCTTCTCGCCGGTGGCGGCGTCCCACACGCGTATCCCGTCATACCAGTCGCTCGTGATCAGCCGTCCGCCCGGAAGGTACGCGATCGCCTCGGGGCCATTTCTGTGCCCGCCAAACGTGCGCACCTGTCGGCCGCCGGCGATGTCGAAGACGTGCAGCGCCCATTCCTCCCGCGTCTCCCCCATCGCCTTGCCCGCCGCCCATACCTGCTTGCCGTCCGGAGAGAACCCCACCCCGCGACTGGCGATCAGCACCTCGTCCAGGCAGGCGGTGATCTTCTTCCGCTTGCAGTCATACAGCGCCACGCCGCCGTAGTAGTCGCCTGCGCACAACAGACTGCCGTCGCCAGAGAATGCCAGATGCTCCACGGGAGCTTCTGCCACGTGGAAGCTCGACGACATCTTCCCCGTTTCCGCCTGCCACAGCACCACGAGGCCGCCGCC
>JAKPKY010000086.1 GCA_029553505.1 Planctomycetota bacterium
CTTCCGATCTCACCCCCGCGCGACCGCCGCCGCGTCCACGCCCGTCTGTTCGAGCATGGCCAGCGCGTCGGCCGGGCGAAGCACGTCGCCCGAGCCGATGATCGTCTTGTCCGCGAAGTGCCCCTTCACGCGGGCGAGCAGTTCCCAGTCGGCCCGTCCGGCGTACTTGGCCTCCACGCTGCGGGTGTGCAGCGTGAGGGCGTCGGCGCCGGCGTCGAAGGCGCCTTCGGCGATCCGCCAGAAGGCCTCGCACTCGTGGTCGGCCTCGTCGAAACTGCGCCGCACCTTCAGCGTCACGGGGCAGTCCACGGCCGCCCGCACCGCCCGCACGATCCGCAGCACCTGCTCGCTCTCGCGCATCATGTGCCCCCCGCGGCGGCGCGACAGCGCCTTGTGCACCGGGCAGGCGAAGTTCAGGTCGACCACGTCGAAGCCGATCTGTTCCATCGCCCGCGCCGCCTCGGCCATCACCTCCGGCTCGTTGCCGATCAACTGTCCGCCCACCGGATGGTCGCCCGGGTCCAGGCAGAGCAGGCGGCTGCGAAGCTTGCCGTGGATCAGCGCACAGCGGTCCAGCACCATCTCGCTGGTGCAATACTCCGCCCCCCTCTGCCGGCAGATCAGGCGGTAGGCCAGGTCGGTGTAGCCGGCCATCGGGGCCAGCACCACCGGAAAGCCCACGCGGACCGGGCCTATGCTAAATGGTTTCAACTCGCTCGCCATAGCCCCATCAGTATACCCGCGCGTCAGGTCGGGAAAAACGCGCGATCCGGAAACTCGGGCAGGATCGCCTGAGCCGCCGACCACGCAAGTCACCGGGGCTCGAGGCGCAAGTTGTCGATGTAGAACACGCTGCCTGGCTTGCCCACGCTGGAGAAGCCGAACCAGGTGAGGCGGCTGAACCGCTCGTCAGCGTAAGGAAGGGCCGTGAACGCTTGCGGCTTGGCGCCGGCGATCGTTACCGTCAGGTCGTACGTCCTGGCGGGGCGGGTAGTCGTGGCGGAGGCGGCCGGCGGGTCCATGTCCACCAGGAACTCCAGCCGCACCCACGTTCCAGGCGGGACCTTCGCCAGCGTCCTGCCCCCCGCGGTCAGGTCGCCGTTTTCCAGCAGGCGCACAACCGGCCCGTCGGCATACTCCCGTCCGGGCACTTTGTAGTCGCGCAGACCCACGTACACGTCGGCGGGGTGGGCGGGGCTGTTCATCAGTTCGCAGGCGAAGCGTGCCTTGCCGCCGGTGTATCGCTGCGTTCCGTAGTAGACATGCGGCTGGAAGCCGTGCGGCAGGTTGGGCGTCTTGGTCATCTTCAGCGACTGCTTGCCGCCGGCGGGCGCCTCGGTGGACACCTGGATCGCGTCCGGGCGGTCACCCGGCGAGAGGTGCAGCGTGACAGGCGTCTTGCCGGCCTTGGTGGACTCGAAGTCATCCACGAGCGGGCGCGGGGGCGGGGGCGGGGGCAGTTGCCCCGGGTCGAATATCGGCGGACGCGTCACGGCCTTCGGCCGGGCCGTCCAGGCGGGCTCTCCGTACAGTCCGGCCTTTTCGATTTCGATAGGCCGAAAGCCCATGGCCAGCGCGGGCGAGCCGGCCTTGAGGGCGAAGTCGCGCTTGGCTACATCGACGAAGAGCGGGTCGGCGATTCGCGAATCGGCGTCGCGGCCGGTCTTGCGCCACTCGTCCCAGCTCACGCCGCCAAAGAGCGGCGGCTTGGCGGACGTGTCCCAGTAGACGTTGCGATTGAACGCGGTCTTCGCGCGCAGCGGGCTGTAGTGGTCGCTGATGATCTGCCCCTCGTCGCTGAGGACGATGTTCCCCTCGAACGTGTACGACAGATGCTCCTCGATTCGGCAGCAGCAGACCACGTGCTTGCCGCCAAAGGCGAAGATGTTGTTGCGGACGACGTTCTCGCGCCCGTAGTGCTGGGTGAACGCGCCGGCCCCGACGTCGTGGACGACGTTGTTCTCGGCGAGAATGGTCGTCGAGCCCTCGTCGAGGTAGATCCCGCACCCGCCGATGGGCATCTGCGGCGTGGGCCGCACGTCGTGCACGTGATTGTTGCGGATCACCGTGCCGGGCGAGACGCCCAGCGCGTAGATCCCGCCGCCGTCGCTGAAATAGCCGTTGCAGATGTGGTGGATGTGGTTGA
>JAKPKY010000098.1 GCA_029553505.1 Planctomycetota bacterium
CGTGTACAAGGCGGTTCCCGCCGGCGCGCGGCTGGCGGGGAACTTCGGGGGGGTGTTCGTGGGCGAGCGCGGCTGGGTGACGTCCATGACCACCGGGGGGTTGGTCGAGGGCGGCCCGGCGGAGATGTTCGAGTCGCTGGCCCTGGAGACGCGCGAGGTGACCCCGGGCAACAACAACCATCACGCCAACTGGCTGGAGTGCATCCGCACCCGGCACGTGCCGAGCTGCGACCAGGAGATCGGCCACCGCTCCGCGTCGCTGGGGCACCTGGTGGACATCGCGTATCGGCTGGGCCGGTCGCTGAAGTGGGACCCGCTGAAGGAGGAGTTCCCCGGCGACGACCAGGCCAACCGCTTCCTGTCGCGCGCGATGCGCGAGCCGTGGCAGATCTGATCCGGACCGTGGCACGGCCATCCTGGCCGTGCGTCGCAGGGCCGTCCCGGCCCTGCCTTGCGGGCGAGACGCCCGCGGGACGCATGGGCGAGACGCCCATGCCACGTATTGCAGATGTGATGGGAAGCGGTTTGAGGATCGTGGCACGGCCATCCTGGCCGTGTGTCGCAGGGCCGTCCCGGCCCTGCCCTTGCGGGCGAGACGCCCGCGGGACGCATGGGCGAGACGCCCATGGGACGCATGGGCGAGACGCCCATGCCACGTATTGCAGCAGCTCACAGTGAGGTGATCTTGTGAACGCAGTCCGCATCCTGCCGAGAGTGTTGGCGGCGCTGTGTCTGGCGGCCGCTGTCGTCGCCGCCGACGACGCCATTCGCAAACCCCCTGCCGTCGCCGCAGCCGCAGCGACCGCGGAAGACGACGCGATTCTAAAAGACCCGGCCGAGCGGCAGCGGGTGGAGGCCGCCCTGCCCGCGGAGGCGCCCGCCAAGCCCCTCAGGCCGCGCAGGCTGCTCATCTTCGACCGCAACGTCGGCTACGGCGGGCACGGGTCCATCCCGACCGCCAACTACGCGTTCAAACGCATGGGCGAGAAGACCGGCGCCTTCGAGACGGTCATCAGCCGCGACCCGGCCGTCTTCCGCCGCGACAGCCTGAGCCGGTTCGACGCGGTCTTCCTGAACAACACGGTGGGCAACCTGTTTGCCGACGCGGAGCTTCGGCGGAACCTTCAGGAGTTCGTCTGCGGGGGCGGGGGGCTGATGGGCGTGCACGGGACGTCGGTGGGCTTCACGCAGTGGCCCGGCGCGAAGGAGGACTGGCCGGAGTTCGCCCGGATGATCGGCGCGCGCGGCGCCGCCCATCGCCAGGCCGACGAGCGCGTGCTGGTCAAGCTGGACGACCCGGCCCACCCGCTGACCCGGATGTTCGGCGGCCATGGCTTCGAGTATCGCGACGAGTTCTTCCGCGTGCACGATCCGTATTCGCGCAAGCGCGTTCGCGTGCTGCTGAGCATGGACACGGACAAGTTCGACCCGGACAGCGGCCTGCCCGGCGGGCGGAAGTTTCGCGCCGACAAGGACTACGCGCTGGCGTGGGTCCGCAGCTACGGGCGCGGGCGGACGTTCTACTGCACGATCGCGCACAACCCGGCCGTGTTCTGGGACGCGAAGATGCTCCGGTTCTATCTGAGCGCGATCCAGTTCGCCCTGGGCGACCTGGAGGCGCCCACCACGCCCAGCGCCGCCCTGACGCCCGCCGCGATCGCGCAGGAGAAGCTCGGCTGGCGGATCGGCGTGGAGGCGTACACGTTCCACAAGTTCACGTTCTTCGAGACGATCGACAAGACCGCCGGCCTGGGCCTGAACTACGTCGGCGGCCTGAGCTTTCAGAAGGTCAGCGCGGAGGTCCCCAGGAACTTCGATCCGAACCTCGGCGATGACGAGCTGTCGCGGATTCGTCTCAAGCTGGACGACGCGGGCCTG
>JAKPKY010000104.1 GCA_029553505.1 Planctomycetota bacterium
GCCACGCCGGCCAGGCGCAGTTCGATCGGCACCTGCACGTGCTGATAGGTGTACTTGAGCAGGAAAGCAACGCCGAAAAAGAGCACGACGACGCCGGCGCGCGCCATCAGGTTGCCGCGCAGCAGCCGGTCCCAGAGCGGCGCGGCGGCCTCCAACGGGGGAGCGGGCGGGCGGACCGGGGACGCTGCTTGCGCCTTGCGGTGGAACATGACCTCGCCCGTCGTCTCGTGGGGAGCCGACGGGCTGGCCGGCGAGGCAGGTTGCGGCGGCGGCGCGACCGTGGGCGCCTCGGTGACGGGAACGTCGGACAGCGGGCCTTCTGCTGCGGCCGCCGTCAACGGCAGCTCAGCCATCACCGCCCCGTGGGCGAGTATCGGCTCGTCCGCCGGGGGAGGTTCCGTGGCCGCCGGTATCGGCGTCGATCGCGAGTCCGCGCCAGCTTTGGCCACCGCTTCCAGCGCAACGCCCGGTCCCGCCGCCATCGGCGAAAGCGGACGCTCCTCCAGGCGCTGCAACCTGGACTCCAGCCGCGCCAACTGCGCCTCGATTGCCGTCAGGCGATCCACTTCCGCTGACTGACCCCTGGCGCTCAGGCGCCAGGCCAGAACCCCGCCGATCAGAGCCCCGACAATCGCCAGGTTGAAATGAATGCTCCCGGCAAGAATCGCCCCCAGCACTGCCCCGAGGAACCACATTCGATCACACCTCCCTCTGTCGCCGCCAGCCGCACTTCGCCGTTGATTCCTGCACCCCTGGCCACCCGTACCCCCTGACCATCCCCCGCCGTGCACTCGTAGGTTGGGTTAGGCCGCAGGCCGTAACCCAACACGCCGCGCCTTCAGCCTCTGGAGGCAGAGTTTAGCAGCGAAACACCGACATTCCACCCGACGCCGCCTCGACAGGCGGCAAGACACATGGACACCGAACACGCCTAGCGGACGGCCAAGCAATCGCCAGTGCCTCGTTCGATGACACGGCGCGTCGGTGAGCGCATGACACTCCACCGCCTGAACGAAGCGTGCTCAGTAGATAGTCAGCGTCGGTCCCGGCGAGCGACTGCGGCTGGAAAGCGTCGGCCTGAAGCGCCCGGTCGAAAGAATCCATGAAGACCTGAGTCACGCAGCCCTCGACCCCAGGTCATGATTTCCGCCGCTCACCGTCCGGGTTCTGCCTGTCGCCCCTGGCCGCACTGACCCTCTTCCGGGGCTTGCCCGCTGGCCATCAAGGTGGCCGGGATCTCGCGCACGTCCGGTACGTAGCGCCTCTCGGCCAGCGCCCAGGCGTCAAGCCGCGCCAGTCGCGCTTCCCAAACATGACGCAGGGCTTCAGGCGAGGTTCGCAGCGAAGGCCGTTCGGCAAGACCGGCGATCGCCCTGGCGGCGATTCCCGCCTTGCCGCTGGTGATTGTGGAGAGGCGTTGCGCCGTTTCCGCCGAGGGCCCGCAGTT
>JAKPKY010000117.1 GCA_029553505.1 Planctomycetota bacterium
TGGCCAAGGGGCGCTCGCTGCCGCCGATGGAGCGAGGCGATTTGCTGACGGTGTTCTCGGCCGGGGCATACGGATTCGTCATGTCCAGCCAGTACAACTCGCGCCCCCGGGCGGCCGAGGTGCTCGTCGAGGGCGACGCGTGGCGCGTCATCCGCCGGCGGGAGACGTACGACGACCTCTTCGCCGCAGAGTGCGACGTGTGATCCCCCTCTCCCCGGAAGGGAGAGGAGTTGCCGGAAACCCCTCTCCCTTGAGGGAGAGGGCAGGGTGAGGGTGAATCCTGGTTCCCTGTTCCCGGATACGACCGTTAGGAGTCTCTGACATGATGGCGGACATGAACCTTCCGGCCCAGACGCTCGAGGCCCTCATGCTCATCTGCTTCGGCATCTCCTGGCCGCTGGCGGTGTGGAAGACGTGGCGGACCCGGCGGACGGAGGGCAAGAGCTTTGCGTTCCTGGCGATGGTGTTCGTCGGATACCTGGCGGGGATTTCGTCCAAGCTGTTCCGCGCGTGGGAGTCGGGTCACGGCCCGGAGTGGGTCACGGTGCTGTACGTGCTGAACCTGTTGTTCGTCGGCGTGGAAATCTGCCTGTACCTGCGGTTCCGCCCGCGCCCCGTCACGGTGGACATCTCCAACCCCATACTGCCGTGAGCAATCGGAGAACAGGGAACCGGGAACAAGGAACAAAGGAATCAGGGAAGACAAGAGTTGGTGTACAGGCCGGGTTCCGTGTTCGCGGTTCCCGGATACGACAATTCCTGAAGTCTGTAGCCTGTGGCCTGAAGCCTTTTCTCACTTTTCCCGCCCGACGGCCAGGCAGATCAGGCGTCCTTCTCCGGCGTTGGCGAGGGTGTGTTTCTCGTCGCGAGAGAGGGCGGCGAACTGCCCGGCCGGAAGGGTCGCGCGGTCCTGTCCGCTGGTGACGGCGGCCGTCCCCGTGACCACGTAATACACCCACTCGCCGCCGGTGACGTGGAATTCCTGGGCCGCCTCCAGGCAGAGCAGTTCCGACGTTAACCCGTCGCTGTGGGACAGCAGGATTCGCTGAGGCCTGGCCGAACCGAAACGCACCTTGGCGATGGCGTTGACGGCGTCCATGAGCGGTCTCCTGCCTGGAGGCGCGGGAAAACTATTCCACAACTTCGTATTGTTCGACGGGGAGTTCCTTGACCTCGATCTTCTTTTCTTCCTGGACCTCGGTGTGCTTGTCGCGCAGACCCCCGCCGGACTTGATGTCCAGCCACATCTGCTTGTCGGTTTCCTTGGTGATGGTGAACCGCCCGTCAAGGTCGCCGGCGGACCACTGATACGTCGCCGGGAGGGAGTCTTTCTTGATCTTCAACTCGTGGCGGAGCTTTCCGCCGGTGGGACCCACCATGCCCACGAATGTCCCGGGGCGCCCGGGACCGGAAAGCTGCACCTCCAGGCTCTGGGACGTGTGGTTCACGAACGTCAGCTTGACCTTCTTATCGCACCCGAACAGCGCCGCCGACAGAGCCAGACCGCAGACCAGGAAGATTCTTCGCGTCGCGCGCATGGTTGGTTCTCCCAAAGGATTCCACGCAAGGAGTTGAACTTGCTCAGTTGAAAACATCCGTTCACGGGACGGGTGGCACGCTTTGCTCGCAAAGCGTGTTGCCGGATTCGCCCGGAACACGGCTTGCCAGCAAGCCGTGCCACCCAGTTTTGCGGATGTTTTCCACAGGGCAACTTGAACTGGAAGTATTATCCCCATGCGGCGGCGGGATTTCAAGCGTTCCAGCCGGCGGGGGGCGAAATCCCGATGCAAAAGCGGCGGCGAATTGGTACGGTATGACCCCATGAAGATCGCACTGGCACAGCTCGACCCGGTGGTGGGCGACATCGCCTCCAACGCCGCGAGGATCGCCCGGGCCATCGACCAGGCCGCCGCGCAGGGGGCCGACCTCGTGGTCTGCGGCGAGTTGTCCGTGGTGGGCTATCCGCCGCGCGACCTGCTGCGCAAGGAGCGGTTCGTGGCGGACAGCGTGGCGGCAGTCGAGGCCCTGGCGGCGCGATGCACGAAGACGGCCGCCCTCGTCGGTTTCGTGCGCCCCACGCCCGCCCAGACCGGACGACCGCTCCAGAACGCCGCCGCGCTGCTGGCGGGGGGAAAGGTCGCCCACGTCCACGTCAAGGCCCTGTTGCCCACTTACGACGTGTTCGACGAGACGCGCTACTTTCAGCCGGGCGGACAACCCGGCTGCATCGACTTTGGCGGGCTGCGCCTCGGCGTGAGCATCTGCGAGGACCTCTGGGACGCCCAGTCGCTCGGGCGCGACCTGTACGCCGGCGACCCGATCGGGCGGTTGCGGTCGGCCGGCGCGGACGTCATCATCAACATGGCCGCCAGCCCGTACCAGATGGGCAAGGAACGCCTGCGCGAGGATCTTTTCGCCCGCCAGGCGAAGCGACACGGCGTGCCGATCGTCTACGTCAACCAGGTCGGCGGGAACGACGAGCTGATCTTCGACGGCACGAGCTGCGTGGTGGGCGCCGACGGGCGCGTGGTCGCGCGGGCGGCGGGCTTCCGCGAGGACCTGCTGCTGTTCGACACGCAGGCCGGCTGCGGACGCATCGAGCCCCTGGGCGACGAGATGGCGTGCCTTTCCAGCGCGTTGAAGCTCGGGCTGCGCGACTACGTGACCAAGTGCGGGTTCCGCAAGGTGGTGCTGGGCCTGTCGGGGGGGATCGACTCCGCCGTGGTGGCCACCCTGGCGGCCGACGCCCTCGGCGGCGAGAACGTCTGCTGCATCGCCATGCCCAGCCGCTACAGCAGCGACCACAGCGTCTCCGACGCCCGCGCGCTGGCCGAACACCTCGGCGTGCAGTACGTCGAGGCGCCCATCGAACCCGCGCACGCCGCGTTCGAGACGCTCCTGGGGCCCATGCTTACCGGGGGCAACGTCGAGATCGCCTCGGAGAACATCCAGGCCCGCATCCGAGGCAACCTCGTCATGGCGATGAGCAACGCCTTCGGGCATCTCCCGCTGGCCACCGGGAACAAGTCGGAGCTGTCGTGCGGGTACTGCACGCTCTACGGCGACATGTGCGGCGGGCTGGCGCCCATCGGAGACGTGCTCAAGACGGTCGTCTATCGCCTGGCGAAGCAACTGAACGACGAGGCGGGCCTCGCGCGGATTCCGCCCGGGTCGCTCACCAAGCCGCCCAGCGCCGAGTTGAAGCCCAACCAGGTGGACCAGGACAAGCTGCCGCCATACGACCTGCTGGATCGCATCCTGACGCTGTATGTCGAGGAGGACCTTTCGGCCGAGCAGATCGTCTCGCGTGGGCTACCGGCCGAGACCGTCGATCGCGTCGTTCGCATGGTGGACGCGGCTGAGTACAAGCGCAAGCAGGCGGCGCCGGTCCTGAAGGTGACCTCGCGGGCGTTCGGGTCGGGGCGGCGGATGCCTATCGCGCAGCGCTACGTCCCGTCCGGGGGGATCCGCTAGTGCGCTTCCGGTGCGGACAATGCGGGCGAACCCTCGACGTCGCCGACGCCCAGCCGGGGCAGGAAATCGCCTGCCCGGGTTGCGGGCATCAGGTGCCCGTGCCCCCGGCCCAGGCCGAGGAGGACATCGTCCTGACCCCCGAGAGGCTCGCCGGCGCCGACGAGGACGGCGGGTTCGCCTCGATGGCCCGACACGCCATGTCCCGCAAGATCCGCTTCACCTGCGGCGCGTGCGGGCGCAACCTGGAAGTGGCGCTTCACCTGGCCGGGCGGAAAGCCCGCTGCCCCGCGTGCAAGGCGAGCATCCGCGTTCCGTTCCCCGACGAGGGGCACGAAGCCGTCCTCGAACGCCTGACGCAGGGCACCCCGCCGCCGGAGACCGACGAGGCCGCCGTCCTGGCGCAACTGGCCGACCAGGCCGTCCCGGAAGGGCAGATCGAGATGCCGCCGGAAGCCCCGCCGGAAACCTTCCCCGAAGTGCTGCCGGAAGGGCTGGACCTCGCGGCCGAGTTCGCGGAATTCGCGCAGTCCGCCCAGCCGCCCGCGAAACGAAACCGTTTGGTGAACCTGGCGGCGCTGCTGACGGCGGGGCTGCTGCTGGCGGCGATTTTCGCCGTCGGATTGTGGTATGGACTTCGCGGGGCGCCCGGGCCCAAGACCGCGCCGCCGGTTGCGCCTTCGCCCTCGCCGCG
>JAKPKY010000126.1 GCA_029553505.1 Planctomycetota bacterium
CACGGCGGGATGGACTACCTGATGAACTGGCGCCTGGTGCACTGCCTGCTGGCGGGCAAGCCGCTGGACATGACCGTCTACGACGCAGCCGCCTGGTCCAGCGTGTATCCGCTGAGCATCGCCTCGGTCGCGAGCGGAAGCGCAGCGGTCCGCGTGCCCGACTTCACCCGCGGCCAATGGAAGGCGCCCCGCCCGCTGCTGGCGGGGGAAGCATAAGCTGGTCCCATTATCTTCCGTCCGTCCCGTCCGCGCCGTATAATCGCCCCCACATGACGCTGCGGGCGGACATCCTGATTGTCGACGACGAAGAGGCGATCTGTTTCGCCTTCAAGAGATACTTCGAGTCGCGGGGGGCCCGGGTGGAGGTGGCTTCGTCCGCCGCCGACGGCCTGGCCCGCTATCGCGACAAGCAGCCCGACGTGACCTTTCTGGACGTTCGCCTCCCCGACCGCAACGGCCTGGAGGTGCTCGATGAACTGCGGCGCGACGATCCCAGCGCCTGCATTGTCATCATGACCGCGTACGGCTCGCTCAAGACCGTCACGCGGGCGGTCAACGGCAAAGCCTTCGACTACCTGGTCAAGCCCCTGGACCTCAAGCGGGCGGGCGAGCTTGTCGAGCAGGCCCTCGCCTCGCGTCGCGCACCGCAACGCGCGCCCGGCGACGACGTTCGCGCCTGCGGCGACATCGTCTGCGCATCCGCCGCCATGCAGGAGGTCTTCAAGCGAGTCCTCCAGGTCGCCCAGGTGGACTCGGCCATCCTGATCAGCGGGCAGACGGGCACCGGCAAGGAGGTCGTCGCCCGGGCCGTCCACGACCACAGCCGGCGAAAGGCGGGGCCCTTCGTGGCCGTCAACTGCGGGGCCCTGCCGGAGAACCTGGTCGAGAGCGAGTTGTTCGGCTACGTTCGCGGCGCTTTCAGCGGCGCCGACAGCGACAAGCCCGGACGGTTCGAGTCCGCCGACGGCGGGACGCTCTTCCTGGACGAAGTGGGCGAACTGCCCCTGGCCGCCCAGGTCAAGCTCCTGCGGTTCCTCGACAGCCAGATGGTCGAGCGCCTCGGCTCGCTCCGCGGGCGACAGGTCGACGTCCGCATCGTCGCCGCGACCAATCGCGACCTCACGCGGGCCCTGGA
>JAKPKY010000164.1 GCA_029553505.1 Planctomycetota bacterium
GCCACCTTGCCCATGCCCAGCCCGCTCGACTGGCAGTAGCCATCCAGCAGCGTCTGGATGGCCTGGGGCGTCCACTCCGCCTCGGCCAGCCGAGGGCGCAGGTCCGCCAGCACGGCGAACCCCGCGCCGTCACACTTGCGCAGCACCTTCTCGACGGCCTTGGCGTCGTACTCGAACGCATTGTCCGCGGCGAACAGCACGCCGCACTTGGTCACGATGTCGGCGAAGGTGCGGAAGCCCGCGTTGATCCGCAGCAGCAGGCGCAGCAGGTTCTCGTCGCCGGCCGGGATGGGCGTGTCGTTGAGCGAGAGGTAATCGCGGAATCCCGCCAGCAGGCGGTCCTCGTTCGCGGCGGCTGCGGCGTCGGTGTTGAACGCCAGCAGCTTGTCGCGGTCGAATTTCGCGTTGCTCTTGCCCAGGCGGTCCACGCCGAATTCCGCGATGAGTTCGTCGAGCGTGAGCTTCTCGCGGTCGCCCGTCGGCCGCCAGCCCAGCAGCGCGATGAAGTTCACCAGCGCCTCGGGCAGGTATCCGTGGCGGCGGAAGGAGTGCACGTCCACGTCGCCGTCTCGCTTGGAGAGCTTTCGCCCCTGCATGTCCATGATGAGCGGCAGGTGGCAGTAGCCCGGCTCGGGGAAGCCCAGCGCCTCGCGGATCAGCACGTGCCGCCAGGTCTGCCCCAGGAACTCCTGCCCGCGCATGATGTAGGTGATGCCCATCAGGGCGTCGTCGACGACGTTGGCCAGGTGGTACGTGGGGAACCCGTCGGCCTTGGCGAGGATGAAATCGTCCTGCTCGGTCGCGGGGACGGTGACCTCGCCGAAGGCGTCGTCGCGGATGGTCACGTCGCGCCCGGGATTGAGCAGGCGGACGACGACGGGGCGTCCCTGCGCCGCCGCCCGCTCGGCGTCGCCGGCGTCCGGAAGGCGCTCGGGGCGCGGGTAGCGGAAGCTGCGTTTCTCGGCCTCGGCCCGCTTGCGCTGGGCGTCGAGTTCCTCGGACGTCTCGAAGGCGTAGTAGGCCTTTCCGGCGTCCAGCAGCGTGCGGACGTAGCCCTTGTATATCTCGAGCCGCTCCGACTGGCGGTACGGGCCGTTGGGCCCGCCGACGGCGATGCCCTCGTCCCACTCCAGACCCAGCCAGCGCAGATCATCGATGATCTTGGGCACGGCATCCTCGACGTGCCGCTCGCGGTCGGTGTCCTCGATGCGGAGGAGGAACTTGCCTCCGGTCCGCCGGGCCAGCAGGAAGTTGAACAGCGCGGTCCGCGCGCCGCCGACGTGCAGGTGCCCCGTGGGGGACGGCGCAAAACGTGTCTTGATCAGGCTCATTTCGGTCCTTCGTCTTCGGCACCGCCAGTCGGGTGCCTGAAGTGGTCACTGTACGCCGCCCGCCGCCCGGCTGCAAGTCCGCCGCGCCGCCGGCAGAGCCCGGGGCCGTTGCGTCTCGCCGCGCAGGACGGTAAAATCTCTCGTTTCCGCCGCGCTACAGCCGACGCCCAGAAGCAAGGAATCAAAGACCATGCCGCAAACCGAACCGGGCAGCACCGCCAACCCGCCGGGCGACGAGAACCGCCCGAGCGATTTCGTCCGCGAGATCGTGGCCGAGGACGGCAGGACGGGCAAATGGGGCGGGCGCGTCGTGACGCGCTTCCCCCCCGAGCCCAACGGATACCTGCACATCGGGCACGCCAAGGCGATCCACATCGACTTCGGGATCGCCCAGGAGTTCGGCGGGCGCTGCCACCTGCGATTCGACGACACCAACCCCACCAAGGAAGAGGACGAGTACGTCCGGTCGATCGTCGAGGACGTCCGCTGGCTGGGCTGGGACTGGGGCGAGCACCTGTACTACGCCAGCGACTATTTCGAGCAGATGTACGAGTATGCCGAGGAACTCATCCGCAAGGGCAAGGCGTACGTGGACGACCAGACGGCCGAGGAAATCCGCCTGTCGCGCGGGACGCTCACCCAGCCGGGCCGGGAGAGCCCCTTCCGCGGGCGCGGGGTGGAGGAGAACCTCGACCTGTTCCGACGCATGCGGGCCGGGGAATTCCCCGACGGCTC
>JAKPKY010000203.1 GCA_029553505.1 Planctomycetota bacterium
ACAACAACGCCTGCCTGACGGCGTTCGGGCTCGCGCTCGGCAAGCGGGATTTCACCCGCACCATCGGCGTCACCGTGGCCATGGGTCTCGACAACGACTGCACCGCCGCCACGGCGGGCTCGCTGCTGGGCGCTGTGCTGGGCATCGACGGCGTTCCTGAACATTGGTGGAAACCGTTTCGGAACCGGGCCCGCACCTACCTCAATCACGCCACCGAATTCCGCAATTCCGACATTGTACGGCGCTTCGAGAAGGTGCGTATCCGGCCATAGAGGCGGCAACCGCGCGGATTCCATTGACCCCTGCCGCGCCCGCGCGTATCATGACTTACGGGTATACGAAGTTCGTCAATGCGCGCCCGGCGCAACGCTGACGGCGCTGGGGATGCCCACATAAACCATGGGGATGGGACCAGTCATGACAATGAGATTCGCCTCCATCGCGTGCATGCTCTGCTGCACCCTTGCGTTTGCCGCCGAGGAAACGGCTCCCGCGCCCGATACCGGGGCGGCGCCGGCCACCGTCGAGGCCGGCGTGCCGCCGCAACATGAACCCGGCGGCGTGGACGCCCTCATCAGCACCCCGCCGATGCAGGAGACCATGGACGCCATCGGCGCGTACCTGTCTCAGCACGAGGACCTCGCGGAACGGCCCGCCGAAGGCGAAATGCTCACCCTCACCGTCCGCGGCTGCGTCGATCTGGCATTGGCGAACAACGAGAAGATCTTCCAGGCCGAGAGCGACATCGAGGCGGCGCGCGCGCGCATCGGTCAAGCCCGCTCTCAGATGCTTCCCCAACTGGCCACGAGCCTCACGTTCGTTCATACCGAGTTTAACGAGCGCAATCCGGGGGGCGTCCTGGCCAAGCTGGGCGGCGGCGGCAGCGGCGCCGGGTTCATCAACACCGGCGACCCCGCCACGTCCATCCTGCTCAATATCCTCGGTTCCGTCGCGCAGAATTACCTGACCGATCGGATGACTCCCCAGACCCAGCCCGGCGACGACCTCCGCATCGAGACCTTCACCGCCGACCAGGTGTTGTACGCAGGGGGACGGATCCGCGCCGCCATCGACGCCGCGCGGTTCCTCACCGAGTCCCAGGAGTGGCAGAAAGCCGTCGCGCTCGCCCAGGTCGAATACGACGCCAAACAGGGCTTCTACGACGTCCTGCTGGTCGCGTCCCTGGTCGAGGTGGCGGCCGAGAGCGTCCGGACCTTCGAGCGCAACCTCACCGACGCCCAGCAGATGTTTGACGTGGGAACCATCAGCAACTTCGAAGTTTTGCGGGCCAAGACCGAATTGGGCGCCCGGAAATCCGAGCTGGTGGCCGCAAAGAACGCGCTGCGTCTCGCCGAAGCCAATCTTCGCCGCGTGCTGTTCGTCGCGGAGAATACCCGGCTGCAGCTCGACCCCAGCATCGAGTGGCGGCCCGCCGATACCCCGGTCGCGGACTACGTCGCACGGGCCCTCGAGAGCCGCCCCGAGATCGCCGCCCTGCGAAAGGCCCTCGAGGCCGCCGAACAACAGGTCAAGGCCGCCAAGGGCCAGTACCTCCCCACGGTCGGATTGCAGGCGGAGTACTCCAATACCGACGAAGGCGGCCTGGCCACGCCCGACGGGTGGACCTTCGGTCTCGGCGCCCAGTACGACATCTACATGGGGGGAAAACGGAAATATGACGTGCTGGAGGCGCGCGCCCAGGTCACGAGCCTCGAACATCAGCTCGCCGATCTCGAACGCCTCGTCGAACTCGACGTGACCCAGGCCCACATCAGCATCCAGGACGCGATGGCCAAGATGGAAAGCGAGCGCGGAAACGTGACTTTGGCCCAGGAAGGGCTCCGGCTCGCGGAACTGCGGTTCCAGGAAGATCGGA
>JAKPKY010000206.1 GCA_029553505.1 Planctomycetota bacterium
CCACCACCACCACCGGCCCGCGCGTGTGTTCCTGACCCGCGGCCGGCGGCGCCGCGCCATTGACGCTCGCGGCGGGCGAGGACGGACCCGGGCCCGCCGGTTCTTCCGAGCCGCAGCCGCCCAGCACCAGGAGCAGCATAACGGCGAGCGGAAGCCCCCGATTCATGCCACGTCCTCACCGCCCGACAACAGCTGTTGCTCGTACAGGCGGCGGTAGATCCCGCCAATCGCCAGAAGCTCCTGATGGGTCCCGTGCTCCACGATCAGGCCCTGGTCGACCACGACGATCCGGTCCGCGCGCTGCACCGTCGCCAGACGGTGCGCAATCACGATCGTCGTGCGGCCCTGCACAAACCCCGCCAACGCCTTCTGGATCGCCTGCTCGCTTTCCGAGTCCAGGTGCGACGTCGCCTCGTCCAGAATCAGGATCGCCGGGTCCTTGATGATCGCCCGCGCAATCGCCAGACGCTGCCGCTGGCCCCCCGACAGCGTCGCGCCGCCCTCTCCGATCACCGTCTCGTACCCTTCCGGCAACGCCTCGATAAACGCGTCGGCGTACGCGGCCCGCGCCGCTTCCCGGACCTGCTCCGCCGTGTAGTCTTTCCGCCCAAACGCGATGTTGTCGCGCACCGATTCGTTGAACAGGATCGTCTCCTGCGTCACGACGCCGATCAGCTTGCGCAGGTCGCCGACGGCGAGGTGCCGGATGTCGGTTCCGTCCATGACGACCGCGCCTTCGTCCGGATCGTAGAAACGCGCCAGCAGGTTCGCCAGGGTTGTTTTGCCGGAACCGGTGGCGCCGACCACGGCGACCATTTGTCCGCGGCGGATATCGAACGCGGCGTGGTCGATCACCGGCTCGCCGCCCGCCTGGTAGCGAAACGAGACGCCGCGGAATTCAATCGCCGTGTCGAAGGAGGTCTTGCGCAGCGGGTGCGGCGCTTCGGGAAGGCAGGTGTCGGAGTCGAACACGGAGAAGATGCGGTTCAGCGCGGCGTGGGCGCGCTCGATCGAGGTCTGGATTCTTCCCAGTTGCTTCATGGGCTTGTAGAAAATCACAAAGCCGGTGGCAATCGGCACGATCTGCAGCAGGGTCAGCCCCTTGGCGTAGCAGTAGACGAAAAACACGGCGACCATCAGCATGTTGACCGTTTCCATCGCCGGGGTGATCAGCAGTTCGGCGCGCGTGCCGCGCATCACCGTCTTGAACTGCTGCCGGTTCACCTCGTGGAACCGCTCCGACTCGTAGGCTTCGCTGTGGTAGGCCTTGACCACG
>JAKPKY010000237.1 GCA_029553505.1 Planctomycetota bacterium
CCTTGGGCAGAAGCGTCTCGTGCCACTCCGTGGGCGGAGTCTGATCGATGTCGCCCACGATGACCGACAGCCCCATGTCCGCCGCCTCGCTCCATCCCCAGTTCCCGCGCTTGTGGGGCAGCGACGAGCCGTCGAGCGACAGATGCAGGAACAGCGGCGGGAAATTGTAGATGTATTTGTCCCAGCTCACGCCCAGGCATCCGGCCTTCCGCGCGATCTGCGACAACTGGTTCGGATGGCCGAATACGTCGCCCGGGGCGTAGACATGGCAGATGCGGCCCATCACCCGCCCGTGGAAGAGCTGGCCGTACAGGAAATTGCGCACCAGCGCCTCGCCGCCGCAATTCATCTCGTTGGGCTGGTTGTACATGGCGTCGGAATTCGACCGGTTTTCGCGGAACACGCGCATCAGGGTCTCGCGGTCTTCCGGAAACACGTCGAAATAGGGTTTGAGGTAGTCCACTTCCGATAACGTCGACCGGAACTGGGGATCTTCGCGGTGCAACCGGCAATACTGGCGGACGATGTCGAACGCGCCCATGGCGTACACGCGCTGTTCCTCGTGGTAGGTCGTGTCAAAATGGAACGAGGTCAACACCATCTCGACGCCGGCGCCCTTGGGAGGCGCTGCCGCTTCGTACTGAAAGGGCGCCGTCAACTCCCGTCCGTAGAGCCGCGCGGTAAGCGGCGCGTCGACGACCGTTCCCGCTGCCGCGGCCGGCAGCGACAGCCGCAACGGCGTGATGCGGTTCGGCGGGAGCACGACGTCCGCCTTGTCCTCGGCGCCCAGGGCGCTGGACGCGCAGGCGACGGCCACCCGCACGTCCACGCTGGACGTGTTAACCGCGGCCACCTCGATGATCTGCCGCGGCCGCTCGGGCGCGCCCGTGAACCGGGGCAGGGCGCGGACCCGGCCCAATGCGATGGGAAGGCCCCGCGCGCTCACCAGCGGCGACAGGCGAACATCGCGCACGCGGAAATCGATCCCGTCGGCGATGTACCCCGGCCGGAATTTGATCAGCAGAAGGTTGCGGCCCGCCTGGAGCGACACGACCTTGCTGGGCATGGTCAGCCGCACGC
>JAKPKY010000028.1 GCA_029553505.1 Planctomycetota bacterium
GCCTGCAGGCTGGGTTCGACGCGCGTTATTTTCGCGAGATAGATGTTACCGCGAAGCTGTTTGCGGTTCTGGCTCTCGAAGTCGAACTCTTCAACGCGGTTTCCGTCCACGACCACGACCCGGGTTTCTTCCGGGTGGGCCGCTTCGATAAGCATTTTCTTTGTCATTAAGACGAACTCCAGGGCGCGCGGCGGGCGCGAGGCCCGGGCGCCGGCTTGTGAGAGGCGCGCCAGCGACACCTGCGCGCCAGCCGCTCGCGCAGCCGAAAGCGGCGACGGGATGAACGGTGTGCGTTGTGGTGTCTGCGGCGCAGCCCATGAGGTTTTCCGTGGCGCGCCCGCAATGGATTGGGGCGCTAGAGTGGTCTGCGTCGTCGCCAAATGACCTTGGTCAGGTAGCGAAGGCCTCGACGCGGAGGCCGGTGCGCGGTGCGTCGTCGCAAGCATGCGTCGACAGCGCGCGAGCGAACCTTAGCAGCATGCCCGCCAAACATGAAACCCCAGCATGAACAATGCGTCGCGAAAAATTCCGGAGGGGACCGGCGGAGGTTAACCCATTCTCTACGTCCGCCCGCCATAGTCACCCGTTCTTGGCGCCCGCCGTTGTTGGCCCGCGCCTGCGTTTGGGGTCCCCGTGGCGAAGAAACGCCTGACAAAGCAGGTTGTAGCGCTCGTCGCGGGAATCGCCGCGGCCCTGACAGGGGCCGCGCTGGCGGCGGCGGCCGTTAACAATGTGCCAGAGTCCGGCGTGCTCAAGGTCCGCTTCGGCGGCGACCGCGCGCAGACCCGCGTCGTCATCGATCTGGACCGCGCGACCACGGCGGCCGAGCCCACTTTCCCGGCCCAGGGCCGCATGGTGCTCAGCTTCCCCAAGATAAAGGTTGAGGGCGCGGGCCTCGATGGCGCCGGCCGCGGCCTGGTCAAGCGCTGGCTGGTCGACAAGTCGGGCGGCCAGGCCCGGCTTCAGCTCGATCTGGATGGCGAGGTCACCGTCGCCAAGCGGTTCCTGCTGCCTCCGGGCGACGGGATCGACCATTGGCGCTACGTGATCGATCTGCAGGCCTCGGACAAATCCGTGGCGCGCCCGCTGGCGACGCCGCTGAAGGTCATCGCCCAGACTCCGGCCTCGCCGCGCAACCTGGTCAAGGTTTCCACCGACTCGCTCAAGCGCCGCCGCGTGGTCGTCATCGACGCCGGGCATGGCGGCAAGGA
>JAKPKY010000048.1 GCA_029553505.1 Planctomycetota bacterium
TCCCTTGTAGCTGCCACCGATCGCCTGGCAGGCGTCTTCCAGCACGCGGATGCCGTGCTTCCTGGCGACCGCCAGAATGGCGTCCGTGTCGCTCGGCCGGCCGCCCATGTGGACCGGGATCACCGCCTTGGTGCGCGGCCCGATACGGCGTTCAAAGTCGGCGGGATCGAGGGTGAGGGTCTCGTCGACGTCGGCCAGGACCGGGATGGCGCCGACGCTCAGCACCGCGCCGGCGCTGGCCAGCCAGGTGAAGGCGGGAACGATCACCTCGTCGCCCGGGCCGATGCCCAGGCCGACCAGGCCGCAGATCAGCGCGCCCGTCCCCGAGGTGACCATCAACGTGTGGCGGCTGCCGAACAGCTCGGCCATCCGCTTCTCGCAGGCGTCCGCCTGGCCGCCTTCGCCCCCGCGGTAGCGGAACAACTGACCCGAACGGATCACGGCGGCGACGGCATCGATCTCCTGCTGCCCCATCTCGTACATTTTATTTCTCCTTCTGCTGGCGTGGTCCGTATTGTCCCGTTTTCGCGGGGTTCCTGTAAAGGGATCAATCTTGCGAAGAGGCCACCAATCGTGCGCTTCACGCCTCGCGCAGCACCGGGGCGACGCGAATCGTCCTGGGCGGCGCGTCGGGCCGCGCCATCAGCGTCTCCAGGAGTTTGCCGGCTTTGCGCATGATCGTCTGGGGATCAAACTCCAGCCTGGGAAAGGAGATCGGGTAGAACAGGCCCGACCCCTTGTTCGCCAGGCTGATCAGCGCCACGTCCTGCGGCACGCGGATTCCCAGCGTCTGGATCGCCTGCACCGCCCCTTTGGCGAGGATATCGTCCATCACCAGCAGCGCGTCCGGTTTCTCCGGGCAGGCCCAGATGGCGCGCATCCCGTCGAAGCCGCCGCGCTCCGACGTCCGCCTCAACTGCGGCGTCCACTCCGGGCGGGTGGCCATTCCCCGCGCCGCCAGCAGGCGGTGGAACGGCGCCAGGGTTGCGGGGATTGAATCCTTCCCCATTCCCAGCGCGGCGATGCGGCGGCGTCCGGTCCGCTGCAGGTAGCCGACGCCGAGCGTCATGGCGGGGAGGACGTCGCACTGGACACGGTGGGTGGCGACGTCGTGCACGCTAACGTCGACCCAGGGGAGCCGATGCCGCGCCCACAGGTCGCTCCGCACCAGCGCCAGCGGCGCGTCGCTGCCGACGGTGATCAGGCCGCGGAGCCGGCCGGAGACGATATCGTCGACCAGGTCGCGGTCGAGCACGCGCTCGACCTTCAGGTTCGCATGTTCGACGTAATACTTCAGTTCGCTGCCCGAATCGCGGAAATAGGCCTGGGCGGCGCGCGCCATGAGAAAGCTGAAGGGGCTGGCTTCGGGCGAGAAAATGTCGTCACCGAAGCAAAGCCCCACCAGCTTGCGCACCTCTTTGCGGCGGACGAACGTGCCGCGTCCCTGTTCGACGCTGAGATACCCCTCGCTCTCCAGCCGGTTGAGCGCCTTGAGGATCGTCAGCCGATTGAAGCCGTACGCCCGCTGCAGCTCCAGCACGCTCGGGATCGTTTCGCCGACCCGCCACTCGCCGCTGCCGATGCGGCGGATGAGGTCGGTCATCACCTGTCCGTACTTCGCCATCCGTTGGTCATGGATCGTCAGGGCCATGGACGCGTCACTCCACAAAACGGATGGGACCGGGCACTTGCTCCATCAGGACGACAACGCCGCCGGCCGTGCCGCC
>JAKPKY010000051.1 GCA_029553505.1 Planctomycetota bacterium
CCCTTGATGTCCATAAAGACAAGGAGGGCGCAGAGCTGGCGCCTCCCTTCAACCACAATGAATGAAGCTTTCTCGGGGCGCGGTCGCCCTACCGGATGCGCCGGCGGGCGGCGGCGGCGTGGCCGGCGAGCCCCTCGGCCTCGGCCATGATCCGCGCGGCGCGGGCGATTTTTTCGAGGCCCGGGCTGCGCGTCTCCACTCTCAACGTCGTCTGGAACTTGAGGAAATTCCGGACGCTGAGCCCGGAGAAAAACCTGGCGGAGGATCCGGTCGGCAGCGTGTGATTGATCCCGGAGGCGTAATCTCCCAGGACCTCGGCCGCGCTGCGGCCGATGAACAGGCTTCCGAAATGCCGGAACCGCGGGGCCAGGGATTCCGCCCGCTTCCCCTGGAGTTCGAGATGCTCGGGGGCCTTGCGATCGGCCATCGGGACGGCTTCCTCCAGCGCGCCGACCAGCACGATCAAGCCGTTGGCCTCCAGGGATTTCCCGGCGGTCGGCCGTGTTTCGAGCTCGGCGATCTGGGCCTCCAGTTCCTTCCTTACGGCCAGGGCGAAATCCGGCGAATCCGTCACCAGAACGGGGACCGCGTCGTCGTCGTGTTCGGCCTGGGCGAGGAGATCGGCGGCGACGATGCCGGGATCGGCGGTTTCGTCGGCCACGATCAGGATTTCGCTCGGCCCGGCCGTCATGTCGATGCCGGCGTCGCCGTAAACCTCCCTCTTGGCCAGGCTGACGAACCGGTTTCCGGGACCGGCGATGGCGTCCGCCCGCGGAACCGTTTCCGTCCCGTAAGCCATGGCGGCCACGGCCTGGACTCCGCCGACGCGGAAGATCGCGTCGATGCCCAGCATGTGGGCGGCGGCGAGGATGACCGGATGGACGCCCCCCTGGCGGGACGGCGGCGTGCAAACATAGATTTCGCCGACGCCGGCGACCTGGGCGGGCACGACACCCATCAAGAGCGAAGAAAACAGGGGATAACGCCCTCCGGGGACATAGATCCCCGCCCGGTCGACGGGAACGACGCGCTGGCCGCAGAAAACGCCCTCGTTCACCTCGGCCTCGAAGTCCCGGCAGCCCCTGAGCTGGAGCTCGGCGAAACTCCGGATATTCGCGGCCGCCGTCTTCATCGCCCCGGCCAGGTCGGCGTCGAGCCCCGCGGCGGCCGCCCGGATATCCTCTTCCGGGACGCGCGGCCGCGGCACGTCAACGCCGTCGTATCTAAAAGTCCAGGCCCGCAGCGCCCGGTCGCCGGTTCTCCGGACATCGGCGACGATTTCCTGCACGAGCCGCGAATCCGGGCGCGGGGCGGCGCGGAAAAATTCCGGCACCAGCGTGTCTGCCTGAACGATTCTCATGCGTTCCTCCTCCGTTCGAGCTCCCGCATGACGTCCCCGAGCGGAATCTTCCGCTCGGCCAAACGGACAAGGGTGAAGTACATCAGGTCGGCGGCCTCCCAGACGATGTGATTTTTTTCCTCGGCCTCGACCAGTTCGCCGGCCTCTTCCAGGATTTTTTCCCCGATCATCCGGCGGTCGAGGGACGCGGTATAGGAACCGGGCCTCGGATTCTCCAAACGATCGCGGACGACGTCGGACAGCTGCCGCAGGGTAAATTTCTTTCCCCCGAAACAGGAATAGGAACCGGTGTGGCACGCGCCGCCGGTCTGCCGCACCGTGGCCAGAAGGGTGTCCGCGTCGCAGTCGGCCCTGATTCTCACCAGGGCCTGGACGTTGCCGGACTCCTCGCCCTTGCTCCAGAGCCTTTGCCGCGACCGCGAGAAATAGCACATCCGCCCCTCGTCGAACGTCCGGCGCAGGGAGTCGGGGCTGCTGTAGGCCAGCATGAGAACCTGCCCCTCCTCGTTTTGGACGATGGTTGGAATCAGGCCTTTTTTCCAATCGAGCGAATTGATGAATCCCTCGCCCAGCGAAATCTTGCCCGTGTAGAGCGCCATGCCCAGCTGGACGTTCACGCCGATTGCGGCGAGCGCGGAGATTTCCTCCGGGTCTCCGACGCCTCCGGCCACCGTCAGGGCGTTCGCCGTCGAATTCCGCAGCCGCCGGCCGAATTCGGCCGGGAAGCCCTCCATGGTTCCTTCCTTCTCGATGCAGGTGAACAAGAACTCCGAGCAGTACGGTTCGAGGGCGGGCAGGACGGATTCGGCCTCCAGGTCGAGGCGGCGGCGCCAGCCGCCGACCGCGATTTTTCCCTCGATGGAGTCCACGGCGACGATCACCCGCGTCCGCCCGACGGCCTTCTCCAGAGATTTCAAGAATTCTTCGTTGATCCCCCTGTCCGTGAAGGCGGCCGAGCCGACGATGATTCTCCCGGCGCCCAGGGAGACGATTTCCCTGGCTTTCTCCACCGTCCGGATTCCGCCGCCGACGCGGCAGTCGGCGACGCGAACGATTTCGGCGATGAGGCCCGCGTTGGAACCCTCGCCGCAGGCGGCGTCGAGATCGATGACCGCCACCTCGCCGTAACGGTCGAACTCCGCGGCCAGTCCCGCGGGGTCATCTCTTTCCAGGATTTTTTCACGGCCCCGCCGCAGTTGAACGGGGCGGCCTTTCATAAGGTCAATCGAGGCGATGATCATTGGACCTCCAGTCCCCGGCTCCGAAGGTAGGACTTGATTTGCGAAACGGTGCAGCGGCCGTCGTGAAGGATCGAGGCGGCCAGGACGGCGTCGGCCCGTCCGATGAGAACGGCATCGGCGATTTGCTCCAGCTTTCCGGCGCCGCCGGAGGCGATGACCGGGACGTCAACGGCGCCGGAGACGGCGCTCGTCAACTCCAGGTCATAGCCTTCCCCGGTTCCGTCCCGATCGATCGAATTGAGAAGGATTTCCCCGGCGCCCAGGCCCGCCGCCCGGCGCGCCCACTCGACGGCGTCCAGGCCCGAGGG
>JAKPKY010000093.1 GCA_029553505.1 Planctomycetota bacterium
GCGGTCATCGCCAGGGTATAGGGCTCCTCGCCGGTCGACGCGGCGGAACACCAGATGCGGATCGGCCGATGCTTGAGTTCGCGCAGGTGGCGGACCAGGATGTCGAAGTGGTGCGCCTCGCGATAGAAGGAGGTCAGATTCGTCGTCAGCGAATTGACGAAGGTCTCCCACTCCGCTTCGTCGTTGGACTCAAGATGCGCCAGATATTGCTCGAAGGTGGCGTACCCGAGGGCGCGCAGCCGCCGTGCGAGGCGGCTGTACACCATGTCCTGCTTGATCGGGGCGAGCGATATCCCGGCGTGCTTGTATATCAGCGCCCGCACCCGCTCGAAATCGGCGGAGGTAAAGTGAAATTCGCGGTCGCGCTTTTCCAATTTCGGTTCACTGTGTCGAGAAACGCCGTGTAAGCGGCGTTTCTGAATTGCGGAACGGCGCCGCAACCCACGCGGCGCCGGCGTTCATTGCGGCGGTTCGGAAACTCAGAACTCTTCCCACTGCTCGCCGTCGTCGGCGAGATGGGGCGGGGCGATCTTCTTCGCCGCCCCAGGCTTCGGCTGCGGCCGCGCCGTCCCCAGCTGCCGCGGCGTCGCGTCGCGCAGGGCCGGCGCCGGCAATGTCCGCCCGCCTCCCTCCGCCAGCTTGAACATGCTCACCGTCTGCACCAGCCCCCGCGCCTGCTCTTCCAGGCTCTCCGCCGCCGCCGCCGCCTCTTCCACCAGCGCCGCGTTCTGCTGCGTCACCTCGTCCATCTGGCTCACCGCCTGCGTCGTCTGCTCGATCCCCGAACTCTGCTCCCGGCTCGCGCTCGCGATCTCCGTCACCAGCGCCGCCACCTGCTGGAAGCTCGTCACCACCTCGTCCATCGTGCTCCCCGCCTGCTGCACCAGCTTCGCCCCCGACTCGACCTTGTCCACCGACTCGGCGATCATCGTCTTGATCTCCTTCGCCGCCGTCGCGCTGCGCTGCGCCAGGTTCCTCACTTCGGTGGCCACCACCGCGAAGCCCCGACCCTGTTCCCCCGCACGCGCCGCTTCCACCGCCGCGTTCAGCGCCAGGATGTTGGTCTGGAACGCGATGCTGTCGATCACGCCGATGATGTCCGAGATCTTCTTCGAGCTGGCCTGGATGTCGCCCATCGTGACCACCACCTGCTTCACCACTTCGCCGCCCCTCACCACCCCGGCGTTCGACGTCTTCGCCAGTTCGTTGGCCTGCCTCGCGTTCTCCGCGTTCTGCTTCACCGTGGCGTTGAGTTCTTCCATCGCCGACGAGGTCTCTTCCAGGCTGCTCGCCTGTTCTTCCGTCCGGCTCGACAGGTCCTGGTTCCCCGCCGCGATTTCCTGCGACGCGATGTTGATCGCTTCCGTGGCGTCCTTGATCCGCCCCACCACTTCCTTCAGCCGCTCGATCGTGCTGTTGGTGTCGTCCTTCAGCTGCCCGAAGATGCCCTGGTAGTCCGCTTCGATCTTCTGCGTCAGGTCACCAGCCGCCACCAGCTGCAGCACCCGCGCCACGTCCGACAGCCCCGTCTGCGTCACTTCGGACAGCTGGTTCAGGCCTTCCGACAACTGCCGGAAGAAGCCTTCCTTGCCTTCCAGGCTGACCCGCGTCACGAAGTCGCCGCGCAGCGCACCGTCGACGATGTTCGCCACTTCCCGTTCGACCATCACTTCGTTGGTCCGGTCCAGCCACTCCGCGACCGCCCCCAGCCTTTCGTTCCTCTCGTTCAGCACCGGACTCGCGGTGACCCGCATGAAGCGACTCCCGATTTCCAGGTTCGCCGTGTAGGTGCTGGTGAACTCCGCCAGCAGCTTCGCCTGGTGCCCCGGGTTCTTGTGGAACGTGTCGATGTTCACTCCCACCATCCGCTCCGCGTCGAAGTTCGGCAGCTGCTTCTTGATCTCCGATTCCGCTCCCTTCAGGATCCTCTTCACCGCATGGTTCGCGTAGATGATCGTCCTCTCTCCGTTCGCAATCATCACCCCAGTACTCACGTTGTCCAGCGCGATCTTGATGGCCAGGTTTTCGGCGGCGACCTTGCGCTCCGCGGTGATCCGCTCCAGCAACTGGGTCTGCATGCGGTCCATCGACGCCAGCAG
>JAKPKY010000094.1 GCA_029553505.1 Planctomycetota bacterium
CGCGGATCATCGCGGCGAGGTAGCGCCCGGCGTAGGCGACCAGGGAAACGGGCGTCCGCCGCGCGGGGCGGGGAATGTCGATGATCACGCCGCCGGACACCGCCTCCTGGCGCGGGGGCGGAACCAGCTCACGGATCCGGCGGAACAGCAGGATGTCGATCGTGCCGAACACCCCCGCCACCGCAAACATCGCGCAGATGGTCCACAGCAGCATCGGCTGGCCCTGGTAGGTCTCGGAAGATCCGGGAACGGTCACCCAGTCCAGCAACAGGCTGGCGCCGACCACGACGACGATCTGGACGACCTGCGTGATCTGCGCCCGCCGAGCGAAGTACCTTCCGCGGATGCGCCGGGGAATCAGGTCGCCCATCCACGTCATCCAGGCCGGCGCGGAAAGCGCCGCCAGGAAGTTGCTCCCCGCCAGAAGGATCAGCACCGCCGTCACCGCCAGCACCGGTGGAAACGGCAGCAACAGGGGAACCAGCGCCACGGGAATCCAGAGGAGCCGGCTGTACGCGGCGCTGTCGAGGAACAGGAACTTGCGGAGTCCGGTGCGCTCGACGATGACGGCGGCATTGAGCTGCCCGAAGGTGGCGAGGAATGGCATGGCCGCGAGGATGCCGAAGGCCATGTCGTTGAACCCCAGGATGCGCGCAAAGGCCCGCATCTGGTCGCCGGAGACGAGCGCCATCCACACCACGCCGAACATCCAGGCGACGGTGACGGTCCGCAGGCTCCGGCGCAGCTCACCCCGCCGAACGCTCAGGGCGGGGAGCTCTTCATACGATCGGCTCCGCCAGGACATTATTCCACTCGACCCGCCCGGACGCGCACTTCGCCGCGGCAGGTTCAAGGCGCGCAGGATATCCTCTGGGTCGGCCACGGCAAGAGGTTTCCCCCAGCTTTTGCGAGATTTTCCGGAGGGCGATTTCGCGTCCGGGATTCCCACCGCGGCAAAAGGCGTCCGCCAGCCCATTGCAATGCCCGTCGGCGCTGGTAGGATACGCCCATGCCAGCAACACCTTCCAAGTCGATGACCTACAAGGAAGCCGGGGTCGATATCGAGGCCGGCGACCTGATGGTGGACATGATCAAGCCCCTCGTCGAGCGGACCCGAGGCCCGCGCGTCATGGGCGGAATCGGCGGATTCGCCGGGATGTTCCGCCTCGACTACAACGAGCGGCTGTTCAAGCGCAACTACTCCGAGCCGGTGCTGGTCGGTTGCACCGACGGCGTGGGCACGAAGCTCAAGGTCGCCTTCGCCATGGAGAAGGTCGACACGGTCGGAATCGACCTGGTCGCCATGAACGTCAACGACCTGATCTGCTGCGGCGCCGAACCGCTGTTCTTCCTGGACTACCTCGCCGTCGGGAAACTCGAACCGGGGCGCATGACCGACATCGTCCGGGGCATCGTGGACGGGTGCGTCCAGTCCGGCTGCGCCCTGCTGGGCGGAGAGACGGCAGAAATGCCCGACCTCTACAAGCCGGCGGAATTCGACATGGCGGGATTTTCCGTCGGCGTCGTCGAGCGCAAGCGGATCATCGACGGTTCGACGGTCGAGGCCGGCGACGTGGCGATCGCCCTGGCGTCCGACGGGCTCCACTCCAACGGCTACGGGCTCGCCCGACGGGTCCTGCTGGACAAGATGGGCTACAGCCCGGACGACTGCCCGCCCGAGTTGGAAGGCACGTCGGTCGGCGCGGAGTTGCTCCGCCCCACGCGAATCTACGTCAAGCCGGTGCTCGACGTGCTGCACCAGTATTCGGTCAAGAAGGTTATCAAGGCGATGGCGCACATCACTGGCGGCGGGCTGCCGGGCAACCTTCCCCGCGTGCTGCCCGACGGCCTGACCGTGCGAGTCCAGCGCGACAGCTGGATCGTGCCGCCGATCTTCCGGCTGATCGCCGCCAAGGGCCCGGTGGACCCCATCGAGATGATGCGCGTGTTCAACATGGGAGTGGGCTTCGTGATGGTGGTCGCGCCGGC
>JAKPKY010000095.1 GCA_029553505.1 Planctomycetota bacterium
CTCAACTCCGTCGTAATGCGCCCGATCCGGTCCGTCAGTTCGACGATATCGGCGAGGCTGGCCGCGGTACGGACAGTGTCTTCACGCTTCAGGTGACCGCGGGCGTTCTCCGCGAAGGCCCGTATGGCCGCGACGGGCTGATTGATCTCATGGGCGATCCCGGTCGTGATCTGGCCGATTACGCCGAGGCGGTTGGCCTGCGCCAATTCTTCGCGCGCCGCGCGCCAACGGGCGTCCGCCGTCATGCGCCGCTGGTGTTCGGACCGAAGACGGCTGTTGGCCTCCTGCAACTCCGCCGTTCGAAGCGAAACCTCCTTTTCCAGGAGGTTTCTCCGGTCGATCTGCGCCAGACGTCCGGTGTGCACCCGCCAGTAGACCGCGAAAGTCGAGAAAACGATCACCAGCCCGGCCAGGGCCAGCAGGCGGGCGTCCGCCGCGGCGCGCGCGCGGGCGGGCGCGAGGGGCTCGAAGTGATAGAGGCGCGAGCCTTCGATCACCGGCGACTTCATGGCGACACGGTACGGGTCCTGTTCGTCGGGCAGCTTGATGTCGCTGTGGGCCTCGGTCCGCGTGCGCAGCAAGGCCAAGGGCAGGGAGCCGAACTGCATCGTGCGCCGCAGATCCTCGCGCTCGGACGCGGACAACGGGTGAAGCGCGCGGAATCGCCAGTCGTCGCGCCCCGTAATGATGATGATCCCGTGCGACTCGACGACCATGGTGGCTCCGGAGTCGCGCGACCACTGCTTCTCCATGTCCGCGAAGTCGATCTTCACCACGATCACACCGAGCGCCCGCGGGCCTTCATCTATTCGACGGGCGATAAAGAAGCCGGGCCGGCCGGTGACCGTGCCGACGGCGAACAATTCCGCCGTCCCGTTCGCCAGCGCGTTTCGGAAATAGGGACGGAAACTGAAATTCTGACCGACAAAGCTGCCCGGCTCGCGCCAATTGCTCGCGGCGAGCGTGCGCCCGTCGCGGTCGATCACGTAGATTTCCGCCGCGTCGGTTTGGTCGGCCAGGGACTCGAGCTTGCCGTTCAGGCTCTCGACCACCTTGGGCCCGCCGCCGTCCAAGACCGCGTGCAGATCAGGGTACTCGCTCAGGGCGACAGGGAGCAGGCGGAACTTCTGAAGTTCCGCCGCCAGCTGGCGCGTATGCTGCTCGGCCTGTTCCGCGGCCACGGCGTCGGTTTCGACACGCGCCCGCAATGTCACCCATTGAGCGGCCGCCGCGACGATCAAAACGAACACCGCCAGCAGCAGCGTGGCCGCTAGAGTCAGCGGACGATATCGCGGCGAAAACGGCCTCCAGGACATCCGTCCATGATATCGCACAGTTCTGTTTCGTATATGGGCAATATTCGGCACATCGGGGTCGCAAAACTGCCCCCAAACTCTATAAAAATACCTTATCAATCATGTAGTTAACGGTAACTGGCG
>JAKPKY010000096.1 GCA_029553505.1 Planctomycetota bacterium
CGATCTGATCGCCCGGCCAACCGGTTCGTCGCCGGGTTCGTGGGCACCCCGCCGATGAACTTCCTGAACGGGAAGCTCGTGACCGACGGCGGAAACGTGTTCTTCGACGAGGGCACGTGCCGCATCCGCCTTCCGCAGGACAAGGCCGAGGCGGTGGTCGGCTGGGCCGGAAAGGACGTGGTCCTCGGCGTTCGCCCCGAGGCGATGAGCCTGACCGGCGAAGGGCGTTTCGCGGGCGAGGGCAATGTCCTGCCCGTGAAGGTCGGCGTCATCGAACCGCTGGGCGAGAAGATGGACATCTTCACCTCGACGGCCAGCCACCCGCACATCGTCGCCCGCGTGGACGCCCGGCGCGACCTGTCCGACGGTCAGACCGCGAAACTGCACCTGGACACGCGGCGAATCCACGTGTTCGAACCCGGCGAGACGGGCGCGAACCTCAGCGTGTGCCCCGCACAGGCCGTGTCCGCCTGAGCGCCCCGCGCTGAGCCGATCACCCCCCCCAAAAAAAAAGACCCGAAGCGCCCGGGAAGAATCCGGACGCTTCGGTTTTTTTTCACTTCGGAATGGCTCAACGCCCCCGCCTTGCTCCCCTGGCCCCATTATTGCGAAATCGGGCGGGGTGCTAAGGGGGCCGGTCGGTGCGGAAAGGTCAGACGACCTGGACCTTCCGCCCCAGGCGGCGCTTGCGGTTAATCAATTTCCTGCCGTTGCTGGTCCGCATGCGGGCCCGGAAGCCGATCTTGCGGGAACGCTTACGTTTTGAAATCCTGTGCGGATAATGCATCACTCACCTCGCGTATGCTCTATGGGTCTGTCTGGTCTCTATCGAGTCGGGGCATGATAGCGGCAGGGGCGTCGGTTGGCAAGGGCAAATCCGGAGCGGAATTGCCCTTCGCGGGGCGGTCGGAATTGACACCGAGCGCGTTTCAGACTACAGTGAACGCGCCCGCGATAAGAGGATCGGCCACTGTGAAACGGAAACTCCTGGCGGCGGCATTGTGCGGAATATCGGCGATTTCCGCCTGCGCGCCGCCTTCTGTCCAGCCCGCGCAGTTGTCCACCGCCCAGCAGTTCGAACTCAAGACGTATGTCACCCAGTTGGAAGACCCCGCCCGCTCCGCCAAAACCAAGCAGGAAGCGGCCGAACTGCTCCTGTCCCGTCCTTACCCCCAGGCCGTCGCCGCCCTGAAGGACTTTCTGGAGGACCCGACGAACCGCGCCGCGCAAATCGCCGTGGCCGAGGCCGTCGCCGCGAGAGGACAGGGACACGACGCCTTTGTGGCCCCCCTGATGAAGATGCTGACCAGCGCCGAGGGTTCGGTGCGGATGCCTGCCGCCAGGGCCTTGGCCACCTATAAGGATCCCGCCGTCATCGAGCGTCTCATTGCGAAGACCGGAGCCGGGCGCGACCGCGAAATCCGACTGGCGGCCATCGCCGCCCTGGAACGCGTGATGGACAAGTCGTCCGTGGACGCCCTGGTGCGACTCCTGCGAGACGGCGACGCGGAAGTCCGCGCCGCTGCCGCCGACGCGCTGACCCGCCTGACGAACATCCGCACCTTCGGACGCGACGCGGCGCAGTGGGTCGCCTGGTGGAAGGCCAACAAGGACAAACCGCGAACCGAGTGGCTGGCCGATCTGGCCGACAACCTCGGGCGAGAGAAGGTCCGCCTGGAAAACGAGAACGTCCAGTTTCGCGACCGACTGGCCAGGACGCTGAAACTGCTCTACCAGACCACGCCCGACGTGCAGCGCGAGGCGCTGCTGCTGGGCTTTTTGCGCGACGGTCTGAGCGACGTCCGCCTGGTGGGCGCGGCGATCGTCAACGACACGGTGGCCGCCAACCAGCAGGTCTCGCCCGAGGTGCGTTCGCAGGTGCGCCTGATGCTGATCGACCCCGACTGGCGTCTGCGGCGTGAGGCGGCGCTGCTGGTGGCGAGCCTCGCCGACGGCGAGACGCTCCAGGTGCTCCTGGCAAGGTTGAAGGCGGAGAACGTTTCCGCCGTGCGGGTGGCGGTGCTGACGGCGCTGGGGCAGTTGCGCGACCCGAAGTCGCTGGAGGCGCTGGTTGCGGACGTCGCCTCCGACGACGACCAGGTGGCGACGGCCGCCGCCGCCGCGCTCGCCCGCGTGGCGGGTCGGCAACCCCTCGGCGGCGCCGAGAAGTCTTCCGCGGCCAAGGCGCTCCTGGACCGCTATCGCATTGCCGCCCGGCGCGGAAACGGCGCGGCGCTCCGCGAGGCGCTGCTGACGGCGATGGGCGCCGTCGGAGACAAGCAGTGCGCCGATGCGTTCCGCGCGGCCCTGACCGACCCCGCAGCCACAGTGCGCCTGGCGGGGGTGAACGGACTGGCCGGGCTCGGACAGACCGACGCGACCCAGGCGCTGGCGGCGCTGGTCAAGGACAGCGACCGGGGCGTGCGCCAGGCGGTCATCGTCGCGCTGGCCCGTCTCGACGGAGACGAATACCTCTCGCTGATCCTGGCGCGGACGGACCCCGCCGTCGAGCCGGACCCCGCCGTCCGCCAGCAGGCGTGGAACGTGGCGATGGACGTCCTGTCCGGCGCCGAGTCCGCCACCCTCTGGACCGTCGTGCAGCTTCTGGGCAAGCGAGGCGACGCCGCCCAGCAGCTCAAGGTCCTCCAGATGCTCGTCGAGGCGATGAAGCAGGAAAACTCCCCGCGCCTGGGCGAAGGGCTGCGGCAATACGGTGCGGCCTTGCTCAAGGCCGGACGCGCCGCCGAGGCCGCCACCCAGCTCGCCGAGGCGGTCTCGCAGCTCAAGGCCCGCCAAAGCAAGGACGTGCCCGACGCCTGGCTGGAGTGGTTCGACGCCATGCTCGCCGCGGAAAACCCCGCCGCCCTCAAGGCGCTGGCCGAACAGGAAGAGGATCTGTTCGCCCGGGCCTTCGAGCGGTTCCTGGCGAAACTCGAATCCGCGGCGCGGGAAAACAAGTGGTCCACCGTCGTGCTGCTGAGCAATTCCGCCGCCGAACCGCTGGCGCCGCGCCTGACGGAAACGCAGCGGGCCGACCTGGACAAGCGCCTGGCCCACGGGCGGGCCGAACTGGCCAAGGTCGAGGCCGACCGCGTCCATAAGCTCGTGGGGCAGCTCCAGGCCGCCGACGAGTCCGCCAGGAAGACCGCCGCGGCGCAACTGACGGCCATGGGTGACCGCGCGACGGCCCCGCTTCTGGTGGAGCTTCGCGCCGCGGTGACGGCGGAGCGGGCCGAGGCGGAAAAGGCCATCGTGGCCGTGCTGAAAGTCGTTGCGCCCAAACTCACCGGCTACGACCCGGCTGCGGACAAGGACGAAAGGCTCAAACGGATCGATCAGTGGACGCAGGGCGCCCCGTAGCGTCGCGTCCTGTCCTTTTTCGCCGGCCCCCGACGGGGTCCGGCCATTTCCGATATCGACGACGGCAGTGCGTCCATCGAAGGAGAAACATCATGTCCGTCCGAATCGCGTGGATGCTGGCGGCGGCTGCGGTGCTGGCAGGGGGCGTTTCCGGGAGCGAACCGTCCGTTCCACTGAGCGAGCCGATGGGGTTCGCCCACGTCGGACTGCGATTGGCCCTCCCGGCCGACCAGAAAGTCCAGGCCTCGCGCAATGCGGCGATCGTCCTGGTGGCCGAGGCCCGCGCCGAGAAGGTCTGGCAGAGCAACACCACCGTCTACGCCGTGCCCGCGCCGAAGGGCACTTCGCTGGACGGATGCAAGGCCGTCGCCGCGCAGGTGCTCGACGCGTTCGGAAAGAGCGTCAAGGCGGAAAAGGCGGAAGAGGTCTCCGTCGGCGCCACGAAGGTCGCCGGGCGCGACGGCTGGTCGATCGTCCGCAAGTTCACCGGCGCCGAGCAGTCCCTGGGCGTGGCGAGCACGGCATGGGACGCCGACGCCACCGCCGGCAAGGGGATGTACTACGTCGTGTTCTGCGCCGCGGCCGACGGCGACGCCGCCAAGGCCCAGGCGTTCGTACAGGCCGTCTGCCAGTCGGTCGCGCTCTCTGTCCCCGTCTCGCCCTCCGAAACCAACCTCCCGCCCTTGGGCGAGGCAATCGAGGTCAAGGACGACGGGTTCTCCCTGGCCGTGCCGCACGGGTGGTTCGTCCGTCGGGCGGGGCGAAACGGATCGCCGGTGGCCTTGAATATCGCCGTCGCCGACTACACCGCCAGCGCCTACCTTCCGAACGCCAACGTCACCGTCGTTGCCGCCGCCGAGGCGATGAACTACAACGACGACGCGAAGGTCCGGGCCATGCTGGACGGAATTCAGAAGAACATGGCGGAGATCGGTTGGACGTACCTTTCGCACCGCGCCACGCGCATCGGGGGGCTGGAGGCGCTGGAATACATCGCCAAAGCCAAGGTGGACGGCCTGGAGGTCGTACAGGTCGGGCGGCAGGTGTTCCACGACGGCAAGTTCTACACCGTCACGCTGACGTGGAAGGGGAGCGACCCCTCGCGCCCCGCGACGGCGATGGACCGGCTGATGACGGGCTTCCGCCTGGCGGGTCTGAAGGCCGCGGAAGTCGAGCTGACGGGCAACGGCCCGTTCTTCCAGTGCGAGAAATGCCAAAAGGTGTTCGCGCCGGACCGGAAGATGATGGAATCGGCCCCCATGGGCCCCGACCAGTTGGAATTTGACTGTCCCCATTGCAACGCGAAGAAATCCGGCCTGCCGATGGTCAAATGCCCCGCCTGCGGGAAATGGTACGTTCCGCCGGGCGCCCGCGAGATGATGCGGGGCGAGCCGCCGCCGGCGGACGCCCGCGACGTCTGCCCGCACTGCAACACCGACCGCATCCAGTGGTACCGCGAGCACCGGCGCCGGCGCTGAGCGGCCCGCCGCGACTGCCGCATTGCATTCCGTCCTTCGCGCTGGGAAAATGCTGCTCTGTTGAAAGCGTCCCTAAGAGAGGGTGGCACGGCTTGCTTGCAAGCCGTGTTCCGGGCAAATTCAGGCAACACGCCCGTACGGGCTGTGCCACCCATCCCGGAAACGGGTGTTTTCCCCAGGGATCGAGGAGCGTCATGAGAAAGTACTGTATCGGTGTGGACCTGGGCGGCACGTTCATCAAGTTTGCCCTGCTGGACGAAGACCGGCGGGCGAGCGGGACGTTCCAGCTTCCGACGCCCGCGGGGCGGGGCAGCGCGGGCGTGGTGGAGCAGATGGTCCGCGGCGCGAGGCAGTTGATGTCCGATCACGGCCTGCGCGCCGACGACGTGCACGGCGTGGGCATCGGCGCGCCGGGTCCGCTGGACCTGGACAACGGCGTAGTCATCGCCATGCCGAACGTGCCGGGAATGGAGAACGTGCCGTTGCGGGATCTCGTCTCGGACGGGCTGCACCTGCCGGCCGTCCTCGAAAACGACGCCAACGCAGCCGCCTACGGCGAGTATCTCTGCGGCGTCGGCGGCGGGCGCGGCGACATGGTCATGCTCACCCTCGGCACCGGCGTCGGAAGCGGGATCGTCCTGGACGGGCGAATTCACCACGGCTCGCACGGCATCGGCGCGGAACTCGGCCACATGATCGTCGAGCCGGGCGGCGAGAAATGCGGCTGCGGGCAGCAGGGGTGCCTGGAGCGGTACTGCTCGGCGTTGTATATCGCCCGCCTGGCGCGGCGCATGATCGAGAAGGACGGGCGGGCGAGCTCGCTGAAGGCCGTCCTGGACGCCAAGGGCGACATCGACGCCAAGGACATCTCCGACGCCTGCCGCGACGGAGACGAGCTGGCCTCGTACGTCTGGGACAACGGCGCGTACTACCTCGCGCTGGGATGCGTGAACATCTGCCGCATCTTCGATCCCGACGAGATCGTGCTGGCCGGCGGGATGGCCCGCGCGGGCGACGAACTGATGGAACCGGTCACGCGCCATTTCCGCCGACTGCACTGGAAACTGACCGAGCCGAAGACCCGCCTGGCCATCGCCGCACTCGGGAGCGACGCGGGCGTGGTCGGCGCGGCTGGCGTCGCCTGGCAGAAATTTGCACAGAAACGGTAAACCGGTGTACAATGGTCTCCGCTTGTGCGGTAGCGCAAAAGGGCAGTTTGACGATGAACAACACGGGCGCACAGAATCGTTGTGGTTGGGCCTGGCGTCGGCCGCGCGGATAGCGCGGCCTGCTCCGACCGTGCGTGCGCCTCGCGGCGCCGCTTCCGACAACGAATTTCCGCTCCGCCGACGCGCGGAGAACGCCTGACAGGATCAAACTCCCATGAAGCACTACCATCCGACGTTCGACGAGTTCGTCAAGCTTTCCGAGAAGGGAAACACCATTCCCGTCTACCGCGAGCTGCTCTCGGACACGCTGACCCCCGTGACCGCCTACCAGCGCCTGGCGATGCCTCCCGGGTTCGCGCCGGCCTCCAACGCGTTCCTGCTGGAAAGCGTGGTCGGCGGCGAGCGGATCGCGCGGTATTCCTTCGCCGCGACCGATCCCGAGGCGACCTTCACCGCCCGGCGCGGGCAGGTGACCATCCGCCGGCGCGGCGCCAAGGCGCAAACCCTCGAGACCCACGATCCGCTGGCGGAGCTGGCGCGCCTCATGGGCGACTACCGCGCCGTGCACCTGCCCGGGCTGCCGCGGTTCACCGGCGGCGTGGTGGGGTACGCCGGATACGACATGATCCGCTATTACGAGAAGCTCGGCGACGGCCCGGCCGACGATTTGAACCTGCCGGAGCTTTCGTTCGGGCTCTACCGCACGATGGTGCTGTTCGACCACGTCTCCAAGACCGTCAAGGTGGTCAGCAACGCGCATGTGACGGACGACCCCGGGCGGGCCTACACCGAGGCCATCGAGTCGATCGAGCGGACGATCGCCCGCCTGCGCGAGGGCGCCAACCACGCCGTGCGCGAGATCACGCTGGTGGGCCTGCCGCAGAAACCCTTCCGGAGCAACTTCACGCGCGAGAAGTTCTGCCGCATGGTCGAGGCGTGCAAGGAATACATCCGCGCGGGCGACATCTTCCAGGTCGTGCCCTCGCAGCGACTGACGGTCGAGACGACCAGCACGCCGTTCGACGTCTACCGCGCCCTGCGCGTGGTGAATCCCTCGCCGTTCATGTTCCTGCTGAACACGCCGGACGTGACGCTGGTGGGCAGCTCGCCGGAAATCCTCTGCCGCGTGGAGGACGGGGTCATCACCAACCGTCCGCTGGCCGGCACGCGCCGGCGCGGCAGGACCGACGAGGAGGACCAGGCGCTGGAGAAGGAACTTCTGGCCGACGAGAAGGAACGGGCCGAGCACATCATGCTGATCGACCTCGCCCGCAACGACGTGGGGCGCGTCTCCCGCCCCAGTTCCGTCCGACTGGCCGACGTGATGACCGTTGAGCGCTACAGCCACGTGATGCACATCGCTTCCGACGTCCGCGGCCGGTTGCTGGAGGGAATGACCTCCTTCGACGCGCTGCGGGCGACGCTTCCGGTGGGAACCGTCTCCGGCGCGCCGAAAATCCGCGCGATGCAGATCATCGACGAGTTCGAACCGACGCGGCGCGGCGCCTACGCCGGCGCGGTGGGATACGTGGATTTCGGCGGGAACATGGACACCTGCATCGCCTTGCGGACGATGGAGTTCGTCGGGGGCAAGGCGCATCTTCAGGTGGGGGCGGGCATCGTGGCCGATTCCGTACCCGAAAGCGAATACGAAGAGACGCTCAGCAAGGCCAAGGCCATGCTCCGCGCCATCGAGGTGGCCGAAGCCGGCCTGGGCGAATGACGCCCCCTCAGTCGGCGCGGGCGCGCCGCCGCGCGGAGATCGCCACGACCGTCAACTCGAACAGCAGGACCGCCAGGATCGCCCCCGCCAGGTCCGCAATCCAGTCCTGGAGGCTGTCGGCCCGCCCCACGAGCGGCTGGGTGATCTCGTCCACGCCCGCGTAGATGGCGGCCAGGCTGATTACCAGCGTGATGCGCCGTCCCTTCCCGACGCGATACGCCAGCAGGGTCAGCAGCCCCATGGCGCCCAGCGCCAGGAAGCCCAGCAGGTGCAGCGATGTGTCTTTCAGGCCGATCGGCGGCACGCGCTCGGCAGGGATGTGCGTGACGACGAAAGCAAAAACCCACAAGACGATCAGGACGCCCAGGACGACCCGGCGGTGACGGTGGAGAATATTGTGGCGTTCGTTCATGCCTGTCCGGGCGTGCCCGCCTGCCCGGTGGCGGGGGAGGGCGTCTCGGCTTCGGCGGGGGCGTCCGCCTGGGGGGGATTCGGTTCGACGACGGGCGCGGCGGACGCTTCCAACGGCGCGGGCGCGGGTCCGCCGGCTGCCCCGACCACCGCCAGGAATTCCTCAGCCAGCATCGTATAGTCCTGCGCGCCGTTGGAGGCCGGCTCGTAGTCGAAGATGGTCTTCCCGTACGAGGGGCACTCGGCCAGCTTGACGTTGCGGCGGATGTAATGCTCGAAGATGCGGGCGTTCGCCCAGGGCACGTGGGTTCCTCTCGCCGCGTCGAAGAACGCCCGAAGGTCGGCGACGACTTCAGCCGCCAGCCGCGTGGCGGTCTCATACATGCAGAGCAGCACCCCCGCGACGCGAAGGCGGGGGTTGATCCGCCGCTGCACCAGCGAAACAGTCTCCAGGAGTTTCCCGAGCCCCTGGAGGGCGAGGAAGTGCGGCTGGAGAGGAATGAACACCTCGTCCGCGGCGGCCAGCGCGTTCAGCGTGAGCAGCCCGAGGCTCGGCGGGCAGTCGATCATCGCGAACTCGTAGGGCAGGTGAGCCGCCATCTTGTCGCGGAGGATCTGCTCGCGCCCGACGGTGGTGACCAGCTCGATTTCCGCGGCGGCCAGGTCGATGACAGCCGGCGCGACCGACAGGTGCGGCGCGACGAGCATGGTGGCCGCGGCGAAGCTCGCGTCGCTCAGGAGCACGTCGTAGGTGCTCAGGGGCGGCTGGCCGGGCTCGATGCCCAGGTGCAGCGTCAGGTGCGCCTGGGGATCGAGGTCCACCAGGCAGATGTCGTGCCCTCGCGCGGCGATGGCGGCGCCGAGGTTGGCGACCGTCGTGGTCTTTCCGACGCCGCCCTTCTGGTTGATCACGGCGAACGTTTTCACGGACAGCATTATAATGTGCGAGTTGCGGCAGACAAGCGCGCAAAAAAGAAGCGGCAGGTATCGCCGTGGCTGGACACCCGCCGCTTCCCGAATGCTGTGAAGTTCGCCGAAAGGCTACTTCTTCGCCTTCTTCTTCTTGGCGACCTTCTTCTTCTTTGCAACCTTCTTCTTTGCGACTTTCTTCTTCGCTACCTTCTTCGCCTTCTTCTTAGCTGCTTTCTTCGCCATGTGCCGGTCTCCTTCCGTGGCTAAAGGGTTCACACAACTGCGAACAAGCAACCTACGAGAACTTTTTTACCCGTGCCGCTTGCATGGTGCAAGAGGCTCGTCATTTTTTCTCGACACTTTTTCAAATTTCCATTCACACTTTGTTGCAGTCGGACGACGAAATACGCATGCAGTTTTATAAATACGTATTTCCGGCCTTCCGTCCAGCCGCCCGGCGGCGACGGAAAACCGCCGTTCCGGCAGGGGAGAACGGCGCGGAATCGGAGCGCGGACGGGTTCCCTTGCCGGGGGGCGACTTGGTATCATGGAAACGGTTTGAAGCGAGTTGTTTTTCCTCCGTGTCGAACGAGGTGAATCGTGCGTCGAGTGTGTCTGCTGCTCGTGCTGGCCTTCCTGGCGACGGGATGCGAAGTCCCCCCGACCCCGGATACGCCCGTGTCCTACCGCCTGGAGACCGATCCCGCCAGCGGGCGGGCCTTTTTCCTCTACGTGCCGAGCACGTATCGCGAGGATCGCGCCGTGCCGGTGGTCATCACCTGCCACGGCACGCCGCCGTTCGACGTGGCCGAGCACCACATCCGCGAGTGGAAGTGGTACGGCGAGCAGAACGGAATGATCGTCATCGCGCCCACGCTCGAGGCCACCGACGGCATCCTGGGCGACGGGCCCCTCGTCGGCATGATCGCTAACGAGCGGTACATCCTGAGCATCCTGTCGTCGCTGAGCTACCGCTACAACATCGACCGCGCCAACGTGATGATCGACGGGTTCAGCGGCGGGGGGTTCCCCGCCTACTGGGTGGGGCTGCGGCATCCGGACATCTTCAGCTGCGTGTCCGCGCGCAACTGCAACTTCAGCGAGGGCAACCTCGACGGGTGGTACCCGCCGGAGGCCACCACCGTCAACGTGCTCGTCCTGTTCGGCGAGAACGATCCCGGCGCGATCGTCCACCAGTCGCAGAACGCCATCCGCTACCTCGCCAGCCGGGGCTTCACCGTGGAGAAGCTGATGGTCCCCGGGCTGGGGCACCAGCGCCGGCCGGACCTGGCCGTCGAGTTCTTCCGCCGGCACTTCCGCCCGTCGCGCCCGTCGTTCCCGGCCGGGGCGCGAACGGCATCGTACATGGACTGACCCATGCAACGGGCCGCGACCGGCGACGGGAAGCATTGTGCGGCGCATCGCGCGCGAAATACTCTCCCGTCGGCCGATCGCGACCCGCGGTGTATGCAATCAGCCCGGCGTCAGGACGGCATCATCATGAACATGAAGACGAACGAGAAGATGCCCACCGTCTCGACGATGCCCATGGCGATGATGGTGAAGGTGAAGGGCTTTCCTTCCGACTCGCTCATGGCCCGGATTCCGGACGCTCCGATGACGCCCTGCATCCACGCGCTGAAGAGTTCGCCGAACCCGGCGGCCAGCCCGATGCTGAAGATCGCGCCCGCGTTGGCGGCGATGAACTCCGGCGTGTAGACCTTCGTCTTGAGGATGATGAGCATGACCAGGAAACCGTAGATCGTCTGCGACAGCGGCATGCCGGTCAGCGCGACGTAGAGGAAGTTCATCGGCTTGCCTTCGCGGGCTTCCTTGGCCCAGGCGCCGGCTGCGGCGCTGCCCGCCGCGCCGATCCCCAGGGCGCTTCCGACCGCTCCCATTCCGAGGGGCAATGCGAAACCGAGTTGTCCCAACCATTCCATCTCAGCGTTCTCCTTCGAGGACGGATTCGGCGAACGGGGCATAGGCGTGTCCCGCCCACTGAACGCCCGCGTTGCTCGAAAATTCCAGCATGTTCAATCGCACCCCGTGTGCGAAGATCGCAATCAGGCACAGCACGATGTTCAGCGCGTGCGCCAGCACCAGGATCAGCGCCGCCGGCGCCCAGAAGGGCGCGCCGTTGGACGCCACCGCGCCGGCCAGTCCGTTGAAGGCCGACGCGATGTAGTAGCTCGCCAGTCCGACGGCCATCAGGCGGATGTAGCTGATCGTGTCGCCGAACGTGTTGATCATCGGCATGATGTTGCTCAGCAGCCCCATTCCGATCCGCCTCGCCATCCCGCCGCGGGGCACGGAAAACAGCACCACCAGCGCCGCGCCCGCGCCCAGCAGACCCAGGATGGCCGGAACGGAGAAGATCGGCGCCTGCGGGGAGAACATTCCCCAGACGATTCCGAACATGCCCGTCAGGAACAGGCACCAGCCGGCCTCCGCGAGGCTTCGCGGATGCGGGAAGAATCCGACGGCCTGCCGCAGGTGCGCCGCGACCAGGTGGAATACGCCCAGCAGGAAGCTGATCTGGATGACGATCAGGCGGGCGGCGGCCTCGTCGGCCCGCCACAGCAGCGCCGGCGGTTGCAGCGCGGACCCGAGGAACGCCCAGAGACCGCCCGCGTCGATCATCTGCCGCGGCGAGACGCCGAAGTAGTTTCCCGTCAACACGCCCCAGAGGACAGTCGCCAGGCCGAACACGAGAACCAGTTGCGGCGCGGCCTTTCCGCCCTTGGCGGCGATCCTGCGGTAGGCGAGCATCCCGACCAGCACGAACAGCAATCCGTACATGGCGTCGCCGACGAGCATGGCGGTGAAGATCGGCATGGCCAGCATGAAGAACGGCGCCAGGTCGTACTCGCGATATCCGGGGATGGTTCCGAGAATCCGGAACAGCGCTTGGATGGGTTGGACCCATCGCGGGTATCGGACGAGGGTGGGGGGCTGGTCGTCCTCGGTCGGCTCGCTGGTTTCGACGGCGGCGTCGAGTCCGGCCTCGACCAGCCGACCCGCGAGGGCGGCGGCCTCTTCGGCCGGGACCCACCCCTGCAACGCGAACAGCGTTTCGTGGGCCAGCCCGCTGTGGGCGGCGCGGGTGAATTCGGCGCGGGATCGCAGTTCCTCGCGTCGCGATTGCATCGCGGCGCGGAGATGGGCGAGTTCCGCCAGCCGGCGCTGGTCGGTCTGGAGGGCGGCGTCGATCTCCGCCGCCTCGGCGCGGAGAGTGGGGCGGTCCTTCGCGGGCAGGGAGACGGGCTCGGCGTCGTCGGGCAGTTCTGCCTGCTCGTCGCGGTTGACAGCCGCCACGAGCACGCGCTTGCCCGACGGCTCGCCGAGGGCGCAGGTGAATGCGGCGCGAATCTGCCCGGTCGAATCCCGCGGCAGCGAGAAGAACTCCACCTTTGCGCCCGCCTTCTCCAGGGCGGCGAACTGCTCCAGCCGCACGTCGCCCCACAGGTCCAGGTGCTCGACCTGGCGGTGGAGGGCATTCAGGCGGCTGTGACGCTCCGCCGCGGAACGCTGGATCGCGAGCACTTCCTCAGCCGCCTCGACGGGATCGAGGTCCGGCGCTTCGCCTTCGGGCGCGACCGTCGCGAGCGCCTGGAACGCGCGGTCCACGCGGTCCAAGGCCGCCGCCGTGCGTTTTTCCGCGACGGCCTGGTCGGGGTCCACCGGAACCACGTGCACCACGCCCAGCGAGCGCAGCGCTTCCAGCAGGCGATCGCGATCGCGCTTGCGGCAGACGACGTGCACCTTGTTCATCGGGACGATCATGGGGCGGCACACTCCGCGACTTCCGGGCCGGAATACTGCTCGAAGCCCGTCGCGCCGGTTTCGGTGAGCTTGGTCTTGGCGATTTTGGCCCGCCCGACGCCGGCCGTCATCTCGTCGCCCAGGCGGATGCGGATCACGCGGATTGCCTCGCGGCATTCGGGGATCTTGACCTTCTCGAACAGGTTCACCCGCTGGATGATCTTCGTCAGTTCCTGTTGCAGCAGGCGGAACTGCTCGTCAATGACCTCCAGCTCCGCCTGCCGGCGGTTCAAATCCCGCAGTTGCGACAGCGCCTTGTCCACCCACGCCGGCGTGGCGAACAGGCTGTACGACGCCTGCGGGAAGACCGCGTCCTGGAAGACGGGCAGGTTCACGCCCGCAATGTTGCGGGTGGAAGTCTTGACCTCCTCGGGCGCGGCGAGCTTTTTGACGTTGACGCCCGCGACATCGGCGAGGACGGCCCGGCTGGGCGCGAACTTCCGCACCGCCTCTTCCACGCCGGCCTGGAGCTCGCGCCGTCGCTGCTGCGTCTGCCGGATCGTCAACTGAAGCTGCTGCTGCTTGAGCTTCAGCATGGGCAGATAGCGCTCGAACCGCTGGAGGGCTTCTCTCCGGCGTTTCAACTCCGGGCGGGTGAGTTTGATCTTCTTGGCCATGGGAACGTTTTCGAATTTCGGAATTCGGATTTCGGATTTTATGTCCGCATGCCTGTGTCAAGCGGTCGCGGAAGACTGCTCCTGCGGAACCGGCTCCTTGCTAAGGTCTTTCGGCCAGTGTTTCTCGATGATCGCGCGGCGGATGCCGGTCTCTGCCGGCTCGAAGCATTCGCCCAGGATGGCCCAGCAGCGGTCGAGCGCATCGAACAGCGGGATGTTCACCGCGAGGTCCATGATGTCCTTCTCGAAAAGCTGCCCGTACTTCAGGAGCTTGTTGTCCCAGTCGGACATCTCGAAGCCCATGTCGCGCTTCTCTCGGCTTTCGCGGCAGTCGGCGTACAGCTGGATGCAGGCGTTCATGATCGCGCGGTGGTCGTCACGGGTCTCGCCGTTGACCTGCTGCTTGAGACGGCTGAGCGACCCGAACGGCTCGATGCGCCCGTTGCGGAGATAGAACTGCCCTTCGGTGATGTATCCGGTGTTGTCGGGGACGGGGTGGGTGACGTCGTCGCCCGGCATGGTCACGCAGGCCAGCAGCGTCATCGATCCGGCGCCGTCGAAATCGACGGCCTTCTCGTACCGCCGGGCCATCTGCGTGTACAGGTCGCCCGGATAGCCGCGGTTGGAGGGAATCTGCTCCATGGTGATGGCGATTTCCTTCAGCGCGTCGGCGAAAGCGGTCATGTCGGTCAGCAGGACGAGCACCCGCTTTCCCTGGAGCGCGAACTGTTCCCCGACGGCCAGGCAAAGGTCCGGCACGAGCAGGCACTCGACGGTGGGGTCGGCCGCCGTGTGGATGAACATGATGGTGCGCCCGAGCACTCCGCCTTCCTCGAACGTGCGGCGGAAGGTGAGGTAATCGTCATGGCGGAGGCCCATTCCGCCCAGGAGGATGACTTCGGCCTCGGCCTGGAGCCCCACGCGGGCGAGCAGCTCGTTGTACGGTTCGCCGGCGACGGAGAAGATCGGCAGCTTCTGGCTCTCGACGAGGGAGTTGAAGATGTCGATCATCGGG
>JAKPKY010000103.1 GCA_029553505.1 Planctomycetota bacterium
TCGCCAGGACACGCTGCACCTGAAGGACCGCATCCTCAGGCTCGTCGCCGGCCGCCAACAGCGGGGAAAGGAGCGCCGAGGCCCCTTCCCACGTCGAAGCCAGTTGCGGATGCAGGCGGAGTTGCACGGGGCGTCGCGCGATGAGCCGGGCGCGGTCGGCGATGTCTGCGACGGCCTCGCGGGATGCGGGGTTCCACCCGAACAGGTCGCAGCCGCCATAGGCGGCGGGGACGATCACCGTGTCACCCGGACGGAGGCGGGAGGCGTCGGTCTGGGGCGATTCCGAATCGTCCTTGCCCCGCCAGACGAGAAAGGGCCGTGCCCGAGTTTCCCTTGGCGGAGCATCCTCCGGAATAGACCCTCCTTCAATATCGGCGTCATTGGTGGCGTGGCCCGCCTCTTCCAGCCAGGCGCGGGCCGATGAGAGGGAGAGCGACAACGCCTCGGCGGCCAGCGGAGGACTCAACGCCACCGTCTCCAGCCACGCCTCCGGCTTGTCCGCATCCAGGTCGGCGCGCCAGACAATCTGCACGTCGGGTTCGCCCCGCTGCGGACCGTGCAGGAAGACGGCAGGATCGGGCGACGGCACCGCGACGGGACTCGTCTGTGCCCACAGGTCGCAGTAGGCAGGAAAGAGCAACGGTCCGGGAGCGGCCGGCGCGTTCAGCGACTCAAGAGACGCCGACAGCACGGCGGCGACGGCCGCAGGGGAAAGATCAAGGGGCTGCCGCCGTTCGTTCAGCCACTTCCACGTCTCTGCCATTGCCATGCCGTAGATGGGATCGGGCTTCCCCGCGAGCGTGTCGGCACCGGCTACGATCACCGCTTCGGCTTCGGGCAGTTCGCCGATCCGGTTGAGGCGCCCCAGACGCTGACGGAGGCTGTCCAGCGGACAACACTCGGTGACCAGCGCGTCGAAGTCGAAATCCGCACCCGCCTCGACGCACTGGGTCGCCACCACGATCAACGGCGGAGCTTCCTGCTGCGCCCGACGGTCGCGTCCGGCGAGGAGCCGCTGCCTGTAGCTCTGGAGCAGTGCGTCCCGATCAAGCGTGCGACACCGCCCAGTC
>JAKPKY010000108.1 GCA_029553505.1 Planctomycetota bacterium
CGTGGCGGCGGTGATCCATCCGGCGTTGCGCCCCATGATCTCCTGGACCGTGCAGGTGTCGTGGGTGTAGAGGGCCTCGGTGTCGCGCCCGGCCTCCATGACGCTCGTGGCGTTGAACTTCGCCACCGACCCGTACCCGGGGCAGTGGTCCGTGTAGGCCAGGTCGTTGTCGATCGTCTTGGGCACGCCGACGGCGATCATCTCGTAATCGACCTCGCGGGCGAGCCGGCCGAGCTTGGAGGCGGTGTCCATCGAATCGTTTCCGCCGATGTAGAAGAAGTAGCGGATGTCGTGCGCCTGGAAGACCTCGAGAATCCGCTCGTAGTCGGTGCGGTCCTTGTCGAGGCTCTTGAGCTTGTGGCGGCAGCTTCCGAGGGCGGCCGACGGCGAGCGCTTCAGGCGGTCGATCTCCCGCGGGTCTTCCTTGCCCAGGTCGAACATCTCTTCGGTCAGCACGCCCACGATTCCGTTCAGGGCGCCGTAGACGCCGGTGAACACGCCGGAGTTCTTCAATGCCGTCTGGATCACGCCGCAGGCGCTGGCGTTGATGACCGCCGTGGGCCCGCCCGACTGGGCGACCACCGCCTTGCCCTTGAGTTTCGCCATGGTTGGATTTCCCTTTCCCGGATGAAAGTCCCTGCGCCCGGCTCCCGCCGGACGGAGCATGCATTATAGCCGTCGGCGCGGGTTTGGCAATCTCGCTTTCCCGGGGGCGCAACTACGCGTCAAACGGGCAGTTGCAACCGGCGTTTGCCCGGATTTGTCTCCGTATCGTACGTTTGGGACGGAGGGAAGCGTTGCGCGACGCGCCTTCCGACGGGCGGGTTGCGGGCGGCGGGCGGCTGTGCGCCCCGGGCGGCGCCGCGATCCGGGTCAAGAACGCAAGGCGGAACCGGTGGAAAAACAGTCTCGTATCCTCGTGATGAGCGACGACGCCGTGGCGGCCCAGTGGCGCTGCGCCCAGTTGGCCCTGCACGGGTGGGCGGTCTTCCAGGCAACCGACCACATGGACGCGCTATCGGCCGTCAGCCGGCACGACGTGGACATTGTGGTCCTGCACCTGGACCCCGACGAGACGCTCGCGACGGACCTCCCGAACGTCCTTCGCCAGGTGGCCCAGACGGTTTACCTGCCGGTGATCCTGCTGGCCGGGGAACTGGACGAGCCCCAGCGCTGCCGATGCCTGGACAGCGGCGTGGACGAGATCGTGGGGTTCGAGATTTCCGCCGCGGAGCTGTCGTCCCACATCCGGGCCATGCTGCGGATCAAGGACCTCCAGGACGCGCTGAGCGCGTCGCGCGGCGAACTCCAGCGGGCGCTGCGCCGGGAGCGGAAACTGCTTTCCAAGCTCCGCGAGGACAATGCCTGCCTCCAGGCGCTGGCCACCACCGACCCCCTGACCCACGCGCAGAACGTCCGCTCCTTCCACGACATCCTCGAGCACGAGTTCAAGATCGCCCGGCGCTACGCCCAGCCGCTGAGCCTGCTGATGCTCGACGTGGACCATTTCAAGCTCGTCAACGACAACTTCGGGCATCCCAGCGGCGACTACGTGCTGAAGGAGCTGGCGGTCGTCATCAACCAGTCGGTGCGCGAATCCGACGTGCTGGCGCGGATCGGCGGGGAGGAATTCGCCGTCGTCCTTCCGAAGGCCGACGCGGACCAGGCCGAGGCCTTCGCCGAACGCATCCGACGGCAGATCGCCGAGCACGTCTTCGGCGTCTACGGAAAGGAAATCTCCGTCACCATCTCCATCGGGTCGGCCTCCTATCCTTGCGACGCGGAGATCACCGAACCGGAGATGCTGACCTACTTCGCCGACCAGGCGCTGCTGATGGCCAAGGAGGCGGGGCGCAACTGCGTGATCGCCGTCCGGCAGGTGAGCATGGAGGTGCGACGCCGCCTGAGGCGGCAATACCTGTCCGCCCCGCTGGAGGCGGAGAAACTCCTCAGCAACCGGTCCATCCCCGTCACGACCGACGACCAACCCGCCCCCGCCCCCGTGCGGTAAAAGAAGAAAAAACTTTCACCACGGAGAACGCAGAGACCGCAGAGGACAGAAAAGAACTATGAGCTTCTTCCTGCTCCGCGCTCTCTGCGTCCTCTGCGGTAATTTCTTTCTTCCCGCTCAGCCGTCCGGGCCCTTCTTGTTCATCTCCAGGATCACCTTCGCGCGGAGATCCTTGATCTCCTTCATCAGGCGCTCGATGTCCTCGTTGACGGCCTGGAATTCCTCGAACGGCTGGGTCAGTTCCGCCGCCTCCTTGAGCACCTTTTCGGCATGGACCAGGTGGGTCAGGCAGCGGGTGCCCAGTTCGCGCCGCCGGCGGCGCGTCTCGCCGGTGAACAGCCCGTTCTCGGCGAAGTAGCGGTAGGGCACGTTGGGGTGCTCGATGTCGTTCTCGGTCACGCCCTTCATGGCCTTTTCGAAATCGCGCCCGAGCTCCTTCATCCGCTTCTCGTACGCCTCGAGCGCCTCGGACCAGTACGCCGAATACGGCGTGGCCAGGCCCTGGTTCTCCGTCCAGCCCTCGTAGCCGAGTTTCCTGCCCAGGTCCGCGACGTCCGTGACGATGTCCACCGCCAGCCCGCAGTGGACCGCCTCCTTGGCCGTCAGGGTCAGAAGCTTGCCCTTGGTGGTGACGGGATTCTTTCCCTTGCCCTGGCGGATTTCCTTCTCTCCGTTGCTCTTTTCGACGACGTGCAGTTCCATCTGGTTGTCGATCATCGCCTCGGCGAGCAGGGGCTCGTGGCCACCGGTTTCAGCCGCCGCCCGCGCCTTGGCCCGCCAGATGGACTGGAACTTCTCGGAGATTTCCTGCGGCATTCCGAAGCGGGACATCCGGAACGCGGTGGCCGCCCCGAACACCGCGTCGGGCTCGACGTAGATTTCCTTGCACGCCAGGGAGGTGACGGCCGCCGCCGACAGCGCCTCCTTGACCAGCACCACCAGGCGCAGGCGCGGCGAATACTTCCGGATGACCTCGACGAGCTTGTCCACCTCGCTGACCGACCCGCCGGGGGAATCCACGCGGAGGACCACCACGCTGGGCTTGCGTTTCTCGGCGTCGCTGAGCGCCTTTTCCAGGTATCCGGCGATCACGTGGGTGCCGATCTCTCCCTCGATGGGCACGAGGTAGTACGTCGGCTTGTCGTGCTGGACGATGGGCGGCGCCTCAGGGGGCGACGCCAGGTGGGCGAGCGGTTTGCCCGAATCGGGTTTCTTGGTCGCCGCGGACTCGGGCTGGGCGGGTTTCGACTCGGGCTTCGGCGCGGGCACGTCGTCGCCGCCGCGAACCAGCGACTTGACGTCCGATTTCTTGAACTTCTGGACCATCTTCGCGCCGAACTGGTGGACCTCGAACTCCACCATGGTCAGCGTCTCGCGCATCACCTGGCCCTTGAAGGTCCGCCCGTCCTTGAGTTCCAGCGTGTCCGCCCCGGCCGCGACGGCAAACACGCACACCGTCGCCGCCACCAGAAATCCGCGAATTCCCCATGACATGTCCCGCGCCCTTTCGCCAGAAGTGCCCAACCCAATATACCCCGCGCTCGCCAAGACGCAACCGTCTGGCGGGGAAGAATTGTTGGATTTCGGATTTGGGATTGCGGATTTCGGATTGGGTGCCACGGCCAAGCGCTGTTTGCTTGGCCGTGCGATAGACACCCTCAAGCACACATCGCTTGAGGGTGGCACCCGGCCGTGCCACCCGGTCGAAAGGGAATGCTACCCGTCCGTGGTTCCGGCTTGGGCGTCGTGGGGGAATTTTTCCAGCGGGCAGCCTTCGCAGCGGGCGACGGGGCGGCAGTGCCGCTTGCCCACCTCCACGAGCTGCGCGTGGTAGTCGTTCCAGAGTTCCGCGTCCGCCGGCAACGCCGATTCGAAAAGCTCCTTGATGGCCTCGTAATCGTCCTCCGGCGCGATCAGCCCGTGCCGCAGCAGGACGCGGTAGGTGTAGGCGTCGACGACGAAGGAGCATTTCCCGGCCGCGTAGAGGATGATGCTGTCGGCCGTCTCGCGCCCGATTCCGCGGACCGCCAGCAGCGCCTCGCGCAAGGCCGGAACGGAGCGGTCGAGGAACGCCGTCAGGTTGTCGCCGCAGGCCTCCCGCACGGCCGCGACGAAGTTCTTCAGCCGCCGCGCCTTGACGTTGTAGTATCCCGCGGGGCGGATCAACTCGGCCAGGGCAGGCAGGGGCAGTGCGTCCAGGGCGGCCAGCGACAGGCATTCGCCGTGCTTGAGGTTGGCGAGGGCCTTCTCGACGTTGCGCCAGTTGGTGTTCTGGGTGAGGATGGCCCCGACGCAGATTTCCAGGGGCGTCTCGCCGGGCCACCAGGCGCGGTGCCCGAACGCGGCGCGCATCGCCTCATACATTTCCGTGAGCGTTCGCGAGGTTCGAGTCATGGACGGAAAGGATATCGGATCGCGCGGCGGGTGTCACCGTTTCTCCGCGATGGCCCCTGGGGGCGGGGCGGAGCGGACGGCCAGCACCGCCCCCGTGACGACGAGCACCGCAGCCGCGTAAAAGGTCCAGCGCGGCGCCTGGTCGTAGAAATAATACGCCATCGCGCCGGCGAAGACGAACTGCCCGAGGTTGGCCACGCTGACGGTCTGCCCGCGGAGTCGCTTCATGGAGACGTTGAGGATCGAGTGCCCGATGACGGTCGGAAGGACGCCCATGGCCAGCACGATCAGCAGGTCTTTGGTCGAGTCGATCGCCAGCGGGCTGACGTAGAAGAGGGAGGCGGCGAAGCACAGGACGGCCGCCACGGCGTACAGCGGCACGACGTACAGCCAGAGCGACGCGTACTGCCGGCTGCGCCGCCCCATCGCCAGGTAGAGGGCGAAGCACAGCATCGAGGCGAAACAGATGACGTCGCCCTGGAAATGCTCCGGGCTGAGGTGGAAGTCCGCGCCGGCCAGCACGAAGATGCCCGTCATGGCCAGGACCGTCACCATCCATTCGCCGGCGGTGAGTTTCTCGCGCACCAGGAAGTGCAGCAGGAAGGGCATGACGACGGGAACCATGTTGACGATCAGGCTGGCGTTGGCGGCGAGGGTCTGGCGGGCGCCGAGGTTCCAGGTGATGAAGTGCGCCGCCAGCATCAGCCCCGGGAGGATCGTTTTTCCGAAGGCGGCGGCGCTGTAGCCCGCGCCGTGGCGGCGCAGGTCGCGCAGGAACAGCGGCGCCAGCGCGACGACCGCGATGGCCAGGCGGTAGAACGCCAGCAGGGCCGGGTGCACGGCGCACGCCTGGATCATGATGACGGCCGTCGAACCGGCGAACACGCCGACGAGCAGCAGCGCGAAGTTTCGGACCATCCCACCTCTCCGGTAAGTCGGGAAAGTGTATCGGGTTTTGCATCGGGTGGGAAGTGTTCCCGTTCGTAAAGGCGGAAACCGCATTTCGCGTCCGGAAAACGGCGGACATGGGGCTGTTTTCGCCCCGACGTGGCGGTGGAGGGTAGCCGGGGGCGTCAGCCCCCGGAACGGGAGCCCTCAACGTTGGAGAGCCCCGACGGGGCGTCGGAAGGATGGATACGGTTTCCAACGCCCCTTGCGGGGCTTGATGGGAGGGGTTCGCCAACCGGGGGCTTGTCTTTCGCTCGTTTCACTCGCTCAAGACTGCGCCCCCGGCTACCTTCCCCCGGCCCTTCGGGCCTGAGAAGCGAAAATCCGGCGACCGCCGCGAACCGGTTCGATGCGTTGCCCCCCCGGTCCGGAAACACCGTGGACGCTGGGCGAGCCCGCGAGTACAGTAATGGGCGCCGGCGGCACGGACGCCCCCGGCGGAAACTGTCGGGAGATCGCGTTTGCTCAAGACGCTGCACGCTTATATCTCGCGGGACCTGGCCAGGATCACGCTGCTGGCCCTGGTGGCGTTCACGCTCATCATGACCGTGTTCGCCATCATCGAGCCGCTGCGCAAGCAGGGCCTGGGGGCCGACCAGGTGCTCGCGCTGTTCGCCTACACGATCCCGGTCATGCTGTCGCTGACGTTGCCGATCGCGGCGCTGCTGGCGGCGACGATCGTCTACGGGCGGTTCGCGCAGGACAACGAGCTGATGGCCTGCCGCGCCAGCGGGGTGTCCACCCTGACGCTGCTGCGCCCGGCGCTGGTGTTGGGCGGGCTGGTGACGGTGATCTCGCTGCTGCTGAACAACTTCGTGGCGCCCCGCATGGCGATGCTGACGGAAAACGCCGCCCGCGCGAACATCAAGAACATCGCCTACAACCAGTTGCGGACGCGCGGGTACATCAAGTTCAGCGGGTACCTGGTGCACGCCGACCGCGCCTTCCCCGACAGCGACACGCTGGAGGGCGTGGTGCTGGCCGACGCCCGCAAGGCCGAACGACCCCTCATGGTCGCCGCGCGCACCGCCAAGGTCTATTTCACCACCTACGGGAACCGCTCGTTCCTGTCGGTCTACCCGATCGACCCGGTCGTCCCCTTCGCCCGGCGGACCGGCGGCGAGTTGCCCAAGGCCGACAGGCTCTACTTCGAGGCCGAACTGCCCAGCGTCGTCAAGGAAGAGCCCGGCTGGTACGACTGGTCCCAGCTCATCGGGACGCTGGGCGAGCCTTCGCGGAACCAGGAGGTCAAGGACGCGCTGGAGGAAATCCGGCGCGACCTGTGTTACGGGCGGCTGATGAAGGAAATCGCCGACGCGATCAATTCCGGTCGGGCGTACGCGAAGATCCGCTCGTCGCACGGGGACGTGTACGAGATTCAGGCGGCCGGCGCGGTGGCGGGCGACAAGGAAACGGACCTGCTGGGCGAGTCCGAAGGCCGCCGCCAGCCGGTGACGGTGACGGCCAAACGCGGCGGGCGGGCGGACTACACGGTGACGGCCGAAAAGGGCCGGGTCCGCGTGACCTGGTCGCCGCGGTCGAACACGTCGATCGTGGACATCGTGCTGGACGGTCCGGCGGTGAAGCGGTACTCGGACGGCCGGCCCGCCCAGCGGCGCGACGAGGAGCCGCCCATCGGCCCGCTGGACATCCCCGCCGACATCCAGACGCGGGCGGAAGGCACCAGCCTCGAGGACATCTACGCCGCCGACGCCTCCCTGACTTCCAGCGAGCGGATTCTCAAGAAAATCCACCAACTCAAGGACCAGACCATCCGCAAGCTCATCGGAAAGATCAAGGCGGAGATGCACGGGCGGATCGCCTACGGGGTGAGCTGTTTCCTGCTGGTGGCCGTCGGCGCGGCGCTGGGGCTGCTGTTCCGCGGCGGACAGGTCATCAGCGCGTTCGCCATCTCGGTGGCGCCGGCGGCG
>JAKPKY010000110.1 GCA_029553505.1 Planctomycetota bacterium
CGATCTCGAGCAGATGCACCGCGTGGGCGATGCCCTCCCGGCGATCCGCGCCGATTTTGGCCCCGTGTTCCTGGGGGCGCTTCTGGGCGGCGTGCTTGAATTTGGGTCGGATACCGCATGGACCCACGTCATGCTCGACGAGGCGTGGTCCAACGAGCCCGACTGGGCGCTGAAAGACGACAATCCGTGGTGGCGGCGGCTCCTGGCGTTGTGGGACCGCGTTACGTCGGATGCGCCGGGCCGGTACCTGGTGTGCACGCCCGACCTCGGCGGCTCCGCGGATGTCCTGCTGAACCTGCGTGGCTCCGTGGGCCTTTGCATGGATACGGTGACCCGGCCGGACCGTGTCCAGGCCGCGGTGGCGGCCATCTATCCTGCGTGGCGCCGCAGTTATGCGGAACTGCACCGCCGTGCTCTGGCGAGGAACGCGGGGCTTTTGCACTGGCTCGGAATCTGGTCGAACCGCCCCCATCATGTGCCCGCCTGCGATTTCTGCTACATGATCGGGCCGCGGGAGTTCAACGAACTGTTCTTGCCCGACATCGCGGCGCAATCCGCCGCCGTCGGCCGCGCCGTGTTCCACTTGGACGGCGCGGGCGCGACGCGCCACGTGGACGCGTTGCTCGAGATTCCCGCGATCCGGGCGATCCAGTTCACGCCGGGCGAGGGGACGCCCTCTGCGCTGGCATGGCTCGAGATGTTCCGCCGTATCCAGGCCCGCGGACACGCGCTCTACATCGTGTGCCCGTGCGACGAGGTCGAGGCCCTTTGCACGGCCCTCGCGCCCGAAGGGCTGGGGCTCTGGGTGTGCGACGCCCCGGGTCCCGAGGCGCTCGACGCCGTGTTTGGCCGATTCTGCGCCCGCTACGGGATGTAGGATCGCGCGGCCGGCGTCAGCTCACGAGGCTCTTGGGGAACCGGGCCAGGTACTCCTTCGCGACCTGGAGGAACCGGGGCGGCGGATAGCCCGCCAAGGGCGCGTGCCAGGTGTGGAACGCGATCCGGTCCCAGCGGGGTTCCTCACCCTCGTAATCTGGCCCTTCAATCCCGGCGTTGTGGAGAGCGACCTGGGCGTCGCATGAATACTCGGCGTACCCCTTCCGGAGCGCCGCATCCAGCAGTTCGCGATGGTCCGCCGTCGTGCGCAGCCGCGGCAGCAGGTATTCCAGGAGCTCCGAGTCCTGGTTGTATATCGCGTCATCGAGGAGGTATTCGCGAAAACCGGCTTTCTGGTTCACATCCGCCCCGTGTTCCACCAGGGTCTGGACTATGCGCAGCCGAACCGCCTCGGGGGCGAACGCCAGGGCCGTATGAAGGACCGTGATCCCGGGAGGTTCGCTCCAGTGTCTGAAATCCGCCACGTGGTTCGCGTCGGCCCCGCCCTTCAGGGCATTCCGGACCGCGGCCAGGTTGCCGAGGCAGATGGCCCGCATCAACCGTTCCTGCGCGGTGGGCGTCCCGGGCGTCCGGGACTCCCGGATGGCGTCGTCGCGGACGGCTTTGGCCGTGGCCAGGTGTTGTTGTAGGAACCGGCCGTCGTTATATGGAGCGCACGGGCACCAATGCTCATCGCCATGGAAGAAATACAGCCAATCAAGCTCTTTGACCGCCTCGTAGACGGCTTCGGCGGCTTGCCTTCGTTCGAACACATAGTTGGCTCCGCGCCAAGGGGTGAACGTGCGCCAGGCCACGAGGTTCCCGCAGCGCAGCGTGTAGTAGTCCCGGATGCCGCTGCATTCCGGGATACCGCAACTGCACGTTTTGACCGTCCAGCTTCCGCTTCGCGCCAGGCATTC
>JAKPKY010000116.1 GCA_029553505.1 Planctomycetota bacterium
ACCTTCTCGTTGGGGGACCACTCCGCCCGCCCGCCGAGAAGCGAGAAGTTCTCGAGAATCTCGGTGGAGGGCGTCCCGGGGTATCCGCAGCCGAGCGCCACGCCCGCGTCCCAGGCCGCCTGGGCGACGGCCTCGTTTCCGCTCAACAGCTTCCTGCACGACTCGTCACTCATCCGTCTTCTCCAGCGCCTTGCGGAACCATTCCGGCGGGCGCACGGGCTTTCCGGCCGGATCGACGAACGCGTGCACGGGGTATCCGCGAGCGACGCCCATGCCGCCGTCGGCCTGTTCGATGACGATGTCGAACCGCAGCCTGGCCCGGCCGGACATCGTCGCCGTCGTCGTCACCGTCAACACGTCGTCGTACCGGGCCCGCCCGAGGTATTCCACGTGGGCCTCGACCAGCGGGAGCATGACGCCGCGCCGCTCCATCTCGGCGTAAGGCAGCCCGATCGCCCGCAGCAGTTCCGTCCGCCCGCACTCGAACCATTCCAGGGCGCGCGAGTTGTAAAACGTGCCCATCTGGTCCGTCTCGCTGTAGCGGACGCGGAGGTTCGTCGTGTTGGACTGCGCGGTCATGCTCGCATCCCGGCCGGGGCGCCGCCCCGACCGCCTGTCCGACAGGTCGAAAATCGGTCGGTCCGGCCTGGCCGTAAAGCGTGTTTCGTACCAGATTTCCGCCCGCGAATCAAGCTTCGCGGCCGGACGGGACGGTTTTGACGGTTCCCCCTCGACCCGTGCCGATCGACATGCGACAATACGGAATCTCTATCCCCCCGTGGAAGGTGAGTGCATGAACGTGGATCAGATCGTGGAATGGATCGCCGCCGGTGACATCGACTCGGTGGAAGGCGCCTGGTTGGAGGCGGTCGAGCAGAACGTCCCGGTGGACCAGATGACGGCCGTGCTGGAAGCGCTGGTCTCCGCCGGCAAGACGGCCGAGGCGGAGACGATGGCCTCCATGCTGCTGTCGGAGCGCCTCGAAGCCGCGGAGCCCGTCGCCGCGCTGGAACTCGCCCGCGCGCTGCTGCTGGCCGTGCCTGATTCCACCGAGTTGCGCAAGCAGACGGTGGCGCTCTATCAGCGGGCGCACGGTTCCCAGGACCATTTCCGCGCCCTGCTGGCGGCGTCGGGGCTGGAGGCCGGGCAGTCGCCCCGCCGCGCCACCCGGACGCTGGACGTCTGCTTGTCCCTTCAGGCGGGGGATTACCTCGTCAACCGCTTCGACCACCGCGCCGCCCGCGTGGAGCGCTTTGACGATGCGCTGGGCGAGTTCGTCCTCGCGACGGCGGGTGGCGCCACGCAACTCGACCCCAAGAAACTCGCCGACGAATTCGAGCCCGCCGACCCGGCGGACTTCCGCGTGCTCTGCCAGCTTCGCGGGGGGGAACTCGGCCGCCTGATCCAGGACGATCCGGCGGGCGTGCTGATCGGCATCTGCCAGAGCCGCGGCGGACAGGTGGACGCCGACGCGCTGAAGGCCCTGCTGGTCGGCAACTACATGGAATCGGGCAAGTGGAGCTCCTGGTGGAGCCGTGCCCGCACGGCCGCCAAACGCTGCCCGCAATTGAGCGTGGACGGGCGAAGCCCGGTCGTCGTCAGCTACCATCCGCAGGGGCGCACGCTCGAAGAGGAACTCGCCGGCGCCGCGGCCGAAGCGCGAACCCCCCAGACGCAACTGGCGGTGATCCAGCAATACCTCCGCGAATGCGCGCAACGCAAGCAGGCCGCCAACGAGGCGTTCCTCGCCCCGCTGGTCGCCGCCCTGGCGAAGGAAATCACCGACTACCGCACGCGCCGCCCCGCCGACGCCCTGCTGGCGGCGCTGGCGCTGGACGCGGCGCTGTCCGCCGGCGCGCCCGCGCCCCAGGCGGTTTGCCCGACGGCTGCGGAACTGCTGGCCGAAAGCCGCGATCCCGCCGCCGCCATCGCCCACCTGCACGACGCGTCGCTCTGGCCGGCGGCGCTGGCGGCACTGAGCGCCCGACCCGACGCCGCCGACGCCTTCCAGAAGTTGCTGGGCATCGCGCCGGCGTCGCAGCTCGATGCGATCTGCGCCCAGCTCCGCGCCGCCGGGCGAGGCGAGGCCATCGACTCGGCCGTCGCCGACGCGCTGGCCAACCCGATCGAGAACATCGCCCTGTGCGTCTGGTTGTGGAAGGGCCCGGCCGAGACCGTCGCCGCCTGCCCGCCGAAGCTGGAACTCCTCTCCCGCCTGCTCGGCGCACTCCAGACGGCCGAGCACGACTGGAACGTCCGTGCCGCCGACCGTAAGGGGGTCTACCAGGAGGTGCGCAGCGCCCTGTCGGCGAACAACTACGCGGCGTACCGCCAGGCCGTCGGCGAGATGACGGAGGCCGTCGCCGCCACGATCAAGCGCCGCGTCGAGCGCAGCGACGGGCTGGCCGAGACCGTCCGCGAGCAGATGCTCCAGGTGCTCAAGGAGAATTTCTACAGCCTGTTCCTCAAGGCCCGCGTGGAGCCCTGGCTGGACGAGAACGTCCTCTGGACGACCGAGAAGTCCCTGCACGCCCGCGAGGCGGAGTTGAAGAACCTGATGGAAGTGAAGATGCTCGAGAACTCTCGGGCCATCGGCATCGCCGCGTCGCACGGGGACCTGAGCGAGAACAGCGAGTGGCAGTACGCCATCGAGGAGCAGCGCCGCCTGAAGGCGCAGGCCGCCCAGATGCAGGACGAACTCGCCAAGGCGCGGATCCTCCACGCCCAGGACGTGCCGGATGAGTCGGTGGGCATCGGGTCGCGCGTCACGCTGAAACGCCTCCCGGACGGCCCGGAGAACGTGCTGACGTTCCTCGGGCCGTGGGACAGCGACCCGTCGCGCGGCGTCTTGAGCTACCAGAGCGCGCTGGCGCTGGCGCTGATGGGCAAGCAGACGGGCGAGAGCGCGGTCCTGCGCATCGGTGAGGAAGAAGGCGAGTACCGCATCGAGCGGATCGAATCGGCCTTGGACTGACGCTTACTCGTCTCCGGGGGCGGATTCGGTGGTGGCAGACTCCGCGGCGGCGGAGTCGCTTTCCGGCGCGGCCACGTGGAAGCCCACGGAGAACCGCTGCCCGTCCTTCTCCAGCTCGACGGAGAAATCCTGCACGGCGAGGACCTTCGCCCCGTCCACGGTTCCGCCCACCGGCACGAATCGCCCGTTGATGTTGGCCAGCGGACCTTCCGCGCGGCGGATGATGCCCGTCAGCGCGTAGTCCTGGGGATTAACGGGCGTCTTCGCCTTCGCCGGCGCGGGGGTCGGTTCGGCGGGCGCAGGCGCGGACGGAATGAACTCCGTCACCTTCGGCGTCGGTGCAGGCGCAGGCGGCGGAACGCTCGGGGCCGGCGGCAACGCGTCGGCCGTCGAGTGCAGGGAGGACCATGCCTCCTCGATGGCGTGCGAAGCGGCCCAGCGGTCAAACGCCGGCTGGGCCTCGGCGGAAGTCTCGCGGACCTGCTCGTCCGTTTGCGGATCGGCCGGCGCGGGCGCAATCTCGCGGGTCATCGCGCCGGCCTGCGCCGACGAAGGGGCCAACTCGCGGTCCGGGCTGAGAATCCACGCCAGCAGGATGATGAGCAGCGCCCCGGCCAACGCCGCGACCCACACCCCGCGACGAATCTTCGGACCTTGCGGAGGCTTCCGGCGCGGCGCGGCCGGCGCCGGGCGCGCGCGGACCGGCGACACGGGTTTCGGGCGGAACGGCGAAGGCCCGTCGCCGGCGGCGCGAAATTCCATCCGGTCGGCGTTACGCGACGTCGGGGCCGTGCCCTGGAGAATCTCCTCCAGCGACGGCGCGGACACCTTGGCGGGCGCGGCGGGCGGCGGGGGCTTTTGCTCGGACTCGGGCGTGATTCCCAGCCGGTCCCGCCCATAGTTGGCGCGCGACGGCCCGTCCGCCCGGCGGGCGCCGTTCAGACGCCCGGAAACCAGGTCTGTCGGTTTCCTGTTGTTCATCGCTCCCAATCCGCACCGCCCCTCGTCTGGATCACGGTTTGGCGTGCAATCCGCCCAGGAATCGACGCCACCGGCTCGGAGGGTCCGGGGAATCGTCGCCGTCCTGCTGGGCGGGTCGCTCCGCATGGGGTTCCTGTGAGTCGCCGCCGGCGGCCAATCGTCGCAGCCGCTCGCGCAAGGCGGGATAATCGTCGCCGGCCGCTGGCGCCGGCGCGGGATCTTCCGCGCGCTGTGGTTCCGCCAGCGCGACGACCTCGACGGGTTCCTCGCACGGTTCCTCAGCTGCTGTCACTTCGGCTGGCGGTTCGGTTATGCTTTCTTCTTCGGCATCGGGCGGAACGGGCACGGCGACGGGTTCGCTGTCGCCGCGGTCGATCTGCCATTCCAGAGGCGTCTCGGGTTCATTGTCCGACTCGTCGGTTGATGCGACTGGCGCTTCGGCCGGCGCCGGTTCGGTCGGCGGCGCCTCGACGGGCTTGGCGCCCGTGACCTTGTCCAACCAGTCTTCCAGTTCGCGCATGGCGGCCGGGTCTTCCCGGGGGGCTTCGTCCGATGCCGCGCGGGGGGCTTCCTTTTCCGCCTCGAAGGTCGCTTCCGTCGCCAATTTCGGGGCACTTTCGGGCGTTTCCGCGTTCTTTTCCGCCTCGGCCGGATACATTTCCGGGGCTTTTTCGACCCCGGCCGGGGGCGTTTCGGGCATTTCTTCCGGCGGGATTTCCGCCTCCGCGGGCGGGCGGCTTTCGCCCGCCGCCGCCTCGCGGACCCGCGCCGCCGCCTCATCCCGCAGGTGATCGACCGCCAGCCGCTCCCCCTCGGCCACCAAGCCGTCCACGCCTGCCCGCACGTTGCCCGCCGGCTGGCGCCAGCGGCTCTCGTGCTCGATCATCTCGCGCGCAAGCGTCTGGTAGTCCTCGGCCGCGTGCGAATCCGGCGCGAACGCCAGGATGCTCTGCCCACTGGCCGGGCACTCGCGCATGCGGACGTTCTCGCGAATGACCGTCTCGAAGACCTTGCCCGGAAGGGCCCGACGGAGTTCGGCCAGCACCAGCCGGCTCAGGCGGGTCCGCGCGTCGTACCGGCACGCCAGCACGCCGCCCAGGACGATCTCGTGGCCCATCCCGTCGCGCACGTCGTCCAGCGTCGTCAGCAGGATGCGCAGCCCGTCCAGCGCGAGGATCGACGTCTCGACAGGCACGATCACGTGCGTGGCCGCCAGCAGCGCGTTGCCGATCAGGCGGTTGCCCAGGCTGGGCGGACAATCGATGAGGATGTAGTCGAACTGCGTCTGCTCCGCGAGCACCTTGCGCAGTTGTCCGCCCTGCGTGGGACGCAGGTCGTGCGAGACGGAGTCCAGCTTGCCGCTGCCCGGCGCCAGCGAAACGCCCGGCAGCACGTCGGGAATCGGTTCCAGTCCCCTGCCGCGGACAAGGGCATCGGCCAGCCGGCCGTCCTCTTCCACCCCCAGCCAGCGCGAAGACGCCGCCTGTCCGTCCAGGTCCACCAGGAGAACTTTCTTCCCCAGCGCGCCGAGCGACGCGGACAGACTGACTGCCGTCGTCGTCTTGGCCGTGCCCCCCTTCTCGTTGACGATTGCGATTACGGTTCCGTACTGCATGTTTCCTGCCGTTTTACTGGCCGCCCGAAGGCAGCGACGTCTATTCCAGTTATCGAGTCGCCAGGGACATTCCTTGTGCAACGATTCGCAAGGAATCAGGGATTTTGGGCCGATTTCCCACGCCGATTGCGGCGCAACCGGGCAGCGCAATGGATAAGTCCTGTGCGAAACCCGGTTTGGCTTGCGGACCGCGAGCAACCCGCGCATTGGCTCTTCGCCTGCCCTGCTTGCAGCGCGCGCCGCCGGCCGTCGATTGGACGCCCCCGTCGACGCTCCATGGGGAAAGGTAGGATTCCAACCCCGCAAATGCAAAACCCAGGCCCCCACCGCCACTTGGGCGAAGGCCGGCCTGGGTTTGCTCAAAGGGACGGTGCGTTACTTCTTCGCCTCGGTCGATCCCGCGCCGGGCACACTTCCGCCGATGACGCGGAGCACCCCGCCGTCTTCCACGGTTGCCGACTCGGCCTTCCCGTTGCCCGGAACGACGGTGCAGTCCGTCAGCGTGACCGTGACCGGCTTGGTGTACGGCGTGTCGATGTCCACGCCGATGGGATTGTTGCGGAACGTCGAACCGTAAACGTAGACCGATCCGCGCACGACGTGCAGGCCGGCCGCCGTCCCCGTGCCGCCCCGCTTGACGGCGTCCTGCCCGGTGCACCGGACCATCACCGCCTCCGACCAGAAGCGGAAATTCCGCTTGTTCCGAGCGCTGACGCAATCGATCAGGACCGCATTTTTGGACTTGATGTCCCACCCGCCATCGGTGTTGTCGAAGGCCCGGCAGTTGACGTAGGTCAGGTTGTACGTGTTGCTCTCGGCGCAGAATCCGTCGGCGTTCCAGTACTTGTCGGCGCCGGCGTCGTGGTAATTGCCGCGGGCCTCGCAGTTGACGAACACGATGTCGCGGTCCGCCACGCCCTTGGCCTTGGAATGGGCGTTGCCTTGGACGGCGAAGCCCATGGGGAACACCTCGGCCGCGTAGTCCTTCCCGCCCGCATCGACGGTCACGTTGATCACCCGCATCCGGCTGACGCCTTCCAGGATGCGCACGCCCCGCTTGGTGTAGCGGGTGATGGTGGAGTCTCGCAGCACGATGTCGCTCGATCCGGCGTCCGGTTCCTCGGTCGTGGCGCCGCCCTCGAACCAGAAGGCGTCGCGGCTGTCCTGCACGTCCACCTTGGCGATCCGCAGGCCGTGGTTCCGCCCCCGCGCCGACAGCACCGTCTTGTAGCCGCGGACCTCCAGGTTGCGGATCTCGACGAACGAGACGCCCGCGGGAATGACCATCAGCGCGGATCCCGCCGAGGGCTTGTCCTTGGTCCATGTGCCCAGGAAGACGGGACGGCTGCCGCCGCGATCCACGCCCACGAGGCTCTTGGGCCTGTCCAGCCCCGCCCCGCCGGCGGTCAACGTGACGGACGGGTTCTTGTAGACGCCCCCGCCGACATGCACCGTGTTGCCCGGTCCGGCTAGATCCCAGGCCTTCTGCAATCCACCGTCGTTTCCGGCCAGCGCGTTGGCCCAGTCGGACCCGTCCTTGGCGCCCGCCCCCTCGGGAGTCACGTAGGCGTCCTTGCCCGTTTCCGTCACTTTGGGTTCCTCCTGCTTCAAGGCGAAGGGCTTGGTGGACGTCGATTCCGCAGGCTGACTCGCGGCGGGCTGGCTCGTTGCCTCGCCCGCGGCCTCCGCCAGCCTCGGATTGGCGAACCACGCCGTCCGGTTCACATAGCCAGAGCTCATCCGGAACCGGCAGATCACCTGCACGCCCGTCGTGCCGGGCGCGGTGGTGAACTCCTTGGACTGCGTTTCCCACGAGTTGGCGCCGGCGTTCGCCTCCGTCACGAGCCGCGTCGTTTCCGACTTGCCTTCCATCAGCTTGATCTGAACGTACGCCATGCGCTCCCGGGAGGCCTTGACGTCCATCTCCAGCTTGTAGGCGGTGTTGCCCTTGACGGCGATCGTCTGGAGAATCTGCCCGTGGCTGGAACTGCCCCCGTCCGCCGTCACGTCCACGCGCAGGGCGGGCTTGCCTTGCGGATTGCCCGCGTCGGCGTCGTTCGAGAGCTTCTGCTTGGTGGCCGTCCGGTCCGTCCAGCCGTCGAGTCGTCCGTCTTTCATCTCGAAACCCGGATTCTTCACCAGGTTCTCCGCCGCGCCGGCCGACAGGCAAACGCCCGCGACGATTGCCACGCACACAGGTATCCTCGTCCAAGTCTTCATCGCCTTCTCCCGCTGCCGCGCCCTGACGCCGGAACGCGCGCCGCCTTCAATGGATCCTGGGAAAATCGGGCATGGGCCCGGAACTCCGTGCAAAATCGCCATGGGAATCCCCTTCCCACGGCCGGGTCACGGGGTTTGCTCCCCCCCTCCGCCGGGGTGTCCGAAGCAGTAATCGTCGGGCCAGTATGGATTCATCGCCCGGCAGGTTTCGTGGGGGGTGGTGATCACGCCGTCCTGATCGGTGAATCCTTCCACGTGCCAGTCGGCGAACAGGCCGTTCAGCCGACCCTGCTGTTCGAGGGGGTCGTCCGCCGGGCCGAGGTGGCGGTACTTGTATCCGTCCTTCCAGCGGTTGGATGAGAAATACAACCAGTAATAATACCCCGAACCCGTCCACCACCACCCCCCGTCGGCGGCGACGATCATCTTGTACGGCGCCGCCACCCCGCCCCATCCGCGGACGTACGGCGCGGTGCCCACGTAGTTGTTCATGACGTACGTGGCCGCATTGCCCTTGCCCACCCGGCAGCGCAATTCGGGCAGGAAGTGCTGCCCGTCCGAAGCGCTGCCCCCCAGGTAGAGTTCGCCCAGGACCCCCTGCCAGGAGCAATCCATGCCGTTCAGCGGGTTGGAGTTGACCTTCATCGCCCGGGTGTTGTATTCGCCGGAATACAACGCCATTGCCGTGCCGATGCCCTTCAGGTGCGCCGCGCATTTCGCGAAGGCGGCCAACTCCTTAGCCTGTTTCAGGGACGGAAGGAGGATGCTGACCAGCAGCGAAAGGATGGCGACGACCACCAGCAGTTCGATCAAGGTGAATCCGTTCCGGTTCTTCATGGCCGTAATCCTCATGTAATCGGCCGGAGGTTCCGTCCCTGTCCCGCGACCTGCTACTTGATGAAATTCCACAGCCCCGTCACGTCCCGGTACGACGTGTCCGTTTCCTCGCGGCTTCGCCAGCCCGCGTGCCCGTCGAAGTAGACGATGTTCAACCCGCCCCGGTGGCGGTAGGCGGCTATGTAGGTGGAGGCGGTGCCTGTGTAGATTCCGTTGGAACCGGAGAACTCGTCTTTGTAGTTGCACGACGCCCGGCGGTCCAGGCGGTCGTACAGTCCGTCCGCGAACATCAGCTTCTCGCCCATCGCGTAGACGTCCGTGATGCGCACGCCTGCGTTCATCCGCTCGTTGAACTCGTCCTGGGCCCCCACTCCGGTGATGTTGTACCCGTAATACTTTTCGGGACTCACGGTCCCGTCGGGTTGGATCAGCGAGGGCCCCCTGCCCGACATGGGACAGAGGAACTTGGGGTCCCATCGGTATCGGGCGTCCCAACTGATCCGGGTGGCGTGAAGAAGGGCGCGGAAATCGTCGTTCCGATACCAGTTGATGTTGTCGCTGGTCGGATTTTTCGGCCAGTCGCGGTCCGTCCGGACCGGAAGGAACCGCTCTTCGTGGTCCTGCGCGAACAGGTGGTTGGCCGTCCCGAAGTTTCGCAACAGGACGGCGCACTGGACTTCCTTCGCCAGTTCCTTGGCCTTGCTGAGCGAAGGCAGCAGCAGCGAAACCAACAGCGAAAGGATGGCGATGACCACCAGCAGTTCGATCAGGGTAAATCCGTTTTTCCGCCTCATCGTCGCTGCCCTTGTGTTCGAGGGTGGCGCCTGTGCCGCACGACGTTCCGCGCGGCACAGGCGCCGGAGCATTCCAGGACACTCTACCGCCGTCGCCGCAACAACATCACGCCCCCCAACGCCAGCACGCACATCGTCGCCGGCTCGGGAATGACCGTCAGGACGCCGGTGCTTTCGCTGAACGCATACGTCGCGCCGTTGGTGTCGGTTCCGGTCCAGACGCCGGCGGTTTCGGTCCAGCCGGCGTTAGTCACGGTGAAGGTGGCCCCGACGTTCACGGCCGCCAGGCCCGCGTAATCCACGATCGTCCAGCTGTCGCCGACAGTCGTGCCCGCGCCGGTCAGGTCGAAAGTGAACGCGCCGTCCAGGTTCACCGTCTGCCCGGCCCCGTCGCCGGTGATCTTGTTGTTGACGCCGCTGGCGCCGATGACGAAGCTCAACCCGCCGGTGCTTGCCAGGGTCAGCGTCCCGTCCTCGACCGTGGTGTCCCCGGTGTAGTTGTTGACGCCCGACAGCGTCTGCGTGCCGATGCCCTTCTTGACCAGGGCCACAGCCGTCCCCGCCGCCCCGCCGATATTGCCCTCGAAGTCGTAATCGGCGGAGTTGTTGATCGTCAATGTCGCCGCTGACGACGTCGTGATCTCGCCGGCATCAAAGCCCGCGGCTCCGTAGACGCCGGCCACTTCCTGGTTGTGGCCGTTGAGCTTCAGCGCGCCGCCCTGGGCATACCAGGAAGCCTCGGCGCCGTCGATTCTCAGGACCGTCGTGATCGGCAGGGCGTTATCGAGATTGATCCGAAGCTTTCCGCCGCCGTTCTGGGAACCGGCGCTTCCGGTCACGGCGCTTCCCATGATGCGGGTCTCGCCGGTGTAGCTGGCCGCGGCGCTGATCTGCACGTCCACGATGGCCTGCGCGCTGCTGGTGCCGCTCTGTCGCGCGATGATCAGTCCCGTCGTCAGGCCGGAACCGCTGCTGATTTCCTTCCTGAAGTTGGCGCCCTGCTCGCCGGAGACCCTGCTCGTGACAATCAGATTGTCGTTCAGGATCACGCGGACGTTGATGTCGGCCTTCTTGCCGCTGTTCTTGGTCGTGGTGAAATAGGCGTTATTGCCGTTGTTGTCGAAGATCAGCGCACCGGTTCCGCCGGCGACATTCTGGATCGTCATGTTGTTGCTTCCCGTACTGCTGCTGACCGACGCAACCGTGAACGAGGCGTCCAGTCCATTGCTGTCGGCCAAGTTCCACGTGCCGCTGACGGACAAGTTTGCCGTGTCACCGGCCGCGTTCGGAAAGCCGCTGCCGCCCCAGACCGCAGAATCGCCCCAGTTGCCGCTGCTGCCTGCGGTATACGCCGTCGCATTCGCGCTTGCGGCCAGGGCGGCGAGCACCGCCGCCGCAACCGCCATATTCAGAAAACTTTTCATCGCATGTTCTCCCTTCGTTCCCTCATTGACCTTGTTGGCGTTCATGAGCATGAACTCCTCATTTTGAGCGAGTCGCGAGATCGTGGGATCTCGCGATCCCGCATGACTCTACTTTCTCCTGCGGAAAAGGCACGCCGCTCCGCCCACCGCCAGCAGGCACATCGTCGCCGGCTCGGGGATGACCGCCAGGACGCCGGTGCTTTCGCTGAACGCATACGTCGCGCCGTTGGTGTCGGTTCCGGTCCAGACGCCGGCGGTTTCGGTCCAGCCGGCGTTGGTCACGGCGAAGGTGGCCCCGACGTTCACGGCCGCCAGGCCCGCGTAATCCACGATCGTCCAGCTGTCGCCGACAGTCGTGCCCGCGCCGGTCAGGTCGAAGGTGAACGCGCCGTCCAGGTTCACCGTCTGCCCGGCCCCGTCGCCGGTGATCTTGTTGTTGACGCCGCTGGCGCCGATGACGAAGCTCAATTCGCCGGTGCTTGCCAGGGTCAGCGTGCCCGCCTCGACCGTGGTGTCCCCGGTGTAGTTGTTGACGCCCGACAGCGTCTGCGTTCCGATGCCCTTCTTGACCAGGGAAATGGGCGATCCCGTCGTGCCGCCAATGCTCCCGGCGAAGTCGTAATCATCCGCGTTGTTGATCGTGAACGTCGCCTCGGCGGTGCTGGTGATCTTGCCGACGGCCGTTGCGTGAGTGACGCCGGATAATCCCGCGACTTCCTGGTCGAAACCGGCGAGCTTCAGTTCGCCGCCCTGCGCGGTGGATCCGCTGACGGCGCTGGGAGCAACGGTCAGAATGGTTCCCACGGGCAGGGCATTGTCCACGCCAAGCTGAAGCTTTCCGCCGCCGTTTCCGTTGCTGGTATTGCTGCTGCCGGCGATAGTGGTCGCGCCGGTATAGCTGGAGGCCGCGTTCATGTAGCTGACGGCGATGCTGCTGCCGCTGCCGTTGACTTGTCCTGAAATCGTCAATCCGGTGCCCGCCACTCCGCTGGTGATCGCCCGGTTGAACCGGACGCCCTCGCCGGCCGAGGCCCGCACGGAGAGATTGCTGTTGAGCTGGATTCCAACGTTCCAGTTGTTGGTTTTTCCGCCGTTCCTGGTGGTCGTGATGGTTGCCGTTCCGGTGTCGCTTTCGAAGATCAACTTACCGGTCCCGCCGGAAACGTTCTGGAGTTGAAAAGTTCCGGCGCTTGCCGAGGTGAAAGACAGCGCTTTGAGCGTGAAGGAACTGTCCACTCCGCTGCTGTCCGCCAGATTCACCACGGCGGTGGCGCTGAATGTTGCCGTGTCCACATTCGAGTTGGGAAAACCGCTGTCCAGGTTCCACTCGAGCGGATCGCCCCAGTAGTTTCCCGCTCCGCCGCCGTCCCACGTATACGCCGTCGCATGCGCGCTTGCGGCCAGGGCCCCGAGCACCGCCGCCGCAACTGTCACGTTTAAAAGACTTTTCATCAGACTTTCTCCTTTGGTTCTCCTGATGATCTTGTTGGCGTTCACGAAAATGAGTCCCTTATTCTTGAGCGAGTCTCGAAATCATTGGATTTCGTGAATTCGCACACTCCTACTTTTTCCTGCGGCAAAGGCACGCCGCGCCGCCCAGGGCCAGCAGACACATCGTCGCCGGCTCGGGAACGGTGGCGAAACCGAAATCGTCGAGCCCAAAGTACTTGTGCGCGCTGCTGGTTCGCGTGATCGACACCCGGATTTTCGAGATGCCGTCCGCGGGAACTGTCGCGCCGGTGTCATATCCGAAGAAGGCGTCCTTCAGGGTGTTGTCGCCGTCCACCGTCTGCTGCGACAGCACGGTCACGTCGTCGGCGCCGTAGAACGTGACCGTCGCCGACGCGCCGCTCAACAGGCCCGTGATGACGAACCCGGCCGCCCGGGCCGTCTTGTCATTGTTCAGGGAATCCGCCAGCGCGTTGTTGTCGGTGTAGCCGTCCGCGCTGTGGTCATACGTGAACGTGCCAAACTGGATCTCGAAGTTCAGCGTTCGAGGGGAGCCCACGCTGGCGCTTTCGTCGTCGTTGAACTTCAGATGGCTCGAACCGGACGTGCTGTAGCTGGTGCTCGAGGCCTCCACGTTGGAGGTCAGCGCCCACGAGCTCTGGGCCTCGAACGACACGTCCGCCTTGCTGGTGTCGCTGAAATCGAGGTAGTTGTAATGGTGCGCGTACTTGGGGCTCGAGGACCGATAGGAGGTCTTGCCCGCGTCGAGCCCCGTCCAGTCGTAGACCACGCCGAATCCGGGAATGGCCTCCAGGGCCGCCATGGACGCCGCGCCCGTGGCGGTCACGTCCACATCCTGCGAACCCGTCGGATCAAACGCGCCAGCGCCTGTCACCATGGTTGGGTCCGTGAGGACCGCGCCCTGCGCCCAGCTTGCCGTGAGCACCAGGATCGACATCAGACAAGCCTGAATGGTTGTTCGCTGTAGCATTGTTCACATTCTCCTTTCCTGAAAAACCGCATGAAACCGTGCAAGGTCTTCTTCTCGCCTACTTACTCCTTCGCAAAAGGCACGCCGCGCCGCCCAGCGCCAGCAGGCACATCGTCGCCGGTTCGGGGATGACGTGCAGGATCACACTGCCGTTCGACGCGCCGGTGTTCGTGACATTGTAGGTGAACCCGTCCGGCATCGTGCCCAGCGACAGGCCGTTGTCGGTCAGCGTCCCGGTGTAGGTCAGCAGAACATACTGCCCCGCCTGGAACCCGGTCAGGTCGGTCACGTTCAGCACGCCGTCGAGGGTCAGGTCGCCCGTGACGTTCACCATGTCGTAATCCGTGCCGGGGGTCCCGGCCGCGCCGAGCTGATATTCCAAGACCGTCGCGTCGGACAACTCCAGGTTGCCCGTGACGGTCGTCGCGCCCACCGTCGACCCGCCCGTTCCGTTCGCGTTCGCCAAGTTGCCCGGAGACAAGGTAGCCGCTCCACTCAGCGACAGGCTCGAATCATACGTCCCCCCGCCGGCAATCGTGCCGTTGAGGACTACCGTCGAGGCGCCGATCGTGACGGAACTGCCCGAACGGGCTTCCAGCAGGCCATTGTTCGTGAAGGTGTCGCCGCTCGCCCCCACGATCAACCCGCCAGCGCCCGAGGCAACCATGCGCCCGGTGGAGGTGTTGCTCGTCGCGGAATAGGGATCGATCTTCAATGCCGCCGTGTCGCCCGTGGCGAGAACCAGGCCTTCATTGGTCAAATCGAGTCCGTATCCGCCGATCAGCCCGGCGCCGTCGATCGTGTGCGAGGACGCGTTGGTCAGCGTCGAATAATCCGTGCTGCTGCCGCCGATGATGCGGGCGCGCGTGGGGTCGGTCAACGTCCCGACGTCCAGCGTCAGCGTGCCGCTGCCGCCGAGGGTGACGGCCGAGGAGGCCGTCAGCAATTGCAGCCGGGCGTCCGAAGACGTGGGCGATTGCGTGTTTTGAATCAGAATGGTCCCGTTGTTGGTGAAAGTTCCGGAATTGGACAGGCCCATCCGGACGGTGTCGCGATCGGAATTTGCCGTGAGCGATACGGAGATATCGCCGTCGTTTCGGTTCTGCGCGTCCAAGGTGAAGATGACGTGGATGCGGTTTCGTCCCGAGTTGTTGGAGACCTGGATCGACGCGCCGGAGGCGTTGAAGGTCTGGTTGGTTCCGTTCACGATGAAATAGCCCGTGCGTATGTTGTCGTCCGGGCTGCTGTAGAAATAAATCGTTCCGCTGTTGGACAATCCGCCCAGGGTCAACGTGTTCGAGCTCGGCGCGTATCGGAACGTGTCGCCTGCGTCCACGGTCAGCGTGCCGATCTCGCGGGTATATCGGCCCAGGGTCACCGTGGTGTCCTGCCCGGCGTTGTTGTCGATGACGGCGTCCTCGCCGGCAGCGTCGGGCTCGTCGCCGCCGGTCCAGTTGGCCGCGTCGGTCCAGTTGCCCGTGTCACCGCCGATCCAGTAAAGCGTCGCACCCTGCGCCGACCCGAAGGCCAGCACGAGCGCCAGCACGCCGACGATTCCCGCGGCGATTCCCGTTCGTTGGTTTCTCCTCATCTCCATTTCTCCTTCCGTAAAGTTCCGAGCTTTTTTCGATACCTTCCGCAATATTCTCTCCTTCCTGCCTTCATTCCGTTCGACGCGATTCCGCTTTGTGATCGTGAACATTCGTCACGCCGATTCCTTCCTCTCTGTGCATTCGTGGGTGCCGGTTCAGCGCAGACCGTTGCCGCGCCCGCCGGCGGAAGCCCTCCAGATGAACCGCATGGACAAGGTCTGCTGTCGCAGCGGAAGTTCCGGCCTGGACAACCGCTCCATGACAAACTGCTCCACGAGATGGGCCACCTCTTTGCGGCGGCGGTCGCCGCTGGCCAGTGGAGGATTCCACAGCGCCGCCGCGTCCGTGTCGTTGAACCCGATGACCGCGACGTCGTCCGGAACGCGCAATCCGCGCTGCTCCAACCAGCGGGAGGTCACCATCGCGCCCGTGTCGTTGAACGTGAAGATCGCGTCCACGTCCACGGGCCGGCCGGGCGGAAAATGATTCTCCAGCGTTTGCTGATAGCGGTCGGCGTCGGAGGAAAACGGGTCTTCCACCGTCACCAGCGGAGGAGGCATCTCGATCAGCGAATGCGGATGCTCCTCGATGTTGCGTCGCCGGCAGGCCTCCAGGAACGCCTCGCGCTTGGAATGGTTGGACCGCACTTCCAGCGAGATCATCAGCGCCGGACGCTTCCGCCCGATGGCCGCCAGGTGGTCTACCACCTCGACGACGGCGCCGTTGCGGTCGTGGATGACCTGATCGCCCGGAAAATCGTCCACCGGCGCATACGTGACGGCTGTCACCGCACAGATTCGCTGAAGCCGCCGGCGGATCGAATTATGCCCAAGCTGCTCGGGCGTGGCGAACAACACCAGTCCATCCACGCGACGATGAATCAGGTTGTCCAGGACGGAACACATCCGCGACGCCGCGGGCCAGTGCTGGGCCTGGTAGGTGACCAGCCCCTGGGTCTGCAACCGCTGCATGACCCACAAACCGATCTCCGTGTCCCCCGTCCACGGGTCCACGAACGGCCAGACGATCGCCACCGAGCGGGTTCTGCCCCCCCGCAGTCCGCTCGCCAGGGCATTGGGGCGATACGCCAGCGACTCAGCCGCCGCCAGGACCTTCTGCCGGGTGGCTTCCGATACCGGACCGCCGCCGGAAAAGACGCGGGAGACCGTCATGTGACTGACTCCGGCGGTCCGAGCAACATCCACGATGGTCGGTCCGAGTGCCATTTCGCCCTTCGAATGAAACTGAAAGTCTTGATCCGTCCTAAAGGAAATGCCGAACTGTTAACGTGAACTTTAACCCCGATTCCCTCATCTGTCAAGCCGAAATTCGAAAGGATATGGCAATCCCCCCGCTTTCCGGCATTTCTCCCCCCGTCCTCCCATTTTCCGGTCAACCGTTCGAATCGCAGGATCTTGGTACTAAGCAGGTTAGGATCGCAAGACCGGCAGGCTTTGCCCCCCTCATTGAACCGGAAGAAATCTTCCCCAGGTAGTCCCGCCAGCGGAGCACCGGCGCGTCAATGTATCTCGCATCCCACACATACTGCGCGTACGGATCGGCGTCGCCGTCCTTCCGCTCTTCCAGGCATTGCCACGACGTGTTGTAGTAATAATCATA
>JAKPKY010000136.1 GCA_029553505.1 Planctomycetota bacterium
CTGCCGTTCGCCGTCTCGCCCGTGATCGCCGGAATGATCTTCGTGACCCTGTTCGGCGCGCGCGGCATCCTGGGGCCCTGGCTGATGGCGCGGGATATCCGCATCATCTTCGCCGTCCCCGGCATCGTCCTGGCAACGGTCTTCGTCACCCTCCCCTTCGTGGCGCGCGAGCTGATCCCGCTGATGCAGGCGCAGGGGACGGACGAGGAGGAGTGCGCCGTGACGCTGGGGGCGGGCGGCTGGCAGACCTTCCGGCGGGTGACCCTGCCGAACATCACCTGGGGGCTGCTGTACGGGGTGGTCCTGTGCAACGCCCGCGCCATGGGTGAATTCGGTGCGGTGTCGGTCGTCTCGGGACACATCCGCGGCGTGACCAACACCCTGCCGCTCCATATCGAGATCCTGTACAACGACTACCAGTTCGCCGCCTCGTTCGCCGTCGCCTCGCTGCTCGCGCTGCTGGCGATGGCAACCCTGGTCGCCAAGGCGGCCGTTGAGTGGAACCAGCGGCGCCGCCTGTCGGCCGCGGCCGTGAAGGAGTGACCCGCCATGTCGATCGAAGCCGTCGCCATCAACAAGACATTCGGAACGTTCCAGGCGCTGAACAATGTGAGCCTGACGGTGCCGTCGGGGCAACTGGTCGCGCTGCTGGGCCCGTCGGGATCGGGCAAGACCACGCTGCTGCGCATCATCGCGGGGCTGGAGGCGGCCGATACGGGACGCATCCTGTTCGACGGCCGGGACATCTCGCAACAGCAGGCGAGCGACCGCAAGGTTGGCTTCGTCTTCCAGCACTATGCGTTGTTCCGCCACATGACGGTGTTCGAGAATGTCGCCTTCGGCCTGCGTGTCAAGCCCCGCCGCGAGCGGCCCTCCCGCGTCGAAATCCGCGACCGGGTCATGGAGCTGCTGCGGATGGTGCAGATCGACTGGCTCGCCGACCGCCTCCCCAGTCAGCTTTCGGGAGGGCAGCGCCAGCGGGCCGCGCTGGCCCGCGCCCTGGCGGTCGAACCGCGGGTGCTGCTGCTCGACGAACCGTTCGGCGCGCTCGACGCCAAGGTCCGCAAGGAGCTCCGCCGCTGGCTGCGGCGCCTGCACGACGAGATCCATGTGACCAGCGTCTTCGTTACGCACGACGTCGACGAGGCCCTCGAAGTGGCCGACCAGGTGGTCGTCATGAACCATGCGCGGATCGAGCAGGTCGGCCCCCCCAACGAAGTCTACGAGCATCCGGCCAACGCCTTCGTCTTCCAGTTCCTGGGCAGCGTGAACCGGTTCCACGCGCCGGTGCGCGCCAGCCAGGCGCGGCTCGGCGGGCTGGTCTTCCCCGTCGGCTCGCCCGCTGCGGAGGCTGTCGTGCACGCCCGCCCGCACGACATCGAGATCAGCCGCGCGCCGGAACACGACGACTGGCTGCGCGCCACG
>JAKPKY010000148.1 GCA_029553505.1 Planctomycetota bacterium
CGATCGTGCAGGCGGGCCTGGCACTCGCGCAGCCCTGGCTCGCCGCGCATCTCGGACTGTTCACCGGCGCCCGCTGGCCATCGACGTACGAGTGGCAGCTCATGGCACTCGTCGTCGTGGCCGGCACGCTCGTCGGGATCCTCCCGGCGTGGCGCATCACGCGACAGTCACTCACGGACGGACTCACCGTCCGGGCCTGACACCCCGTCGCGCCACGCATCGACGCCCGGGCGTCACAAGGGGTCGATCGCGCGGACATCCCGCCGCTTCGCCGCACCCCGTCAAGTGATCGACGAAACCCGCATGCGGAACCGCAATCGGTAATGCATCGGTGACCTGCCCCCGGCTACGCTGGTCGCATCACTGGCACTCGCTCGTCGATCGGCACGATGCAGACCCGTCGCCGGTCTCCGCCTGCGACGCACCGGCCGCCGGACGTGCGTCCGATCCCGCGGACGCCGCAGAAACAGTGCGGAACGTGTGATTAGTTACGTGACGACGCCGGACCGTTGCCAGAGAATTTTTCCATCGTGACGTCCACGGCCCGCCGCCGTGGCCGGACGACTTCCCGCCACACGCAGGTACGAACAAGGGAGAGCCGCGATGTCCGAGATCAGCAGGAAGCAGTCGCCACCCACCTCCGTTCCGATGTCGCGGGTGACCGCCGTCGGCAACCACGACCCCGTCCGTGACGGACATGCGTCGGCCGGGAGCGCACGCGATCGCATCGAAGGTCCGGACGACACGTTTCCGCCGTCGCTCGAAACCACGTTGAGGTCCGCGTTCAGCCTGACGACCGCCGAATGCCGGGTCGTGAAGGGCCTGCTCGACGGCCTGTCGCCGCGCGAGATCGGCGAGCACGCCGGCACCAGCATCAACACGGTGAACACGCAGCTGAAGAGCGTGTTCTCGAAGACCGCGGTGCATCGGCAGGCGGACGTCATCCGGCTCTGCTTCGAACTCCAGCGCAGCGTCCGCCCGCGCACGTAGGGCGCTTGCCCGACGGTTCGCCGGACGCCGCGGCGCGCGGTGGCCACGCGTCCTGCATCACCATTTCTGGTGATTCTTCCGGCAGAAGTTCCGGATACGTTTCCCGACGACGAGACGTCAGCGCATCGGGCCGTGCGTGGCCACTGCACCCGCATCGAATGCAGCGTTCAAGACAAGAAAGGCCCGTGGCCGGCGACTGCCGGGCGACGGGCCATCGTGGGGACTCCGCGCATCGTCGAGATGCGCGGAAGCACGTTCGCGGAAGAGACCGTCCGCAGTGACGGGAACCATCATCGGGGGACCCCTGCCATGGCACCACGCGCCCGGATCGATGGCGCCGTCACCCTGCCGGCCGACCTGCCGCCGGGGATGCATCGACGCAGCATCGCGACGGCGGCGCTTCGGCCCCGCCCGCCGCGCTGCGGGGCACACCCCGGCGCGTCCCGCGGGACGCCCCAGTGCGCGCGGCGGATGTCCGGGAATCGAGGCTCCGACCTGCTACTTCAGCGTGCCCTGCAGCTTCGCGACCTCGGCGTCGTTCACCTGGACCGGCGTGCGGTTGGACAGCAGCGTGAGGTAGGCCTGTTCGGTCTCCTGGGCGCGGCGCAGGCGCAGCGCCGAGACGATCTGGTCACGCACTTCCGGCAGCGGACGCACGCCCTTCTCGCGGACATCGTCGAGCCTCAGGACATGCCAGCCGCGCGCCGTCTTGACGGGCCCGCCGACGTCGCCCTTCTTCATCGCGGCGACCGGTTCGCGCAACTCGGGCACCAGCGTCGGCTCGGCCGCCCAGCCCATG
>JAKPKY010000158.1 GCA_029553505.1 Planctomycetota bacterium
GTCATCTCGGCGGGATATCCCCAGGGGGCGCGCACGCTCGCGGTCAGCTCCAGCGCGCCTCCCGCCCTGGTCACCGGCATTTCATTCGGCTGCCCGAAGTACAAGTCCAGCACCTCGCTCCCGACTTCGGCCTCGCTGTACTCTTCGCTGCCGACGAAATACTTGCCCCCCGCCTTGAGCACCAGCGGCGTCTCCAGCTCCTTGTAGACGAACCCCAGCGCCGAGCGGCTCGCCTCGTAATTCCCGGCCGTGAGCACCGTGCTGGCATGAAACGTTTTGTCCGACGCCGCGCTCACCATCAGCACATGCGGCCGGCGCAGGATGTTGCCCGGCACATAGCGGCCGATCGCCTTGAGGCGCAGGTCCTCCGAGCCGACCCGGATCTGCATCCCGATCCACCCCTTGAACGTGTCGGTTCCGCGTCGCGGATGATTCTGCCAGGCCGTGCCGGCGAATCCCTCCACCAGCCTCTCCTCGCCGCCGCTCCCCTCGAACACCAGGTCGATCGGCCCGATGCAGGCCTGCGCGCCGTCGAATCGCCGCCAGCCGAAACCGACGCTGAAGTTGTACATCGCCGCGCTGACCATCTCCAGGTCGAGCCGCGGATTCGTCCGCAGCCGCGGCATTGCGTCGAGCGGTTCCCACCCCGCGCCCATGTGCGCCTCGCCGTAGAACAGGTCCGGCATCTGCGCCCGGAAGATCACCGGCCCGTAAACCGAACCGGGCCCCCGCATCTCGGCCTCCCCGATCCGCCAGTTCCCGACAATCCCCTGCATCCGCGTCGCGTTCATGAACTGCACCATCTCCGGATCAAACGTCAGTCGCGCCCGCCCGGGACCGCCCGCCGGCCCCCCGTAGTACGCGTCGCCCGGCAGATGCTGCACGCCGAACATGTAGCGCGTCAGCGGCTTCAGATCCACGGTCCGGTCGCCGCTCGCCGCGCCGTAGGGCAGCGCGTGCAACCGGTAGCCGTCGGGGCCGACCGGGTCGCTCGGCCCGATCGACGACGTCAACACGCGCTGCGTCGTGAAATTCACCCCGTTGCTCTGCGTGATCTCGTCGATCACGACGATCCGATTACCCGTCAGTGGGCCCGTGTCGTACTTGCCGACGTGCGTGATCCGCAGCCCCTGCGGGCCCGTCTGAAACTGAAACCCAAGGTAGCCCGTCCAGTCGCTGCGCGTCGCCGTCGCCTCGCTCAGATCGGTCGCCAGCGCCACCGGCCGACTCGCGCTGTCGGCGGCCAGACCCTCGCGGCTCAGCAGCAGGTAGTCCGTGTTTGGGCTCAGTTCCACGGGCCCCCCCTCGATGTCGCCGTACTGGAAGCTCATCGCGTCCTGAGGCTGCTCCAGCCCGGTCTGGACCTCCGCGCGCGCCACCTCGGTCAATGCGCCTGACCCCTCCACCCGCAGCAGGCGCAGCGGGTGCTTCAGCCGATTGCTCGTCACGTAATGCCGCCCCAGTTGGTGCACGCGCAGCGGGCGCTCGCCCGTCCGCAGGCGCCCGCCGACCCACGTTTCGCCAAGCACGCTTGTCTTGCCGTCCCCGGGCTTCGACTCGATCGCCGCCGAAACCAGTCCGTCGTCGAATTCGCCCGCTTCCCGCAGCTCCATTTGCGTGAAGCACATCGTGTAATACGTCTGCGGCCACTTGCGCTCCCACGTCTCCCAGACGCGGTCGATCATCGTGTTGAACGGCACGTAGTCCGGATTCCAGAACCCGGCGGCCGCCAGCCACACGCGCACCCCGCCGCTCACCGGCTCAATATACTTGGGCACCAGCAGATTGGAATATCCCCCCCCCCTGCCGCCGGGTCTCCTCGCCGATCCGGTTCTGCAAGCCGTTGAAGTCGTTCGTGAAAATCCGGCGCCAGGGCCCCCACGGCGCCGCCGCCGACCACACCACGCACTGCTTGTCGTTGTTGTTGCCATAGATCGGATCGTTGTTGTTGACGTACGTCGTCATGATGAACTGATCGGTGTGCTTCTCATACATCACGCCGGGAAACCCGATATCCCCCGGCGCATGCAGGATCGATTTGGCCCGCCGCACATCCGGCGTCCACATTGCGTTGCCCGCTTCATCCAGCCCGATCCAGTACTCCCACGCCTCCCACTCGTCTTCCGTATGCGGACCCTGCGCCACATACCGCCCCCGGCCCAGATACAGGTCGTCGCGGTCGCGCCAGTCGCCGTGCGTCGACACCGCATACACCCACAGGGGCGATCCCTCCCCCGCCCAGAGCGGGTAATCCCCATAATCCCTGCCGAACTGGATGAAGACCGGCGTCGTGAACCGATAGTCGCGCCAGAGGCCGTGCTCGAAGTTCTCCCGGTTGATCGGAATCCACTGTCGCGCCGCCGGATCGTACAGCTCCATCCCCGGCGTCGCTTCGCTCCCGTTCCAGCGCATGATCCCGGCCAGCGGCGTCATCGCAAAGCCATGGCCGTAGGGGTTCCCCGGCGTCAGCTCGGAATTGTAGTATCCGAGGAAAATCGTCCCCCCGATCGAGATCAGGCTGCACGAGATCACGCAGCGCCCCGCCGGCGGAAAACCCGGCGTCCCCAGTTGTTCATGGATGCGCCAGATCGCCTTGCCTCGCGGCGGCGTCATCCCCGTCCGGTCGCCCGGCTTCCCGGTGAACCGGTTGAAGTTCACCTTGGGCGGCGTCCGCC
>JAKPKY010000170.1 GCA_029553505.1 Planctomycetota bacterium
ACCAATGGCACGAAGAACCCCTACGACCCGACGGTCTTCGAGGGCCCGCAGATTCGCAAGAAGCGGGACGTCCCGGACGGCCTGTGGATGCGCTGCCCCGGCTGCGAGAGCATGCTCTACCGCAAGACCGTCGCGGAGAACCTGGAAGTCTGCCCGGAGTGCGAGCACCACTTCCGCGTGGGCGGTCGCCTGCGGGTGCAGCAGCTGGCCGACCCCGACAGCTTCGAGGAGCGGTTCGCGGAGATCGCCCCGGCCGACCCGCTGGAGTTCAAGTGGTCCGGAAAACGCTACGCCGACCGCCTCAAGGCCGAGCAGGACAAGTCTGGAAACACCGAGGCCATCCTCACGGGAATCGCCTACATCAAGGGGCGGCGCGTGGCGCTGGCGGTGATGGACGGCGACTTCCTCATGGGCTCGATGGGCTCGGTGCTGGGCGAGAAGCTCTCGCTGCTGATCGAGGAGGCCACCCGCTCGTCGCTTCCGCTGGTGGTCGTGTGCATGTCGGGCGGCGCCCGCATGCACGAGGGCGCCCTGAGCCTGATGCAGATGGGAAAGACTTCCGCCGCGCTGGCCCGGTTCGACGACGCCGGCGGGCTCTACATCGCCCTCCTGACCGACCCCACCACCGGCGGAACCACCGCCAGCTTCGCCATGCTGGGAGACGTGATCCTCTCCGAGCCCGGCGCGCTGATCGGGTTCGCCGGGCAGCGCGTCATCGCCAACACCATCAAGAGCGAGTTGCCCGAGGGCTTCCAGCGGGCCGAGTTCCTCATGGCCAAGGGGTTCCTCGACCGCATCGTCCCCCGCAAGGAACTCCGCAGCGAGATCGCCCAGTTGATCGACTACCTCAAACCGTAAGCATTGACCATTGACGATTTCCGATTGACGATTGGAAAGCGAACTCGCGGGCCGCGACGCGCGGAAAATCCAAAATCGCAAATCTCAAATTTGAGATCTCAAACTTCAGATCGCCATGACCCCACAACAGGAACGCCAACTCAAGCATGCTCTCGTCTGCGATTATCTCGCCGCGCGGGGCCTGGACGGCGTGCTGCTGACGCGCCGGTGCAACTTCTCGTGGTACACGTGCGGGGCGCACAACCACGTCGGGCTCGCCTGTGACGTGGGAGTGGCGAGCCTGCTCGTGACGCGCGACGGCGCGACCGTTCTCGCCAACAACATCGAGGCGACGCGTTTGCGCGAGGAAGAGCTTTCCGGCAGCGGAATCCGCGTCGTGGAGTATCCCTGGCACGACGTCGCAGCCGCCGCCAAGACCTTCGCCGAGGCCTCGCGGTCGATGCGCCTGGCCGCCGACGCCTCGGCCGGCGGGCTCAAGGCCGAACCGCTCGGGCGCGACTTCGACCGCCTGCGCTGGACGCTCAACGAAAACGAGATCGCCCGCTACCGCGCCCTGTGCGCCGACGCGACGGGTGTGCTGGACGCCGTCGGGCGGGCCGCCCGCCCGGGCATGACGGAACACCGGCTCGCGGGCCTGCTGGCGGCCGAGATGTACGCCCGCGGCTGCACGCCGTGGACGGTGCTGCTGGCGGCCGACCGCCGCATCGAGCGACACCGCCACCCCCTGCCGACGGACCTGCGCGTCGAACGCTATTTCATGCTGATCGTCGGGGCGGAGCGGCACGGGCTGATCGCCTCGCACTCGCGCCTGGCGAGTTTCGGGCCTGTCCCGGCTGAGCTGGCCGACAAGCACCGCGCCGTCGCCACCGTCGACGCGGCGCTGATCGGCGCGACCCGCGCGGGCGCGACGCTGGGAGAGATTTTCGCCGAAGGCCAGGCCGCCTACGACGCCGTCGGACACGCCGACCAGTGGCGGAGGCACCACCAGGGCGGATCGTGCGGCTACCTGCCGCGGGACGTCAAGGCCGCCCCCGGCGAGACCCTCGCCGCCCTGGCCAATCAGGCGTTCGCGTGGAATCCCTCCATCACGGGAACCAAGAGCGAGGACACGATCCTCTGCACCCCCAACGGCCCGGAACTGCTCGCGCCGGCCGGTGCCTGGCCGACGATCCGCGCCGAGTGGAAAGGCTTCGTCCTCAACCGCCCGGATATCCTCGTCCTGGCGTAGGCTATTCTTCTCCGCTGAGCCAGTCCTCGTCGTCGTTTCCGAAGGTCATCTCGTCGGGGGCGACTTTCCCGGAATCTTTCGATTTCCCGCCGGCGGGTTTTCGGCGTCGTCGGCGCGGGCGTTTGGGTTTTGCCGGGGCCGGGGCGGCGGGTGGTTCGGGCGGGGATTCCGCGGGCTTCTCGGGCGCAGGCGCGTGCGGTTCCGGTTGCGGCGCGGGGGCGGGCGTTTCGGGCTCGGGGGCGGGCTGGGCCTGCAGGCTCTCGGCGGCTGGGACTTGCGCTGCCGGCGCGCCGGGTTGGGCGGCGCCAGTTTGCTGGGCCTGCTGCTGGGCGGCGGTCTTTTTGCGATGTCGCCGTCCGCCCCGCCGACGGCGCTTTCTCGTGCCTTCGGGCTTGGGAGTTTCGGCGCCCGGCTGAGCCGCGGCCGGGCCGGCGGGTTGGGGCGCGGCGGCTTGTGCGCCCACCGTTTCGGCAGGTTCCGCGGCGGGGGTTTCCTCTGCGGCAGTCGGCGCGGCCTCGGCGGGTTTGGGGGCGACGGGCTCCTTCGGCAATTCGCCGACCGGAACGGTCTGGAGCGTCTTTCGCCCGCCCGACGGCTGGGGCTTCTCCCATGCGATCTCGCTGCCCCGGTTGTTCCAGCAGGTGATGCGGATTCGGTCGCTGCTGAGTTCGTCGTCGGAGGCGATCGTCACGGTCTTTCCCGCCTGGCGTTCCAGGGCGACGATCTGCCGGCGCTGCGTGTTGGCCAGGTGCAGGGCGACCGGCGGGCAGACCGCCACCTCGACCTTGACCACGTCGGGGTGCGACAGCGCCCGCTGGAGGTTCCGCATCACCACCAGCGCCGACGACTCCTCCGAGCGGATCAGCCCCGTGCCGTCGCAGCAGGCGCAGCGCCGGTACATGCTCGCCTTGAGCGACGGGCGCATCCGCTGGCGGGTCATCTCCACCAGCCCGAAGTTGCTCATCTTGAGCACCTTGGTCTTGGCGCGGTCGATCTTCATCGCGTCGCGGAGTTCCTTCTCGACGGCGCGGCGGTTCTTCTCCTCGCGCAGGTCGATGAAGTCGATCACGATCACCCCGCCCAGGTCGCGCAGGCGAAGCTGGCGGGCGACTTCCTTGGCCGCCTCCAGGTTGATCTTCCGGGCCGTGCTCTCCGCGTCGTGGTGCTGTCGGAACCGCCCCGAGTTCACGTCGATGGCGACCAGCGCCTCCGTCTGGTCGATCACCAGCGACCCGCCCGACGGCAATTCCACCCGCCGCGCGTCGATCTTCTCGATCTCCGCCTCCAGGCCGTAATCGTGGAATAATCCCTCCTGCCCCGTGTAGACGTCGATCTTGTGCTTTCCGCGGGGCATGACCAACTCCAGGAAGTCCTCCACCCGCCGCGCCACCGATGCGCTGTCGCAGACGATCCGGTCGATCTCGGCGTTGTACCCGTCGCGGATCGTCCGCGTCACGAGGTCCGACTCCTGGTAGATCTCCGACGGGCAGCGCGCGTTCTTGATGCGCCCCTTGATCGACTTCCACAGCGCCGTCAGGTAATTCAAATCGCGGTTCAGCTCGCGCTTGGGGCTGTCCATCCCGGCCGTGCGAAGAATGAAGCCCACGTCCTTGGGCAGCTTGAGGCTGTTGAGGATGTCGCGGGCCTTGTCGCGGGCCTCGTCGTCCTCGATCTTCCGCGAGACGCCCAGGCGGCTCATCCCCGGCATCATCACCAGCAGTCGCCCCGGGATCGACAGGTAGGTCGTCAGCGTCGGGCCCTTGGTTCCGATGCCTTCCTTGGTAAGCTGGACGATCACCTCCTGCCCGCGGCGCAGGCACGCCTGGATCGGTGGGCGGTCGTGGTGGGCGCGCTTGCGCCCCACCGCCTCCTGCGTCTCCCGGATCCCTTCCGGGAAGTACTGCGGGTGCACGTCGGAGATGTGCAGGAAGCCGTTCTTGGCCAGCCCGAAGTCCACGAACGCCGCCTGGATCGCCGGCTCGACGTTCGTCACCTTCCCCTTGTACACGTTCCCCACCCTCGACGCGCTGCTGACGCGTTCCACGTACAGCTCCTCCAGCAGCCCGTCCCGCACGATCGCGATGCGGCATTCCTGCCCCTCGGTCGTGTTGATCAGCATTTCCTTGGCCATCTATTCACCTTCGATGTCTGCGTCCTGCCCCGGCGTGCAGGCTTCCGCGCCGAAATCGTATTCGACCGCGGTCCGCACCGTCGAGGCAAGATCAATTCGTTCGTCCAGGCCCGCCAGCGAGAGCACCTCGCCCGGGCGGGCCCACAGGTCGCCGCCGGCCACCAGCTCCATGACCAGGCAGTCGCCTTCCAGTTCCAGTTTCGCCACCAGCGGGCGCAGGTCGATCGTGCGGACCTTCCATCCGTCGCGCCGTCCCTTGCCCGAAACTTTCCGTTCCACCGGCCAGCCCGCCCGCGTTCGCAGCGCATCGAGCCGCCGGGCCGCGTCGCCCGCCGCCTGCGGCGACAAGGCCAGGCGATACGTCACGCGCACGGGGCGCGGCGTCCGCCGCCTGGTCAGCAGGCGAGCCTCCGCGAACCGCATGCCTTCCGGCGCGCATGCGTTGAGGCGCGAGACCAGTTCTTCCGCCGCCGTCTCGCCCTCCAGCGAGACCGCCAGCAGTTCGTCGCGCCCGGCCACGCCCACGGGGCGCGGACAGGCCAGCGAAAGCACCGGGTGCGGGTTGAATCCCTGGGAATACCGCAGGGGCAGCGCCGCCCGCGCGATTGTCCGCTCCACGGCTCGCAGGGAGTCATGATGCGAGAGAAATCGCAGGTCGCCCTGCACCGCAAACCGCACTGCCCATCGTTGCGTCAACGTCGGGCCGCCGCCTTTCCGAGGTGATTCGTCCGCAGCCTGGTTCGTCCGCCCGGCGCCTCCGAGGCGGATCGGGCTGTATTTCGTCGCTTCGTGCCGGTCAGTCCGCATACGCCTCAGGCAGCACCTTGCGGCTTTCGGCGCGGAGATAGGTCATGATCTCGTGATCGGAGTCGAAGCTCATCACCCGCCGGGCCACCTGGAGCGCCTGCTCCATCGTCACCGAGCGGATGATCTTCTTGATTTCGGGAATCGCCGGGGGCGTACAGGAGAAGGTCCGCAGTCCCAGCCCCAGCAGCAGCAGCGTGAATTCCGCGTCGCCGGCCATCTCGCCGCACAGGCTCACCGGCACGCCGTGTCGCTGCCCGGCGCGGATGACTTCCTTGATGAGGCGCAGCACGGCGGGGTTGGCCGCGTTGAACAGCGGCGCGACGCGTTCGTTTCCGCGGTCCACCGCCAGCGTGTATTGCACCAGGTCGTTCGTGCCCAGCGAGAAGAAGTCCACCTCCTGCGCGAACGAGTTGACCTGGAGCGCCGCCGACGGCGTCTCCACCATCATCCCGATCAGCACGTCCGTGCCGTGGGGGACGCCCTCTTCCTCGAGATCCTCCATCACGTCGCGGACGATGGTCTTGGCCTGGCGAAGTTCCAGCAGGTTGGTGATCAGCGGGAAGAGCATCGACACGCGGACGCCCTCGGCCGCCCGGAGGATCGCGCGGACCTGCGTGCGGAACATCGGAAGGTTCTGGAGGCAGTAGCGGATGGACCGCAGCCCGAGCATCGGGTTGCGCTCCGGGACGCGGGCGCGCGCCTGGGTGTATTTGTCGGCGCCGAGGTCCATCGTGCGGATGACCACCGGGCGGCCCTGGCAGGTCTCCAGCACGTGGCGGTAGGCGGCGTAGTGGTCCTTCTCGCTCGGTTCGCGATCGCTGCCGAGGTAGAGGAACTCCGTGCGGTACAGCCCGATGCCCTGCCCGCCCTTCTCGAAGACGCCCTCGACCTCGGAGGGGAACTCGATGTTGCCCAGCAGCGTGACCTCGTGCCCGTCGCGCGTGATGGCGGGCAGGTCGCGCAGGGCGTCCAGGCTGTGCTGGAACTCCACCTGCTGCTGCGCGTAGTGGTGGTAATCGTCGAGCGTGCCCTGGTCGGGGTTGAGGATCACCACGCCGCGGTTCCCGTCGATGATGACCATGTCGCCGGCGACGGCTTCCGCCGTCACGTCGTTCAGGCCCACCACCGCGGGAATGCCCAGCGCGCGGGCGACGATGGCGGTGTGGCTGGTCTGCCCGCCCGCGTCGATCGCCATGCCCTGAATGTGCGCGCGGTCCATGCTGGCCGTCTGCGACGGCGTCATGTCGTGCGCCAGAACGCACACGTCCTGCTTGAGGTGCGACAGCGTCTGGCGCGCCTGCCCGGTGAGGTTCCGCAGGAGGCGCTTCTCGATGTCGTAGATGTCCTTGACGCGCTCGGCGAGGTACTGGGGCATCTCCAGGAACTCGCGGGCGTAGGACCGCAGCACCGTCTGGACGGCGTATTCCGCCGTCGCGTGCCCGCCCTTGATGGTCTCGGAGAACTTCTGCTGGAGCACCTTGTCGTCCAGCAGGCCCAGGTGGAAGTCGAAGATGCTCGCGGTCTGCTTTCCGATCTTCTCGATGGAACGCTTCTGGAGATCGAGCACTTCTTCCTTGGAGGTGCGGATGGCTTTCTTGAGCCGGGCGAGTTCTTCCTGCGCGTGATCGACGGGCACGTGGCGCTGCGGGATATCGAACTCCTCGGTATCCAGCACCACCGCGCGGGCAAACGCCACGCCGGGAGAGACCCCGATGCCCTTCTTGATCTTCATGCCGACTTCCATCCGGAACCGCGTCGCGGTCCGCCGCTCTCAAATTCCGGCGGCGGTTCCCGCTTCCCCTTCGTCCATCTCGCCGAACCCCGCGCCGACGAGCCCGACCAGGGCCTCGGCCGCCTGCGCCGCGTCGCCCCCGTCCGCGGTGATCTTCAACGTCGTCCCGCACGTCGCCGCCAGGCGCATCACCGACATGATGCTCTTGGCGTCCACGTTCAACGCGCCGTTGGAGACCTCGATCTTGCTGGCGTACTTGTTCGCCAACTCCACGAACTGCATCGCCGGACGGGCGTGCAGTCCGTATTTGTTGACGATCTTCGCTTCTCGTTCGACAGTGGCCACTGGAGACTTCCGCTCGGGTGCGCCGGCCCGTCCGGTCGCGGACGGCTCAGCTCAACTCATCGGCTTCCTGGATCAGTTCGACAATCGCCTCGGCCGTCTCGCTCTGGCGCAGGAACTTGCGGAAGATGTCCCGCTGCACGTGCTTGAAGATGGTTTCCATGGCCTGAAGGTGCTCGTCCGGGTTGTCCGGACTCGACAGCAGCAGGATCACCGAGTAAACGGGCTTGGAATCGAGCGCCGCGAAGTCGATTCCCTCGCTGGACCGTCCGATCGTCCCGATAGGCTTCTTGATTCCCTTCAGCTTGGCGTGGGGCAGGGCGACGCCCTTGCCGATTCCGGTGGTCGCCTGCTGCTCGCGCGCCAGGACGGCCTTGGTGATCTCGCCCACGCTCTTCTTGGGGATCGCCCCGGCGCCCGCCAGCGACTCGACCAGTTCCGCAATGGCTTCATCACGCGTCTTGGCCTTCAACTCCGGCACAATCGCGTCGCCTACCATGATGTCCGATAGCTTCATTCGTGTTGCTCCTGTGCTGCACTGTGTCCGAGAAGGCCCGACCGGGTCGGGTCAGGGCCAGAGTGTACCGCGCCGCGCCCCGCGCCGCCAGAGTGCGAATCTTTCCGACGGGGCGACCTTAAGACTGCACTTCGGTGTGGGAGGGCCCCTGCCGATCGCGAACCTTGTCCTTGAACCGCCTCAACTGCTGGGTGATCTTGTCC
>JAKPKY010000180.1 GCA_029553505.1 Planctomycetota bacterium
GCCTTCGCCCTCGCCGCGCCAGACGCCCGTCGCTTCCGCGCCGCGGTCGGCGCCGGTTCCCCCTCCGCCGGCCGTCCCGCCGTTCAAGGTCGATCTGGCCGGCGTGCTGCCCGAGGTGATCCCGCACACGGGATTCTTCCCCGCGGGGGCAACCCGCGTCTACTGGAACGTCAAGCTCCTGGTGCAGGCGGGCGAGAAGCCCGTTGAGCTCCGCACGGGCGACATCGTCCTGCGGGCCGGCGAGTGGGAGTACCCCTGCCTGGGCGTTCCCGGAGGCAACGAGACGCCTCTGCCCCGCCTGGCGCGCGAGGCGACGCTCTCCGTCGGTCAGCGCGTCCCGACGGCCGTCACCGTCCTGTTCGACGTCCCCGCGACGCTCCGGGCCGCGCAGGTCGTCGTCGCGGGCGCCCCGCCGCTGGCCACCGGGCCCGTCGAACTGCCCGCGCTGCCCGAGGACGCCACGCCCGAGGGGCTCTGGGCGGAATCACCGCCGCGCAACCTCCAGCCGCTGCTGCGAGACGCGGTGATGGCGGCGATCCAGTCCGCCGGCGACCACGAGCTGCGCATCCGCAGGGAAGGCAAGCTGCTGATCGTCGAGATTCCCGACGCGTCCGTGACCGGCCGGGCCGAGGAGCGAGGTGGCGGGCTGTTCGACGCGACGCTCCGCAAAGGCAACCACAGCCTGAACGCCGTCCTGCGACTTGTCGGACCTGGCGACCGCATGGTGCTCTATCTCCGCGACGAACCATTCCACCAGATTGTTTATGTCAGGAAGTGAATCGTATGTCCGCGCCCGCCGCACGACGGAAGTTCAAGTTCATCGGCTGTGAAATCGTCTACCGCGAGTGCTGCCACCTGGCCGCCAGCACGCCGCACGTGGTGGACGTGGAGTTCCTGCGCAAGGGACTGCACGACCTGGAGACGAAGGACATGGTGGCGAAGGTACAGCAGTCGATCGACGCGGCCGACGCCACTGGCGAGTATGAGGCCATCCTGCTCGGATACGCGCGCTGCAACGACGGCCTGGTGGGCGTGACGGCCCGCACCGTTCCCCTGGTGATCCCGCGGGCGCACGATTGCATCACGCTGTTCTTCGGCTCGCGGAACGCCTATCGCGAGTACTTCGACGCCCACCCCGGCACGTACTACAAGACCACCGGCTGGACCGAGCGCAACGTCGGCGCCGTCGACGGCGAGTATGCCCAACCCGCCTACGGGCAGACGGGCGTGATGGGCAAACTCGGCCTGGCGCAGTCCTACCAGCAGATGGTCGAGAAGTACGGCAAGGAGAACGCGGATTTCATCCTCGAATCCCTCGGCGACTGGCGGAAGAACTACAACAAGTTCCTCTACCTGTCGATGGGCGTCTGCGACGAGTCCGATTACATCCGCCGGACGCAGGACGAGGCGGCCGAGCGGAGCTGGCAGTTCGAGCAGCGGCAGGGGGACATGCGCCTGCTCAAGAAACTCTTCTGGGGCGAGTGGGACGACGATTTCGTGATCGTCCAGCCGGGGCAAAAGATCGTGGCGCGCAACGACGACCGCGTGCTCGACGCCGAGTAGCCGACCGTCAGAGCCTGCGAAGGTGGAACCCGCCGTCAACGTGGAGCACTTCTCCGGTGGAGAAGCCCAGCAGGTCCTCGGCGACGGCCGAAACCGCGCGGGCCACGTCGCCGGGGTGCCCCCAGCGGCGGATGGGGGTCAGCCCTTGCCCGATCAGTTCGTTGTAGCGCCCGTAGGCGGGGTCCGTCGGCGACGTGCTGATGAGCCCCACGCGCACCTCGAACACCCCGATGCCGTGCTCGCCCAGGCGGTCGGCGAACAGGCGGGTCATCATCGCCAGCGCCGCCCGCGCCACGCAGTGCGGGCCGTGGTCCACGCTCGACGCCTCGGCGCTGATGGAGTTGATCGTCACGATCCGCGGGCCCTCGATCAAACCCGCCTCGACCATGCGCACCATCTCGCTGGCGACCAGTTGCGTCAGCAGCAGCGGGCCCAGAAGCTGCGCCTCGATGACCGAACGGTACGCCTCCTCCGACGTCTCCAGCAGGTCCGTTGCTGTCGGCGGGGCGCTCGCGTGCGCGTTGACCAGCAGGTCGATCCGGTCGAACGCCTCGACGACCTCCTCGACGAGTTGCTCTCGCTGCGCCGCGACGGACAGGTCGCAGGCGAAGGCCTCCACGTCGACGGAGTGCCCCGCGTCGCTCGCGGCCTGCTCGATGGCCTCGACGGCCTCGCCCACCTCGGCGTCGTGATCGTGCTGGAGGCAGAGGCACCACCCGCGACGGGCCAGCTCCGTGGCGATGGCCCGTCCCAGGCCCACCGACCCGCCCGTCACCAGCGCCACCCGTTTCATTTCGTCGGCCATGACTCGTCTCCGGCGCGTCCTGCGCATGGTATGTATCGGCCGGGGCGGGGCGGTTTCCTTGACCTTCTTTGACCTGCCGGCGACCGCCGGGTATGCTGGTCGCCGGGCCGAGGGCCCGGGAGAAACACCATGGACGTGTTCGAGGCGATTCACAGGCGGCGGAGCGTGCGGAACTTCACGGGCGATCCGGTCGTCGCGGCGGACCTGGAAAAGATCGTCGCGGCGGGCATCGAGGCGCCGTCGGGGTGCAACATGCAGTTGCGCCAGTACGTGATCGTGGACGACCCTGCCGTGATGGACAAGCTGCGCCCGCTCAGCGGGGCCATCGACGGCGCGCCGGCCGCCATCGTCCTGCTGGTCGATCCGCAGCCCACCAGGTACGGCGAGTTCTGGATCCAGGACGCCTCCGCCGCCATGGAGAACATGCTTCTGGCGGCAGAGGCGCTCGGATACGGCGCCTGCTGGGTGGAAGGGGCCCTGCGCCGCTGCGAGGAAACGCTGCGGGAACTGCTCGGCGTTCCGGCGAACCTGCGGGTCTGGAGCCTGATGTCCGTCGGGCGGGCGGCGAAAACCCCGCCGCGCCCGGCCAAGTCCGAATTCGCCCAGGTGGTCCACCGCAACCGTTTCGGCGAACGATTCCGAAACGTATGAAAAACAGCCCACGGAACGCCTTCCGTGGGCTGTTGTGTCATTTTTCGTCTCGCCGGTTACTTCGCCGATTTGTAGGGATGTCCGATCTCGGCCAGGAGCTTCATGAACCGCCGGCCGTACTCCACGTAATTGCTGTATCGCACGGCGTCCTCACTCTGCACGGCAGCGTCGTGGAACACCACGGCCAGGTGCGGCTCCATGGAGATTCCGCCGTCGTACCCGCGGTCGAGCAGGTCCTTGATGATCCGCTTGACGTCGCCGTCGCCCTCGCCGGCGTGGGTGTAGACGATCTTCTGGTTCTTCGCGTCCCACTTTCCGTCCTTGACGTGGACGTAGGCGATGTGCTCGCGGACGTGCGTGTAGAATTCCCACGAGGACTGCTTGGGGCAGGGGGCGGGCTTGGTGCGGTCGTCGGTGAAGACGGGGTTGCCCGTGTCGAACACGAGTTTCAGGCCCGGCACGTTGTCCAGCAGCTTTTGCGTGTAGGTCCAGCCCATCCCGCCGTAGTTCATGCAGTTCTCATGGACGGCCGTGACGCCCGCGTCGGAGAACATCTTCACCAGCTCGCGCAGGCGGCGGAAGCGTTCCTGCTCCATCTGGTCTTCGGGGGCGCGGTCCTTGAGCACCGCGAAGCTCATGATGCGGATGAGCTTCGTGCCCAGCGCCTTCATTCGGGGGATGGCGCGGCGGGCCTCGGCCAGCGACGAGTCGAACGGCTCGTCGATCTTCTTGCCCCAGTTGGCGATGGCCGACCCGAAGCAGTTGATTTTCACGCCCGCGACCGCGAGCTTGGCGCGGACGGTCTCGAAGGCCGCGTCGTCGATGTCGTGAATGTTCTTCCCGTCCACGTTGCGGGACTCGATGCACTTCCAGCCGAGTTCCTTCGTGGCGCGAATCTGCGTGTCGATGTCCTTTGCGGCTTCGTCGGCGAATCCTGTCAGGTACAAGGCTCGGTCCTTTCGTGACGGGGATCAGGGAATCAGTTTTCGGATGGCCTCGGCGGCGGCAGCGGGGTTGTCGGCGGCGCAGACGGCGGCGCAGACGGCCACGCGCCGCGCCCCGGCCTCGACGAGAATCCGGACATTGTCGGCCGTGATGCCTCCGATGGGAACCAGCGGGACGGTAATCTCGCCGGCCGCCTGGCGGAGGTATTCCGGTCCACGGACGGGCCCCGCGTCCTTGGTGTCGGTGTCGAACATGGGCCCGACGCTTACATAGTCGGCGCCCTCGTTGACGGCGCCGCGCGCCTGGTCGATGCTGTGGGTGCTCTTTCCGACGATCGCGCCGGGGCGGAGCAGGCGGCGGACCTCGGCGACGGGCAGGTCGCCCTGTCCGACGTGGACGCCGTCGGCCGCCACCAGCGCCGCGATGTCCGCGCGGTCGTTCATGAGGAACAGTCGCCCGGTCTCGTCGGTCAGTTCGCGGAGTTCTGCCGCCATCGCCAGCAGGGCGGCGTCGGGAAGGTCCTTGGCGCGGAGCTGGATCGCGTCGGCGCCGCCGGCGATGGCCGCCCGCGCCGTCTCCCGCACGCTGCCCCGGCAGACCGGCGGGGTGATGAGCACGTAGAGTTTCACGTCGGCGAATCGCTGCCCTGTCAGCAGCCGGCCTACCACGCGCTGCTCCAGCGTGTAGCAGTTGTACCGCGTGCGCTCGACCAGCAGCGTCTGCGCGGGGGCGACGAACTTGCTGTATTCCTCGATGGTCCGCAGCGCCTCGGTGAGCCGCTTGCACGCGGCGACGACCACGTCGGCCAAATCGCGCCGGCGCGGTTCGGCCGGGCTGGTCAGGTCCGTGCCGAGGTCGCCGGGGGTGTCGCGGCTGGTGAGCATCTCCTCGACGGGCATCGCGGCGAAAATCTCTTTCAGGTCGCTGCGGAGGTTCTTGGCCAGCGCGGTGACGGCGGGATCGTTCAGGGCGAACCGCCCGCAGTCCTCGATGACGCGGAGCGCCTCGCGCGCCCGGTTGAAGTTCGCATCCAGGATCCGATGGACCTCTCTCATTCGTCACCTCCGCCCCGTGCGGGGCGAATCAGCCCTGTCAGGCGGGAAGGGGAAACTGCCCGCACAGTTCCGAAACCGACTTGCGGACGCGCCCCAGCGCCGCGGCGTCCCCGCCCGACATCAGCGCCGCGTCGATCCAGTCCGCCACCTGTTTCATCTCCGCCGGGCCCATCCCGCGCGTCGTCAGCGCGGGCGTGCCGATGCGGAGTCCCGAAGACTTCATCGGCGGGCGCGGGTCGAACGGGATCGCGTTCCAGTTCACCACGATCCCCGCCTGCTCCAGCCACAGGGCCGCGTCGCGACCCGTCACCTCGGGCAGACGGCTGCGAAGGTCGATCAGCATCAGGTGGTTCTCCGTTCCGCCGGAGACCAGCCGCCAGCCTTTGGCGAGCAGTTCCGCCGCCAGCGCCTGCGCGTTGGTGAGGATCGCCTTCGCGTACGCCTTGAACTCGGGGCGCATCGCCTCGCCGAAGCAGACCGCCTTGGCGGCGATGTTCTGCATGATCGGTCCGCCCTGGATCCCGGGGAATACGGCCGAGTCGATCTTCTTCGCCCAGTCGGCCTTGCAGAGCACCAGCCCGCCTCGCGGTCCGCGGAGCGTCTTGTGCGTGGTGGTCGTCACGAACTGGCAGTGGGGCGCCGGGTCATCATGCACGCCCGCGACCACCAGCCCGGCAATGTGCGCGATGTCCGCCAGCAGCAGCGCGCCGGTCTCGCGGGCGATTGCGCCAAAGGCGGCGAAGTCGAGCTTCCGCGGATAGGCCGACGCACCCACGATGATCAGCTTCGGACGCTCCCGCAGCGCCAGCTCGCGCACCTGGTCCATGTCCAGGCGCTCGGTGTCTTCGCGCACGCCGTAGCTGACGATCTGGTAGAGCTTTCCGGAAATGTTGATGTGCATGCCGTGCGACAGGTGTCCCCCGTGCGCCAGGTTCATGCCCATGATCTTCTGCCCGACTTCCAGCGCCGCCAGGTAGACGGCCAGGTTCGCGCTGGTTCCGCAGTGCGGCTGGACGTTCGCGTGCTCCGCGCCGAACAGCTTGCACGCGCGATCGATGGCCAGTTGCTCCACGCTGTCCATGTTGGCGTTGCCGCAGTAGTAGCGGCGGCCGGGGTATCCCTCGGCGTATTTGTCGGTCAGGACAGTTCCCATGGCCGCCAGGACGGCGGGCGAGGCGTGGTTCTCCGAGGCGATCATCTCCAGCGTTTCCTGCTGGCGGCGCTGCTCGGACTGGATGATCTCGGCGACCTGAGGGTCGGAATTCCGCATGCTGGGCATCAAAAATCTCCTGACTGTCCGCAAGCGGTGTACTGTATCGGCCGGGCGGTCCGGAAGCAAGCAAACTGCGCCGCCGCGACGGGAAAGCCGTACCCGCCGGCGTGGGGGCGGGCAGTTGGCGGTTCCTCCTTGCCGCAGGTTGGGTGGAGAAGGTAGAATCCCCCGGCCGATAAACATCGGGAACGCAACACGCAGGGAACCATGACACTGAGACCATTTGCCGGGATTCTTTCCGTCGTCTTCGCCGCCAGCCTGACCGGCTGCGTCCAGCCCACGCCCAACCCGCCCGCCAGCCAGGCCGAATACGAAAAGATGCTCCGCAGCAACCCCCAGGCCTACCCGAGACAGACCATCGTGCTGTTCAACCTGCGGCGGGTGATGGACGGGGAGCTGGCGCCGACGGCCCGGCTGAACTCGCTCCAACTGGCCGACCAGCTCGGTGGGGACGACCCGCAGGTGCGGGCGCAGATCGCGTCGGTGCTTGCCCAACCGCAGACCTCGCCCGAGTTCCGCGAGGCGGTGCTGACGTACCTGCTGAAGAAGGACTACCCGGACCTGACGGCCTACGTGGTGGCGGCGCTTCCGCAACTGGGCGCCCAGACCGCCTTGCGCGAGGAAGTGCTGCGCTGGCTGGCGGCGCACCCGAGCCCGGCGGTGCTGAGCGAGGTGGTCCGCCTCTGGGCGGAAGAAGAATCCGCCACCGGGCCCAACGAGCCCCGCTACCGGGCGGTCGTCGAGCGGGTCAGCGGAAAGGACTGGAAGACCGCGCTGGCCGAAGGGGTGAACTCGCCGGAGTTCACGTCTCGCGCGTCGGCCGTCGAGGTGCTGGCCAAACGCATTGGCCAGGAGGAACTGCGGGCCCTGATCGAGAAGACGCCCCCGCGAACCGACGCCATGGGCGCCCTCCAGACGTTCTCGGCCTTGTTCGACCACGTGCCCACCGAGCGAAGCGAACTGCTGGCGGCGGTGCAGCTTTACAAGAATCACTCCGGGCGGCTGGCCGAAACCTCCAAGCTCGCCGCGCGATGGAAGGAAGACTTCGGATACCGGTTCAACGTGCGGGACTTCCACCTGGTCAACGGACTGGCCGGCGACCCGCTGCGGACGATCCTGCGGCGGACCCAACTCGTGCTGGAGATCTCCCACGAGATCAACACGCGCCGGCACGCCCATCATAAGCCCAGCGCCTACGGCGCGCCCGACGACTACCGCGACCGGTTCAGCGACCAGGTGGACAAGCTGTCGCTGGCCGACCTGTGGAACCTCTACCTGCTCAATGAGATGCTGACGCGTCCTCGCATCCAGCTGGCGCTGCGGATCATGGCCTTGCGCGACCGCGCCGACGCCCACAGCGCCTGGGGCGGATTGGTGTTCTACGAGAACGGAATGGCCGAGGCGAAACTCTATCCGCCCGAGCAGGAGGGCGGGGAAAACGACCTGACCTACACGCCGTGCCGGCGCGCCGTCTACGACCGGCGCGACAGCCTGTGCAGCTTCGCGGGGCATTTCGACAAGGCGGAAAATTCCGCTCGCGTCGGGCCGGACGCGGCGGAACTGCTCGACGCCCGGCGGAACAACTACTACGGGCTCGTGCTGACGAGCCTCGACGACGAAACCTTCGCCGCGCATTACTACAACCCGTCGGGGCAGGTGGTCTCGCTGGGAATCTTCCCCTTCCGCAAGTAGGCGCGACGGCGCGTCCTTATCCGAGCTTCCGCAGCACCTTCTCGATGGCATCGTGCTCCGACTGCATCTCCTCGCACTGCCGGCGGAGTTCCTTGACCATCTCGGCCGGCGCCTGAGCGAGGAAATTCTCGTCGCTCAACTGCTCGTTCGCCTGGCGGATGCGGTCGCTGAGCATTTCCAGCCGCTGGCGGAGAAGCCCGATGCGCGCCTCGCGGGTCTTCGGTTCGGCCTGCACCACGCTGTCCAGCACGTGCTCGGCCACGTAGATCGGCGTGTCGAACGCCACGCCGAGGGCGATGGCGTCGGACGGGCGCGAGTCCACCTCGATGACCTGCCCGTCGCGGCGGAGGTAGAGCGTCGCGAGGAAGGTGTGCTCCTGGATGTCGTTGATGACGATCTTCTCGATCGTCGCGCCGAGCGATTCGATGACCTGCGCCATCAGGTCGTGCGTCATCGGGCGGGGGGTGGGCTTGTTCTTCAGTCGGCGGTCGATCGCCAGCGCCTCGTGGATGCCGATGAGGATGGGAAAGCTTCGCTGGCCGTCCTTTTCCTTGAGGAAAATCACCTGCTGGTCGCCCAGCTCGGTGATGAGGATTCGGGAAAGTTCCATCAGGACGTCCATGACAGCCTCCGTCGCTCGTTGTCCTGATTGTAGGGCGCGGGCGTCGCCCAAACAAGGCGCGGGCCCGCGCGGGGCGTCATTCGAGCGCCGCGAGGGATTTTTCCACGGCGTTCAGTTCCGCCCGGAGTTCGCCGAGCCGCTGGCGCTCGCGCTGAACGACGTCGGGCGGGGCACGCTTGATGAAGTTCTCGTTGTCGAGCTTTCCCTCGATCCCGCGGATGCCCTTGACGAGCGTTTCCTTCTGCTTTCCGAGGCGTGCCAGCTCCGCGCGGCGGTCGACGATGCCCAGGACGAAGACCTTGACGGACCCGACGGCCAGCGCCGCGGCGTCCGAGGGCGCCTGGACCGGCTTCTGCGAGACGCTCGCGTCGCCCAGCTGCGCCTGCGAGGCCAGTAGCGCGCGATTGGCGTCGATGAGTTCGGCCGTCTCGCCCGCCGCCTCGACAATCGCGTCCACGCGCCGCCCCGGCGGCACGTTGTGCTGCGTCCGCACGTTGCGGATCTCGCGGACGATCTGGCGGAGCAGGTCGAACTCGCCGTCGGCCTTGACGTTGACGGCGGCTGCGTCCGCCTGCGGCCAGGCGGCGCGGGCGAGGGTTTCCTCGGCCTGGTTGTCTCCCGGCGAGCGCACCGGCGCCACCTCGTTGAGCTTGGCCCAGATCGCCTCGGTGATGAACGGGCAGACGGGGTGCAGCAGGCGCAGCACCACGTCCAGGCAATGCGCCAGGACCGCCTTCGGGTCGCTCTGTCCGGCGACGATCCTCGCCTTGGCGATCTCGACGTACCAGTCGCAGAAGTCGTCCCACAGGAAGTGGTAGAGCGTGTCGGCCAGCTCGTTGAAGCGGTACTCGTGCAGCGCCCGCGTCGCCTCGCGGACGGTGGCGTTCAGCCGGCTGAGAATCCACCGGTCGGACAGCTCCTGCCCGGGGCGGATGTCGCTCCAGGCGGGGCAGCCCTCCAGGTTCATCAGCACGAAGCGCGACGCGTTCCACAGCTTGTTGGCGAAATTTCGCCCCACGTCGAACTTCGGGCTGCTGTTGACGGTGCGCCCGTCGGGCAGCGTCATCGACTGGACGGGCATGCGCACGTCCTGCGTCTGGGTGGTCATGCTGACGAGGGTGAATCGCATGGCATCGGCGCCGTGGCTGTCGATGATGTCCAGCGGGTCGATTCCGTTGCCCAGGCTCTTGGACATCTTGCGCCCCTCGCCGTCCTGGATCATCGCGTGGATGAAGACGGTGTGGAAGGGGATGTCGCCCGCGCAGTACTGGCCCATCATGACCATGCGGGACACCCAGAGCGTGATGATCTCGCGGGCGGTGCACAGCACGTCGCCGGGGTAGAACGTCTTGAGTTCGGGCTTTTCCTCCGGCCAGCCCAAGGTGCTGAACGGCCAGAGCGCCGAGCTGAACCACGTGTCCAGCACGTCCTCGTCGCGGACGAAGCCGGTTTTGTCCAGAAGAGACAAGACTTCGTCCGAATCCGATTCTAGACAAATGTAAATCTTTAGAAAGTTGGGTTTGTCCGCAATAGGTTCAATCTTGAATCTGCAATTCTCTAGGAACTTTTTCTTCTGTTCCCATTCCTTCCCACCCAACGCCTCTTTGAACACGCCGTGATAGACTGAATTGGGTGCTTTCTCTGGAAACTTTTTTACATCGAGAGGCATCGGCTTGCATGGATGCCCTGAATTACTAAGGGCACTCGCAAATTCTCTTTGTTCCGTCACCAATTCTGTGATGAACGTTTCGGAAGGTCGCCATTCCTTCGACCAGACGGGAATCTGGTGTCCCCACCAGAGCTGCCGGCTGATGGGCCAGTCGCGCAGGTTCTCCAGCCAGGACTGGTACGTCCTGGCGTAGCGGTCGGGCACGAACTTCAATCGCCCGTCCAGCAGCGGCGCCAGGGCCAGCCCGGCCAGCGAATTGACCGGAACGTCCGTGCCGGCGATGCAGGGGATTCCGTCTCGATCTTCCGTCAGATTCTGTTTCTTCAAATTGTCAATCGGCAATGGGCAATTGGCAATCGGCCGCTTCACGGCCACGTACCACTGGTCGGACAGGTACGGCTCGATGGGCACGTGGCTGCGATAGCTGTGGCCGACGGGGTGCGTGTAATCCCGCACATCCTCCAGGAGCTTTTCCCGGCGGAAGAATTCGACGACGGCCTCGCGGGCCTCGAACCGGTCCATGCCGACGAGGTTCTGCGCCTCCGGCGCGGTGCAGTCGGACCAGCCGTGCCGGTCCGAAATGCTCCCGTCCGGGGCCAGGACGTTGATGACGGGCAGGCCGTGGCGGACGCCGATGGCCCAGTCGTCCGGATCATGCGCGGGCGTGACCTTGAGGAACCCGGTGGAGAAGCGGGCCTTCTCGTCGTCGCTGTCGGGGTCAGGCAGGACGACGTGCTCGTCGGCGAGGATGGGGATTTCCCGCCCGACGATGGGCAGGCGGACCTTTTTGCCGACGAGATATTTCGCCCGCGGGTCGGCGGGGTGCATGGCCACCGCGGTGTCGCCGAGCATCGTCTCCGGGCGCGTGGTGGCGACGGTGACGTGCGTCATCGTCGTGGCATGGGCCTCCTGCCTGCCCGTGCCACCGGGAATTGTCACCGGCTCGGTCAGCGGGTAGCGCAGGTACCAGAAGTGGCCCTGCACCTGCTCGTGCTCGACCTCGTCGTCAGCCAGCACGGTCTGCGTGGCGGGGTCCCAGTTGACGAGGCGCTTTCCGCGGTAGATCAGCCCATCGGCGAAGAGCCTGAAGAACGCCGCGCGGACGGCCCGTGCGCAGACGTCGTCCATGGTGAACCGCTGGCGTCGCCAGTCGCACGAGCAGCCCATCAGCTTGAGCTGCCGGGTGATCCGCTGCTCGTACTCGTCCTTCCACTGGCGGATTCGCGCGACGAATTCGTCGCGGGGGAAGTCGGTTCGCCGCCGGCCTTCCTCGGCGAGGATGCGCTTCTCGACGACGGTCTGCGTGGCAATGCCCGCGTGGTCGGTCCCGGGCATCCAGAGCGTGTTGTACTGCTGCATGCGCCGCCAGCGGATGAGCACGTCCTGAAGCGTGTTGTTCAGGGCGTGGCCCAGGTGCAGGGCGGCCGTCACGTTCGGCGGGGGAATGACCATGCAGAACTTGCGCGGACCGCCGCCGTCCGGCTCGGCGTCGAACACGCCCGCCTCGATCCAGCGACGGTAGATTTCCTCTTCCACGCTCCGAGGGTCGTACGTTTTGGCAAGCTCGCTCGTCATGGGCTCCGTCCAGTGGGGTTCCGTCAGGCCTTCTCGCCTTCGGTGAAAATCTTGTACTCGATGGCGTCCAGCAGTGCCAGCCAGGAGGCGTCGATGATGTTCTCGCTGACGCCGACCGAGCCGAAATACTGCTCGCCGGCCGGGTCGTGCCAGTCGATCAGCACGCGGACCTTCGCGGCAGTCTCGGCGGCCGTGTTCACCACGCGCACCTTGTAGTCCATCAGGTGCAGGTCGTCCACGCAGGGGTGCGTCGCCCGCAGCGCGGCGCACAAGGCGTTGTGCAGCGCGTTGAACGGCCCGTCGCCCTCGGCCACCCGGTGCTCGCAGTGCCCGTCGAGGGTGAGTTTGACCGTTGCCTCGGTGCTGGCGACGCCGCCGTTACGCCGCAGGATGATGCAGCGGTAGTGATCGAGCGTCCAGAGCGGGCGGTACCATTTTCCGCCGAGGGTCCTGCGGATGAGCATTTCGAAGCTCGCCTCGGCCGCCTCGAACTGGTAGCCCTCGTTCTCCAGCTCCATGAGGCGCTGGAGGACCTTGCGCTGGGCGTCGCGGTCGTCGGCCAGGCCGAATTTCTTCGGCGCGGTCGCGGCGATGTTGCTCGCGCCGGACAGCTCGCTGACGAGGATTCGCCGCTGGTTGCCGACAAGTTCCGGGTCCATGTGCTCGTAGGTGTGCACGTTCCGCTGGACGGCGTGGACGTGCATTCCGCCCTTGTGGGCGAAGGCGGCCGCCCCGACGAACGGCTGGTTGTCGCGGAAGTTCAGGTTCGCCACCTCGTAGACGAACCGGCTGGTCTCCGTGAGGCGCTTGACCGTGCCCGGGCGCAGCACGTCGTATCCGTACTTGACGGCCAGGTTCGGCAGGACCGACGTCAGGTCGGCGTTCCCGCATCGCTCGCCGATCCCGTTGACGGTTCCCTGGACGTGGCGCACGCCGTGGCGTACGGCCATCAGCGTGTTGGCGACGGCGAGGTCGCAGTCGTTGTGGCAGTGAATACCGAGCTTGACGCCCGGCAGCGCCTCGGCGACGGCCTTGACCGTCCGTGCGACCTGCGCCAGCGTGGACCCGCCGTTGGTGTCGCACAGGACCAGGCACGACGCGCCCGCCTCCAGCGCCGCGCGGAGCGTCCGCAGGGCGTACTCGGCGTTGGCCCGGTAACCGTCGAAGAAGTGCTCGGCGTCGTAGATCGTCTCGCGCCCGCGTGCGACCATCAGCGCGAGCGAGTCGGCGATCATCGCCAGGTTCTCGTCCGCGCTGACGCGCAACACCTCGCGCACGTGCAGGTCCCACGTTTTCCCGACGATCGTCACCACCGGCGCCTCGCTGTCCAGCAGCGCCTTCATGCCCGTGTCCTGGTCGGCGGAAACGCCCTTGCGGCGGGTCATCCCGAACGCCGCCACCTTCGCGCAACGCAGACCCCGCTTGCGGACGGCGGAAAAGAAGGCCGCGTCCTTCGGGTTGCTCAGCGGATACCCGCCCTCGATGTAGTCCACGCCCAGCGCGTCCAGCGCCTGGGCGATCTCCAGCTTGTCCTCCAGCGACAGGCTCACGCCTTCGGCCTGCGAACCGTCGCGAAGGGTCGTGTCATAGGTCTCGATTCTCGTCTTGTTTTCGCTCATGGCGGTCACCGTAACGTTTTGCCGGTCCGGGGCGGCCCGTCAGGCCTTCGCGCCGGAACCCGCGAAACGCAAATTGGGAAACGTGAAATATAAAAAGCCCTGAAGCTTCATTCGCCTCAGGGCCCGTAAGTTGACGCTAATCGCGCAACGCTCGCCCTAAGGCACGCAACGTACTCCCCTCGCGACGAGGGGGGAAATGATGCCGGCGCGGACGCAGCCCAAGCTCCCGGCGCGGGGGCTGAGGCCTGACAGGTTGTCCCGATTCGTCCGCATGGTATCCTTCCGACTGCGTGCCGTCGAGCCTGACAACGCAGATTATACCGCCGCCGGGGGCGGGGTCAATGCACTTTCAGTCGGCTCGGAACCGCAGGCAAAGCCCGGGGTTTAACAAGAAACTCGTATGCTCTGTTGAAAACACCCGTTCACGGAATGGGTGGCACGCTTTGCTTGCAAAGCGTGTTGCGGAATTTGCGGAGAACACGGCTTGCAAGCAAGCCGTGCCACCCGGTTTCCGATGTTTCAACAGAGCAAAACTCGCACGGAAAGGGCAGTCGGATGACTCGATGGGTCGGATGGACGGTGGCGGCGCTGCTTCTGGCAGCGGGCGCGGCGCGAGCGGCGGATGCCCCCAGGCCCCAGACGCAAACGGCGCCGAAGGAAGATCCCAAGGTCAAACAGCGCGCCGCGGCCGAGGCAAAGCTCGCCGAGGCGCGAAAGCTCGTCGACCGGGGGCAGCTTCGCCTGGCCCGTCATGTCGCATTTGCTGCCATTCGGATCGACCGCGATTTCAAACCCGCCGAAGAGTTGTTCCGGCAGATCGAGAAACGCCTTTCGCTGACGCTGGACCTGGGCGGCGGGGTGAAGATGGAATTTTCCTACATCCCGCCGGGACAGTTCGAGATGGGCTCGCCGCCGTCGGAACCGAATCGCGTCGCCCACGAGACGCCCCACACGGTGCGAATCACCCGACCGTTCTACTTCGGCACGACGGAAGTCACCCAGGCGCAGTACCGGGCCGTGATGGGCAAGATGCCAAGCGCCTACCCCGGCGACCGGCTGGCCGT
>JAKPKY010000188.1 GCA_029553505.1 Planctomycetota bacterium
TGCGGAAGCGCGCAATCAAGGCCTGGTGAATGCGCTCGGCGACGGAAACGGCGCGGGTGAGGCGCGGCGCTACCGTGCTGGCGACCACGAAGCGCGCCACCGTGACGGGGCGGCCGGGCCGGGGCGGGGGCGGGATCGGAGCCGATTCAAAGCAGTCTTCGCGCCGCACGTAGTCCGCCAGCCGGGCACCGGGCGGGAGGGGCCAGCCGGCGGCCTGCAAATCGCCGGTGTCCGCGTGCAGCGCGTCGAAGAGGTCGGCCGGCAGCTTCGGTCCGGCACTCGCCCGGGCGGCTTTTCTTGCCCTGGCCCTGGGCGCGGCGGCCGGGGGCGGGCCGGCGGCGGCAAGGCCGTCGCGCCAGCGCTGGAAGGCTTCCGCGCACTGGGGCGCCAGCACCCGTACAAGTTCATGGGCGCGGGGCAACGGCTCGTTTTCCGGCAGCGGGCGGGCGTTGGCCGCAAAGGCGGCATCGTCGGCCAGCAGCCGGGCTTCGACCAGGGCTTCGGCCCGGCCAAGATAGCCGAGGCGTTCGCAGAGGAGCGCCAGCACCCGGCGCTGTTCGGAAGAAAGCGCCGCTTCCCACTTGATCCGCAAGGGCCCGGCAACGTGGATGAAGGTGTCGAAGACTTTGGCGAGATTCTGTTTGCCGCTTTCAATCAGCGGCAGGTAGTGCCGCGTGTGTCCGAGGCTGGCCGGGGGCAACTGGCAGGCGGGCGGCTCCTGGGCCAGGGCCTGGATGAGCTGGCGCATCAGGGGCTCGGGGGCTTCGTCGGGCGACACCTTGAGGTGCCAGGTGGCGATCAGGGCGCGCAGCAAGCGCCAGGGCGAGGGGGGCCACTCGACCGCTCCTTCGTTGACGTGACTGCCCCAGGGGGTGGCGTGGTAGCGGCCCGCCGGGAAGCGAAGCTCAATGAGCGGCATGGTCAGTCCTCGTAGATGACGGTCGTTTGGGGCGGTTGGGCGAAGCGGTCCGCCACCGCCTTGATGAGTTGAGGAAGCGCATCTTCGATCTCCTTCAACGCGGGCAGCGTGAAAGCAGCCGGGCGCTTGACCTGAAGCGCGCCCTGGAGTTCCAAATCACAGGCCGTACGCAGGCGGAGGCCGTCGCGCAGGAAGCGCTGGATTTTGAACAGGGCCAGGGCGGTGAGCAGTTGCTCCACCGGGCGGCCCAGTCCGAACCCGCGGATCAGCGCCAGATCGAGGATGAAGTAGGCGGTGATTTCGCCGCAGAATTCCTCGCGATGGAAGGGGACATTGCCGAAGCCCCTGGCGGTGTCGCCGCTGGGGTTCAGCGCGTCGTTTTTGACACCGCCGCTGGCGGCGACGGTAATGTTCCGGGCCTCGATGAAGGCCGTGAGGGCGCGCGGCAGCCGCATTCGTCCGCCGGCAATCTCCGACTTCGCCAGGAAGACGCCATGCAGGAGGCTGTTGAGGTCGTATTTGAGCAAGGTTTGCGCCAGGCGTTTCAGGTTGACCGGCGCCAGGTCGCCGACGGCCAGCTCTTTCTTCAACAACGCCAGGAATGACTTGTCCTTGCCTTCGAGGAGGTAAGGACTGTTAAGCCGATGCGCCTCGAGCACAGAATTGGTGAGCGGCTTTCCCGCCTTGTCAGTGACGGCGACGCAGGGCAGCCCCTTGAGCGGGGCCACCCAGTCGTTGGCCTGGGTATCCCAGCAGACGGCTTCCAGGCGGTTGGCCATGCTTTGCGCGGACTCGACGAGCAGCATGTCGGTGCCGTCGGGCAATTTGTATTGCGCCGCGCCGAGATTCGGGAAGCCGGTCGGCTGAAAGCGGGTGCCCGCGATGGGTTTGAGTTGGGCCTCCAGGTGAAGGCGCGGTTCAGTTTGGAGTGATTCGAGGTTCATGGGGATATGTTTATTGAGCGTTCAGGATTCCGGAGTATTCAAGCGCGAGTGAGCCCCTCCGGACGGAGCACCGTTTCGCGCAGTTTCGTCCACTCGCAACGGGCGAGCGGAAAGAGCAGGGCCGCTGCGGCGCGCCGCGCGACCTCCCCGCGCAGGGGGATTTCCCGCAGGGCGGGCGAGAAGCCGGAGGCGCGCAGGCGGCGAACGGCGAGTTGCGACGCGGCGGCGCCGTCGCCGGCGGCGGCACGGCGGTGAATGGCCGGGACCAGGGGAATGGCGTCCGCGTTGACGCGCGTGGGCAGGAAGCAGAGTTTGAGCAGCGCGTAGAGGGCAGGGGGGGCGCAAGCCTGCGGGGCGGGCGGGCTCTCCACATCCGCCGACCAGTCAATCAGGATCATGCCCCACAGCAGGTTTGCGAGGAGCGCATCGTCGGTTTCGCCGACGATGAAGGCGGCGATGTCGGCGATGCCGGCAGGGCGGCGAGCGGTATCGGGGCAATCCCCGATGCCCGCCTGCTCGGCGCGGACCAGGCGCCGGGCGAAGATGGCGTTGAGAATGTCGGGCAACGGGGCCGCGCTCCATTGCACGTCGTTGGCGGGGGCGTCTGCCCAGGCGAACTGTCCGCGCCGGGTCATTGCCACCGGTTCGAGGTGGCAGCGCAAGGGCAGCCAACCCGCCGCGCCGAAATCGCCCGTCAGCGACGCCAGCGCGGCGGCGAGCCGGAATTCGCGTGAACCAGTGTCAGCCTCGGCCAGCCAGCGCGTGGACAAGCCCTGAAGGGGGCGCAGAAAGGCCGTTTCCCGGGTCCAGCGCAAGCTCCGGGCAACCGCGCGCTCCGCCTGGCCTAGCGCGATGAGAACGGCCTGGAGCCGTGCGGCATCATTTTGTTTGCACAGGTCGAGGATGCGGTCTTCCAGTTGGCGAAGCGCCCGCGAAACAGAAGCGGGCGGCTGTTTGGCTGTCGGGCTGGCTTTGTCCCGCAAGCGGGCCATCCAGTCGTCGGCTTCAGTGAGCAGGTCGGCCCGGGCGTTGCGGCGAACGGCGACGCGCCCGAGGGGCGTGGCGAAGTAGGCAAGCCCATTCCGAACCTGAAAGCCGAACCGTTGGAAGGCGCTCAGTCCCCGGTCCACCCCGAGCGTTACGACGGCGCGGGTAAAATCCACGCCATTGCGGGCGGCGCGGTGGCCGATTTGGGCGCGGCCTTCGCCTAAGACCGCAGCGAGTTCGGGCAGGGTCGCCGCGCGTTCCCAGAGCGGCAGCCACATCTCGGCCCGGGCGCTCTGCTCATCGGCTCCGGCGGCGCTGGCATAGCCGACGCCCGTTTGCCTGACGCAAAAGGGACATGCGAGCACGCCCGCGAGACCGGCCTCGAGGCGTTTCACGCTGGCTGCGGCGAAGAGCAGCGCTCCTTCGAGCATGAGCACGTAATCCCACGGGTTGACCGCCGAGTCGGCGTCAAAGCCCGAAGTGCCATTCACCCCGCCGGCCGCCCCGGGAAAGAACTGGCCAATGGGGGCTTTGTTGCGGCAAATGGGGACAAGCTCGCCAAAGAGCGACTGTTTCAACCAGGTGGCAGATGCCGGCGTGGGCGCCCCGTCGGCTGGCTGCATCACATCAACAATGCGCTGCATGAAGTTGTTGGTGAATTCAAGCCGGCCATCGTTGCCGCCCGTGCCCAGGAGCGGAGGATACTCGGCGCCCCCCGCAGTCAGCACGAACGCCGTATCAAGCCACGGCAGCGCCGGCTCCGGCAGCTCATTGCGGCAGGCCAGGAGCAAGCTTTCCTTGAGTTCCCGGGGCGGCTTCTCCGTCAATTTCGCCTCGGTCACGGCGCGCCGCGCGGCGCTTATGGTCTGGCGATAATGGCGCAGCCGGGAACTGGCTCCCGCCTCAAGGGCTTGGATGGCTTTCGTGTTGTCCTTGTTGTAGAATCCGCTGCCCCCATTCCACGGTGCCACGATGGGGGTTGGCTCATAGCGGTGCAGGAAGAAATCAATCAACGCGTTGCGGTCGAGCGCGGAGCGCAGGACGAAGGTGTCACGTTGCCAGCAGCCGGCGGCAGCGGGGTCGGCTTGTTCGGCCACCAGGCGCAGGACGCCGAGGGCTTTGAGATAATGCGCGATCGGCACAGGGGCGCAGCCGGAGAGGATGATGGGGGCCGGGTTCATGCAGCGGGCGGCAAGCTGAGGCGGTCGAGGAGGGCGCCAAAGTCGTGTTGTTCTTCTGGAGTGGCGGTGCCGGCGACGATGTGGCCGGCGAGACTGCGAAGGAGGGCGGTTTTTTCGGGCGGCAGGGGCAGCGTGGCGATCACCTTGCGAATTACCGCGACGAAGGTGTTTCCATTGAAGTTGCAGAAGGGGGCCAGACGATGGCAGCGGCGGCACAGGTCGGTGGCCTCGGCCAGGGTGATTTCCGTGCGGTGAGTGGTTTCCCAGAGCCGGCGAGTTGGCTCGTAGCCGTCGCGGGTGGGCTGGTGGAGGGCGGCTTTGGGCAGGCAAAGCTGGCGGTTGGTCTCGACAATAACCGCCCAGGTAAAAGGGTGCAGCCAGGCGCGTTTCATGGCTTGGGTTTGGGACGGCTGGCTTTCCTGGCTTGGCGGATCTCGGCCACAGTTTGACTGGCGTAGTAACCCTTGCCGGTATCTCGGTAGAGCGGCTCGGGACGGAACTTGTCCTGGATGCTCAAACCGTCAGCGACCAGTTCGGCGACGAGGGATTGCTCGTGTGCCGAGAGCACCGGGGTTGAAGCGGGAGGCCGAGCCTCTTCGTGAAGAGCCATATCAGGGGAAACACCAGCGCGGTCAGCGCGTTTCGCCGGGCCCGCCTCCGCGGCGGAGGCGCGGCCGTCGGCCGCGCGGAGCAGCATTTCAAGCCAGGCGAGCTGGAACGGACCCAAACGGTCGCGCAGAGCGATCATTCGGGCGAGCCAGGACGAGCCGCGGGCTGCCTCCCACCCCATCTCCATGAGCCCCAGGTTCAGCTTTAGTGGCTTATGACTCAGGGAGGAATCAAGCTCCAAAGCAGCAAACGCCTCGGCAGGAAGCTCGTCGCCTTCGACAATGCCCCGCGCCACGCGGGTATCGAGCGCGAATCCCGCAGGCGGTTCTTCTCCCGGGAGCGAGCGGATGGAAAGCCGGACCTTGCCGTGGTGGGCGGCAACCAGGTAGGCCACCAGGTCGCGCTCGGCCTGGTTCGCCGCCCCGGCTTGCAACCATGCCAGCGCCGAGGCCAGTTCGTGCCGGAAGTGCCGCCGGGAGCAGCGTCCCGCCCGCTGTCCGGATTTCGCCCAGAGTGTGCCCTGCTGTTCCTGGTTTTCGCCGACGAGCATGGCCTGAAAGACGGCGTGGGCCTTCCCCAGGTCGTGCCAGCGAGCGGCGGTTCGCAGGGCGCTGGCGCCGGGCTCTGGCAACTCTCCGCCGGCGGCCAGTGCGGCCACCAGGCCCGCGGTTTCCTCTTCGACGTGCCGGGTGTGGTCGGCGAGTGAAACCCAGTTCTGAAGGAAGCAGCTTTCATTGCCGCTGTAACCGCCGCTCGGCGAGCTGGCTCCCGGGCAGATTAACGGCTTCACCCAGCTCTCTTGGAGTTGCGGGTTGGCGGGTTCGCCCGTCCAGCCCGATTCCGAGGAATAGCCACCCGCACGGATGTCCAACAGGTAAGCGCCGCCCGGGCGCGGGGAATCAACGGGTTTCCATTGTTCCTCGAGGGAGTCCCAGGTGAAGACGTCAAACCGCTCTTTCCGCTTTTTGAGGGCGGCGAGAAAGTCGCGGAAACGCGGGAGAGAGACCTGGCAGAGTTCTGGCTGGCCAGCTTTGGGTTCATCGGGATCAGGCCGTTTTCCCTGCAAGTCGCGCCAGAAAACCTGGACGTCGGTATCCTCGCCGTCCCGGATGTAACGCGAGATATCGAGGTCGAGCCCGGCGAGGTCGGGGGTGGTGTCGAAGAGGTCCAGGAGGTCTTTGCGCCGCAGGACCGGGCGGGTAACGCGGCGCTCGGGCACGGCAACGTCGGCAAGTTTTCGAGGGCTGGCGTTGTCGAGTCGCTGGAGTGCGCTGCGGGCGGCTTCCAACTCCGCCGCGTCATACGGCCGCGCGAGTTCGCCTTTCCCCTCCGAAGGTTGCACCTCAACCCACGCAATCCCGGCTTCGCGGGCAAATTCCCCGCGCCGGTTGCAACGGCCGAATCGCTGGACCAGCGACGACCACGGGGCGAGTTCGGTGACGAGCAGGCAGGCCGAGACATCCACCCCGGCCTCCACGGCTTGCGTGGCCACCACGATGCGGTCTCCCCCGGCCAGGAGTTTCGCCTGTTGGACGGAGCGATCCGGGGAGCGGAAACGCGAGTGCACCAGCGCCAGGCGATCTTTCGCCATCCCCAGCCCGCCCAGGCACTCGAAGACTTCGCGCGCGCGCGCGACGGTGTTGAGCACCACCAGCGTCAGCGTGTTGAGCCGATGCTTCTCTATCACGAAAGCGGCCAAGTCACGGGCGTAGGTTTTTTGGGTTTCGCGGGTGAGTTTGACGGGGGCGGGGGAAAGCGGTTTCGAGGCGTGCAGGCGGGTTTGAACCTGCGGTTGTTCGCAGTCGGCGGCTTCCAACTGGATGACCGGCCAGTCTGGGTCTGGCCTGGGATGGTCTATGGTGGCGAGCCGCTCCGCTTCGAGCGTCGCGCTCATCCACCAAGTCGGGCACGACCCGACAACGGAATCGCTCGCCTTATGCCGGAATCCGTCGAGTTGCGCGCTGGTTTCGACGCCCACCCCCATCAACTGCGTCTCGTCCATCACCCACAGGGCATCATTGTTGAGCAGGCCGAAGTGCATGGGCCAGCGGTAGCGGTTCATTCCGTAGCCGCGATTGAGGGCCCGGGAGAGCAGCATGTCCTGGGTGCCAATGATGATGCAGGGGCGTTCCGGGTAGAGGTCCCAATCGCGCTGGGCCGGCTCAAGCTCTTCGCCGCCCATGAGGATAACCGGCGAGCGCTCCCGCAGCCAATTCAGTTCCGCCTTGCCGGGACACTCGTCGGCAATCCTCGCCAGCCAGGCCGCCACATTCGCCTGCGTTTGCTCGACCAGCGTTCGCAGGGGCAGGCAATAGACCAGGCGGCGGGGCCAGGCGTGGCGGGGAGTTGCGGGGGCGAGCCGGTTCCAGAGCCAGGCGAGGACGACGGCGGCGGTCTTGCCGAGGCCGGTGGGGATATGGATGAGTTGGGATTGGCACGCCCGGCCCGCGCCGCCCGCCGCCAGCCGCTGTTGGTAATCATAGGGCGCGTGCCCCGTCGCTGCCTTGAAGAATTGTCCAAACGTCATCATGCGCACCTGGCTTAACCCGCGAGGGGCAGGCCTCTGAACCGGCTTCGCTTTTGCGAGTCGCCGCGGTGGGGAAGCCTGCGCCCCGGCCGGAGACAGCATTATTCAAGGCTTCCGGGCGCGGGGCAAGCGGATTTGCAGAGGATTTGCAGCCCGCCTTGCCCCCTTTTCGCGGCCAGCCAGGGTCGCCGGCGGGAGGCCTCAGCGGCGGCGCAGCACGGCCTCGCCGATGATGCGCGCGGCTTCTTCGTACGGCACATCATCGGTGTTGATGATGAGGTGGTAGAGCAGGGGATCGTCGGGGTCGGCGTCGAAATACTTTCGCAGGTAGCGTTTGCGCCCGCGGTCTTCCTGCAGAATCCGCGCCCGCGCCACCGGGCGGGTGAAATGATCCAGCTCCTGCACGTGTTTAATCCGCTTCTCCA
>JAKPKY010000196.1 GCA_029553505.1 Planctomycetota bacterium
CCGGTACAGCGCCGCGCCGCAGCGCCGGCAGGTGTAGACGCCCGCCGCGTCGTGCGTGACAAACGCACCGGAGAACGGCCGTTCCGTTCCCTTCCCTTCGATCACCCGCGCCTCCGCGGGCGTCAGGTCCCGCCATTTCGCCGACAGCATACTCCCCTCCCCTGCCATCGCCGCGCACGCCGCCATGAGGATCAACCGTTTCATTTCAGAAAAACAGATCGCGCTCGCCGGCGGCGATCTTATCGTAGGCTTCCTTGACGGTCGGGTAGAACTTGGGCAGTGTGGCGGCGATGTCGCTCAGTTCCTTCAGCATCACTGGCTCGCAGATCGCCCGCGTTTCCGGCGAGGCGAAATCATCCAGCCATTCGCGGAAGGTCAGCACGGCGTTGATTTTGCAGAACTTCCCTTCCTTGCCGGTTTTCAGCGCATCCATAATGCAGCCGCCCGTGCGGCCGCAGCGGTAGCCCGCCGTGCAGAAGGAGGTGATCGTCCCGCGGCGGGCCAAATCACAGATGAGCTGTTCGAGTGTGCGGTTGTCGCCCAGCAGGAACTGCTGCTTGTCGATCTCCTGCCCGACCGACGATTCCGCGTAGGCGCCGACGCCGATCCGGGTCGAAGCATCCATTTGCGTGACGCCGAGATCCAGGCAGCGGTCGCGCAGCTCCCGCGTCTCGCGGGCGGTCAGAATGAGCCCCGTGTAGGGCACGGCCAGCCGCAGCACCGTGAGCGCATGGATGAAGTCGTCGTCCGAAAAGGGCGACGGGGTCTGGCGCGAAATCTCCGAACCACTGGCGGGATGGAGCCGCGGCACGGAGAAGGTGTGGGGGCCGATCCCGGAAAACCGTTCGAGCTCGCGGGCGTGCGTGACGAGCCCCATGACCTCGAACCGCCAGTCGGCGAGGCCGAACAGCACGCCGAGGCCGACGTCGTCGATCTCCGCGTCGAAGGCACGGTGCATGCAGGTCAGGCGCCAACCGTAGTCGCCCTTGATCGTGTCGACCGGATGCACCTTGGCATAGGTCGCGTGATGGTAGGTTTCCTGGAAGACCTGGAAGGTGCCGATGCCGGCTGC
>JAKPKY010000200.1 GCA_029553505.1 Planctomycetota bacterium
ACCGTCGCCGGCAGCGTCAGCAGGCAGGCCCACGCCCCCTGCGCGTAAAGCGCGACGGCCGGGACGTGGTGGCAGGCATGGCGGTACCTGACCTTCCAGTTCCTCCACAGCCCCAACACGCTCTGGCACATCGCCCTGAACATGCTGGGCCTGTACATGCTGGGCACGCCCTTGGAGCAGCGCTGGGGCCCAAGGGCCTTCCTGCGGTTCTACCTCATCTGCGGGGCCGTCGGCGGGCTGGCCTACGTGCTGGCCGGTGTGCTGCTGCTTCCGCGATGGGCCTGGGCCCAGCCGATCATCGGCGCCTCGGGCGGAGTCTACGCGATCGTCCTAGCGTGCGCGGTGCTGTTTCCACACTTCCGGCTGATTTTGTTCATCTTTCCCGTGCCGATCCGCCTGGCTGCGCTGCTGATCTTCGGCGCGATGGCGCTTGGTGTTCTGTCGTCGCTGGCCTCGGGACAGACCGGCCCGGAATTCTGGTCCGACGTGGCGCACCTGGGCGGGGCGGTGGCCGGGGGGGCGTGGGTCTGGCTGCTGCCGCGACTGCGCGGACAACTCGCCGCCTCGCGCGAGCGCATCCGCCGCGGCGCCTGGCAGCGGAAAATGGACCACCGGGCAGCCGAGCAGGCCGAGGTCGACCGCGTGCTCGCCAAGGTCCACGATCAGGGGCTCGCCAGCCTGAATGAAAAGGAAAAACGAATCCTCCGCGACGCCAGTCAGCGACAGCGCGAAGAAGAGCAGACCATTTACCGTTCCTGAATGAAGAGTGCATAGTGGCGAGTGGATAGTGAAGAGTGGGGGGGATCGGAGCCCCGACCGTCAGGGAGGGGTTGCCAAGAGCCGCAAAGGAAAAGGAACTCAGAACAGGGAATTGAAGAACCCGGAGTGTCGGCGTAATCGCACATTTTCTTCCCGGTTCCTTGGTTCCTCAGTTCCTGGATACGGACAAGAGACGAGGCAGACATGAACTATGTTTCGACACGAGGCGGAATCGCCCCGATCGCCTTTCAAGACGCGGTGATGATGGGTCTGGCCGATGACGGCGGGCTGATTGTTCCGGAGTCCATCCCCGACGCCAGGCTGCACCTGGACGCGTGGCGCAAGCTCGCCTACAACGACCTGGCGATGGAGGTCATGCGCCCGTTCATCGACGACATCGACCCCGACGACCTGCGGGGGATGATTGACCACGCCTACGGGAAAAACTTCCAGCTGGAGGTCGCGCCGACCGTCCGCGTCGGCGGGCTGTTCGTCCTGGAGCTGTGGCACGGGCCGACTTTGGCGTTCAAGGACGTCGCCCTGCAACTGCTGGGGCACCTGTTCGAATACATCCTCGCGCGGCGCGGCGGGCGGATGAACATCCTCGGCGCCACCAGCGGCGACACCGGTTCGGCCGCCATCTGCGGCGTGCGCGGGCGGAAAGGCATCGACATCTTCGTCATGCACCCGCACGGGCGCGTCAGCCCCATCCAGGAGCGGCAGATGACCACCGTCCTGGACGCCAACGTGCACAACCTCGCCGTCGAGGGGACCTTCGACGACTGCCAGAACATCATGAAGGCCCTCGCGGGCGACCTGGAGTTCAAGCGCCGCCACAGCCTCGGCGCCGTCAACAGCGTCAACTGGGCCCGCGTCCTGGCGCAGGTGGTGTATTACTTCAAGGCCGTCTTCGACGTCCAGAGGCTCACCGGCGCGCCGGCCGTCCGCGTGGCCGTGCCCACCGGAAACTTCGGCGACATCCTCGCCGGCTGGTACGCCCAGCAGATGGGACTGCCCATCTCGCAGTTGATCCTGGCGACCAACCGGAACGATATCCTCTCGCGGTTCTTCAACACCGGCGTCTATGCCACCGGCGAGGTGCACCAGACCTACTCGCCGTCGATGGACATCCAGGTGGCCAGCAACTTCGAGCGGTACCTGTACTACCGACTCGGTTCTGACGCCGCAAAGCTCCGCGCGATGATGGAGGGTTTTCGCAAGACCGGTTCGCTGACCGTCGAAACGGGAAAAAACGGCGTGGACCCAAATATGCCGTCGGGGATGGCTGGAGAGGACGAATGCCTCGCCGCCATCCGCGAGTATCACGACCGGCACGGATACCTGCTGGACCCGCACACGGCCATCGGGGTGGCCGTCGCGCAAAAGAGGGGCCTCGATGGCGACCCGGTCGTCTGCCTGGCCACCGCGCACCCCGCCAAGTTCCCCGACGCCATCCGCAAGGCCACCGGAAAGGACCTGGCCCACCACCCCGACATCGACAAGCTCATGCACCTGCCCACCCGCTGCCAGGTGGTGCCCAACGACCAACAGGCCGTCCGCGAGTTCATCGAAAAAACCGTGGGAAGAAGTTCGTAGGTCGAAGCGGAAGAAGTTCGAAGTTCGCAGGTCGGAGTTCGTAGTGGAAGAAGATCGCAGTTCGTAGTATGAAAGGTCGAAGAGCACTCCGAACTTCGACTTTCGAACTTCGACCTGTTTTTAAGGGGGTAAGACATGAAACGCTGGGCATTGGTGACGATCGGCCTGTATGCCGTGGTGGCGATTCCGCTGGCGGCATTGCTGGTCCTCGCGTGCTTCGTCCCGGAAATCAAGGCCGGCGACTGGTCCGAGGTGTATCTGGACATCGACGATGGCGCCTGGATCACCTGGGCGTTCATCGCGTTCATGGTCCTCGCGCAGGCACTTCTTCTGGTCGTTCCGGTGCGCCAGGCGGGCGAGCGTCCGGTCCGCCGGCGGCACGTGTTCTGGACCCTTCTGGCGGCTGTGTTGTTGCTGGTGCTGCTGGCGGTGGGCATGATCCTGGCGGTCTATGAAACGATCGCAAACACCAGGAACACGCACGGCCATATCATTTTCAATTCGGAACCCTTCTTGTTCGCCATTCTGTGCGCCGTGGGGGCGGTCTGGATGGCGTGGGCCTTCGTCTGGGCCTTCTATGCCGGCGGGCGAGAACCGAAGACGATGATGCAGCGCCTCGTCCGCATGCTGATCGCCGGGAGCATCCTGGAACTGCTGGTCTGCGTGCCGATGCACATCCTCGCCCGGATGCGGAACTACTGCTGCGCGGGGTTCCTGACGTTCTGGGGGATCGCCACCGGCGTGTCAGTCATGCTGCTGGCGTTCGGCCCGGGCGTGTTCTGGCTCTTTGTCCGGCGTTACCGCGCCCTGCGCCCCGCTGAGACGAAAAAGTAATCCGAAAATTCTTTGAGAAAACCGAGGGAAGAAGTTCGCAGTTCGTAGTACGAAGGTCGAAGGGCACTACGAACTCCGACCTTCGAACTTCGACCTTGTCTTGTCGGCATTGAACTTTCCTCTCTTTTCGTGTAATTCGTGCAATTCGTGGACGGATTCTTCTTCCTTCCATTCGTGGACTGCTTTTCGAAACAAGGAACGACGTCATGACCAGGATCGCGATCACCGGGGCGGCGGGGCGGATGGGGCGGCGGATCGCCGCGCTGGCCATCGAGAGCGAGCAGTTCGACATCGTCTCTGCCGTCGAGGCGGCGGGGCACGCCGATCTCGGAAAGGACATCGGCGAACTCGCCGGCGCCGGCAGGTTCGGCGTCAAGGTCGCCGAGACGCTCGAAGGCGACCCGGAAGTCGTCATCGACTTTTCCCTGCCCGAAGGCACGATGAGCGTCCTGCCCGTCTGCCGGAAGAAGGGCACGGCCATGGTCATCGGCACCACCGGCCTGACCGAAAGCCAGGAGGCGGAAATCGCCGACGCCGCGAGCGAGATCGCCATCGTCCGCGCGGGCAACATGTCCGTGGGCATCAACCTGCTGCTGAACGTCGTGGCGACAGTCGCGCGGGCGCTCGGGGCCGACTACGACGTGGAGATTTCCGAGACGCATCACCGGTTCAAGAAGGACGCGCCCTCGGGCACGGCCGTCATGCTCGCCCGCAGCGTCTGCGCCGCGCTGAGCAAGGACTACGGCGAGACGGTCGTCTTCGGCCGAGGCGGGCACTGCCCGCGCCGTCCCGGCGAGATCGGAATGCACGCGCTGCGCCTGGGCGACACGGTCGGCGAGCACTCGGTGCAGTTCGGCAGCTTGGGCGAGACGATCACCATCAGCCATTCCGCCCACACGCGGGACGTGTTCGTCCGCGGCGGTCTTCGCGCCGCCCAGTGGCTCGCCGGACGCAAGGCGGGACTGTACGACATGCAGGACGTCCTGGGGCTGAAATAAGAGGGAACCCGGAACGGGCAAACCGGTAAGAAAGGCAATAGGCAGTAGGCAATAGAGACGGTTTGCCTCGGGCTCTTACTGAGCCGCGACCGTGAGGGAGCGGTCACCGGGAGTATCCCTGGAAAAAGAACCGGGAACAAGGGAGCACGGAACCAGGTACAGGAGAATCCGGAGGGATGGCGCGATCGCGCGGTTTCTTCTTCCGATTCCTTAGTTCCCCAGTTCCGGGATACGAAACATGAGGCATTCGTGGATCATCTCTCCGGCGCAGGCCGTCGCGTTGCAGACGCGCCTGGCGGGCGCGGTCCGTGTCGAACCGTTGCGGCAGGAGGTTTACACGCTCGCCGGAACGGACTGCGCGTTTCTCGACGGCGGGCGGCGCATCATCGCGGCGGCCGTTCTGTGCGAGGCGCGGACGCTGCGGGTCATTGCCACGGCCGAGGCCGTCCGTCCGTGCGAGTTCCCCTACGTGCCGGGGCTGCTGAGCTTCCGCGAGGCGCCGGCCGTCCTGGAAGCTGTCGAAAAGCTCCCGTCGCGGCCTGACCTGCTGCTGTGCGACGGGCAGGGGATCGCCCACCCGCGCGGGCTGGGACTGGCCTCGCACGTGGGGCTCTGGCTGGACCTCCCGACAATCGGAGTGGCCAAGAGCCGCCTGTGCGGCGAGCACCGCGAGCCCGGCCGGCAGCGCGGCGCTCGCACGCAGCTTCGCCTGGCGGGGGAGGTCGTCGGCGCGGTCGTCCGCACGCGCACGGACGTCAAGCCTCTGTTCGTCTCCGTCGGGCATCGCGTCACACTCGACGAAGCGGTGCGGTGGGTCCTGCGCTCGGCGCGCGGTGTGCGGCTGCCCGAGCCCAACCGATGCGCGCACCGGTACGCCACCCAGCGCGCCCACGCGGGCAAGTTTTCTTTGCACGCGCCGCGACGCCCTCTATAATTCGCGTGTCGCGCAACAACAACTCCGGACAAAGGTGGCTTCCTTGAGAATGCGTCCGCTCATGCTCGCGATTCCGGCTGTGTTCGCAGCCTGCCTGACCGGCGGGTGCGAGACCGCCAACCACAGCCTCGCGGCGCGGCTCCAGGCCGAAGACCCCTCCGTGCGAATCCAGGCCATCCACGAAGCCGGCGAGACGCGCAACGAAAAGGCGCTGCCCTATCTCGTCGACCGGCTCACCGACAGCGAGCAGGACGTGCGGTTCTACGCCATCCTCGCGTTGGAGCGCATGACGGGGCAGACGCTGGGGTATCGCTACTTCGACCCGGCAGCCGAGCGCGACGAGGCCGCAAAACGCTGGCGAAAATGGGTGCGGGAGCGGCGAGGCGGCGCGTCCACGCGACCGGCCGGCGGGGAGGGGAGCCCATGAACCTCGCGCCCGGTTCGCCGATCCGCATGACGGTGCTTTCCACGCCGGCGCACCTGCCGGTGGTCCGCGCCGCGGTGGAGAAGGTCTGCGAGTTGGCGGGCGTGGACGAGCAGGCCATCGGCGGCGTGGTGCTCAGCGTGGACGAGGCGATGACGAACATCATCCGCCACGCCTACGATGGGCACGACGATCAGCCGATCGAGATCGAGCTGTCCGTGACCGACAGTGCCCTGCGCATCCGCCTGCGGGACTTCGGGCGGAGCGTGGACCCTGCCGAGATCCGCTCGCGCGAGCTGGACGACGTGCGCCCCGGCGGCCTGGGCGTCCACATCATGCAGGAGTGCATGGACTCGGTGTCCTACGAGCCGGCCGAGGGTGGCGGCACGAGGCTGACCCTGACCAAGCGAATCGCCGCGCAGGAGGAACTTCGCCCATGAGCGGAATTGCGGGAAAGGGTCCGTTGAAGGCCATCCGCTGGATCGAGCACGCCGCGGTGGTGGACGTGGCGGGCGACATCGACCTGAACACCTCGCCGGAGTTCCAGCAGGGGCTGCTGCGGGTGCTGGACCGTCGCCCGGGCAAGCTGGTGGTGAACCTGGCGGGCGTGATGTACATGGACTCGTCGGGCGTGGCGTCGCTGGTGAAAATGCTCTCGCGGGCGCGGCGGACGGGCGCGGCGATGTGCCTGGCCTCGATGACCGACCGCGTGCGCGACATCTTTGAGATCACGCGCCTGGACCGCGTGTTCGACATCTATCCCACCGAGCAGGAGGCGCTGGCGAGCGCATGAGCGACGGCGCGGGAAAACGCGGCGCGGTCCGCGCGCTGGGCGCGCGGGTGCTGGGCGCGCTGGAGTACCTGGGCGGCATGGCGCTGCTGCTCGGCGCGGCCGGGCGATGGGCGTTCCGCGGCGCGGTGTCGCGCAAGGCGCGTTTCGGCGGACGGGCGCTGGCGGCGCAGATGGTCCGCGTGGGCGTCCGCAGCCTTCCGATCG
>JAKPKY010000223.1 GCA_029553505.1 Planctomycetota bacterium
CAGCCAGCCAGCGCGTCACGCCGATTCCCCCGCCGAAGCGTCCCAGCCCGACGACGGTGACCCGCCGCCCCGCGAGATTCCGGAAGCCGTCGGCGCGGGCATTCATAGCGCCTCCACCGGTCCCAGCGCCAGCGAGGTGAATGCCGTCATGTCGAATTCGCGAAGGACCGCGGACACCTCGTCGCGCGTGACGGCGAACAGCTGGTCGATCTGCTCGGCCAGCGGGACGTACTCGTTGCGATACAGCCAGTCGAACCCGACGGCGGACAGGCGGCCCATCGGCAGTTCGCCCTTGAGGGTGGCGCCGGAGGCGGTCTTGTTTTTGGCGGCGGCGAGTTCGGCGTCGGTGGGGCCCTCGTCGCGGAGCTTGCGGAACTCCTCGCGGGCGATCGTCAGGGCGCGCGGGGCGTTTTCGGCGTCGGCGGTGAGGAAGGTGAACATCAGCCCCGCGTGGTCGAACGGTTCGTAGGCGGTTGCGGCCTCGTCGGCGATGGCGGGATCGACCAGCGCGTAGTACAGGCGGCTGCCCGTGGTGTCGCCGGCGATGGAGGCGGCCAGGTGCGCCGCGTGCCGCCGGGGGTCCTGCGCCGACGGCGCGGGCGAGATCAGCCCGATGTGCTCACGGGCGACCTTTTCGTCGCGGAGGACCTGGTGCGTGCCCGTCGCGGCGGGGGGCGACAGGTCGCGGTCGGCGCGGCAGGGCTCCCACGCGCCGCACATCGCCCTCGCCTTGTCCACGAACGCGTCGAAGTCCAGGTTGCCCACGCCCACGAGGGTCATGTTCCCCGGCGAGTAGCGCCGCCGGAAGTAGTCCATCATGTCATCGCGCCGCAGGGCCCGAATCGACTCGGGCGAGCCCAGCACGCTGTTGCCCAGCGGGTGCGCCCCGAAGTGCTGCGCCATGAGGCTCTCGAACACCCGCCAGCGCGGCATGTCCCGGTACATGGCGATCTCTTCCAGGATGACGCCCTTCTCCACGTCGAAGTCCTCCTGCCGGAGCGACGGGCGGACGATGTCGCACAGCAGGTCCAGCAGGCGTGCCTGGAATTCCGGCAGGACCGCGCCGTAGTAGACGGTGTATTCCTCGGAGGTGAAGGCGTTGTAATTGGCGCCCATCTCGTCGAACTCGCGATTGACGTCCGCGGGCGAGCGGCGCTTGGTGCCCTTGAACATCATGTGCTCGAGGAAATGGCTGACGCCTGCGACGACAGGCTGCTCGTCGCGGCTGCCCGTGCGGACGAAAAACCCGCTCGCCATCGAAGCGGCCGAGGCGTTCACCTCCGCCACGATCGTCAGCCCGTTGTCCAGTTGCGCGTGTCGGAACTCCATGGTCATTCGTGCTCGCTCTCAGAGGACGGCCGCGGTGTCCAGTTCCGCCGGTCCGATGTACAGCAGGGTGAAGTTCGCCGCCGGCCAGTCGCGCAGGTACTGGCGGACCTGGTCAGGCGTGATGGCGTCGATGGCGGCGGAGATTTCCTCCAGGCTCCGCAGGCGGCGAAGGTGGTACCAGTCCGACGACAGGGCGTTGGCGCGGGCGCCGGTGCTTTCGCCCTGCATGACCAGGGCGCTCTTGAGCTGGGTCCGCGCGCGGGCCATCTCGTCGTCGGTGACGCCCTCGCCCAGGCGGCGCAACTCGGTGACGGTGACGCGGAGGGTTTCCTGGGCCTTTTCGGGCGTGGTGCCGGCGTAGGTGAACATCCCGGCGTGGTCTTTCAGGCTGTGGTAGTGGCTGGAAACGTGGTAGACCAGCCCGCGCTTCTCGCGGACCTCGGTGAACAGCCTGCCGCTCATTCCGCCGGACAGGACGGTCGCGGCGAGGCGGGCGGCGTAGTAGCGCCTGTCGCTGACGATAGTCGCGCGGTGGGCCAGGGCGATATGCACCTGGGCGGAGTCCTTCGGCACGTGCGTGATGCCCCCGGCCGGCGGCGTCGGGCGGACGGGCGGGGCGGCGGGGCTGTCCCAGTCGCCGAAGCGGCGCCCCACGTGGTCCAGCAGCGCCTCCCACTCGAACGCGCCGGCGACCGACAGCGTGGCCCCGCGCGGGGAGAACCGGCCCTGAAGGTGCTTTCTCAAAGCGTCGGCGGTGAGGGCTTGGAGGCTCCCGGCCGTGCCATACGGGCAGCGCCCCAGCGGCGCGGGGTAGAACTTCTCGCGCAGCAGGAGGTTGGCCTTGCGCGAGGGCTCGTCCTCCAGCGAGGCCAAGTCCTGCTGGACCAGCGCCCGGCAGGGCTCGAAGGTCTTGTCCTCCAGACGGGGCCGGCGGACGACGTCGGCGTAGAGGTCCAGCGTCTCGGGCAGGTTGCGCCCGAGCAGCGCCGCCGACAGCAGGAGGAACTCGCTCTGGACGGACTCGTGGTGCTGGACGCCGAGGGAATCGAGCGCGTCGTTAAGCTGGCGGGTGTCGCGTTCACCGGCCCCGCGGAAACACCAGTCCGCCGCCACCGACGCGGCGCCGGCGCACTCCGGCGGGTCGTGCGAGGCGCCGGCGGGCAAGGCCAGCACCATCGCCGCCGACGAAACGTTGTCCATGGGCTGACCCAGCAGCGTCAGTCCGTTGGGAAGCTCCCGGATGAAGAACTTCTCAGCCACATCGTTCTCCCAAATGGTTTTCAAGGCGTTGGACCGTGATTCTACGCACAACCGGCGGCGAGCCCAAACAGAATCCGTTGCGGCTGGACTTCAAAATGCCCGGGCGATATGGTGTTGCCCATGAGCACACGAGTTGCCGTCATCGGTGATGGGGCCATGGGCACCCTTTGCGCGATCATGCTGGCGGAAAACGGCTGCAAGGTCCGCCTCTGGTCGGCGTTTTCGGATGCCGCGGCCGAGTTGTCCGCCACGCGCGAGAACCGCAAGTTCCTTCCGGGCCCGCGACTACCGGACACGGTGGAAGTCACCGCCGACGACGGCGCGGCGCTGGACGGCGCGGCGCTGGCGCTCTCGGCCGTGCCCACCCAGTTCATCCGCGGCGTCTGGAAGCGCCTGGGGGCGCACTGCCCGAAGTCGCTGGCGATTTGTTCCGCCGCCAAGGGCATCGAGAACCACACGCTGCTCCGCCCGACGCAGGTGCTGCTGGACGTGCTGGGGGGCGAACCGTCGGCGCGGTCGGTGGCGGCGCTGTCGGGGCCTTCGATCGCGCCAGAGGTGGCGGAAAAGCTCCCGGCGACGGTGGTGGTGGCCTCGGCCGACGAGGCCCTCGCGCAACAGGTGCAGGCGCTGATCTCGCGCCCGTATTTCCGCGTCTACACGAACCCGGACCTGACGGGCGTGGAGATCGCCGGAGCGACGAAGAACGTCATCGCCATCGCCGCGGGCATTCTCGACGGCCTGGGCGCCGGCTCCAACGCCAAGGCGGCGCTGCTGACGCGCGGGCTGGTGGAGATCATGCGCCTGGGGCTGGCCGTCGGGGCGCAGGCGGAAACCTTCGCCGGGCTGGCCGGGCTGGGCGACCTGGTGACGACGTGCATCTCCCCCGTGGGGCGGAACCGGACCTTCGGCGAGGCCGTCGGACGCGGACAGACCGTCGCGCAGGCGCTGGCGGCGACGAACTCGGTGGTCGAGGGCGTGGCCACCACGAAAAGCGTGGTGGAACTTGCTGCCCGCGAAAAGGTGGACATGCCCCTGACGCAGGCGGTCCACGACGTGCTCTTCGCCGGGCGCAAACCCGCTGCCGCAATCGCAGAACTCATGAGCCGGCCGCTCAAGGCCGAAGCGTGACACGTCGAGGAAGAGAGCGGGATTTCACGGATTCAAGGATTGCGGGGATGACAGCAAATGAGGCAAACAATCCAAAGGTTTTTCCGGATGCCCTGACGTATGAAATCATCGGGGCGGCCCAGAAGGTGCATCGGACTCTCGGGCCCGGTTTTTCGGAAGCGACCTATCAGACTGCAATCTGCAAGGAACTGATGATCCGCGGGGTTCCCTTTTTCTCGCAGAAAGAATACGAGGTTTATTACGAGGGCGTCCTGTGCGGCACCTACCGGCCGGACCTTGTCGTCGCCGAGATGGTCATCGTCGAACTGAAGGCCGTCTCGGAACTGGCGAAGGAACATCGGGCTCAGGCGTTGAGTTATCTGCGGGCCTCGAACTTGCCGGTTGCACTGCTCCTGAATTTTGGATCGGCCTCGTTGGAAGTCCGGCGCCTCAAGAATTGATTTCCGTTTTTCTGTGTAATCCTTGAATCCCTGAAATCCCGCTCTCTTTCGCTCGATGGAGAAGGCGTTACAGTTCGAGCGGTCCGGTGGGGTGGTAGCGGCTGGCGACGTGCAGGGGAAGCTTTCCGCGCAGGATGGTCTCGTGCGTTTGCCGGGCGAGGGCGGGCTCGTTGTTCTGCTCGGACAGGTGCGCCAGGCAGGCCCACTTCATGCGGCCTGACGCGCGTCGCGCGAGCAGTTCGGCCGACTCGTAGTTGGAGATATGCCCGCCGGGCCCGCGGATTCGCTGTTGGAGGAACAGCGGGTAGGGTCCGGTCTCGAGCATGCGGGGGTCGTAGTTGCTTTCCAGGAAGGCCGCGTCGAGGGAGGCGACGGCCTCGCCCAGCGCGTCGAAGACGTGCCCCAGGTCGGTGAGGATTCCCAGCCTGGCGCGGCCCGAATCGACGACGAACGCCACGCCGTCCACGCCGTCGTGGGGCGTGGGGAGGGTTTCGACGGACACCGCCCCGAAGCGGAGCGTCTGTCCGGCGCGGAAGGAGGCGACGTCGCCCAGTTCGCCCAGCGGCGCGCGGCGGCGCGCCGCGGCCAGCGTCTTTTCCGTCGCCAGAACGGGCAGGCCGAACTTGCGGTGGAACACGCCGGCGCAGCGGACGTGATCGCTGTGGTCGTGGGAGAGGATGACGGCCTGCACGTCGCGAATGTCGCGCCCGAGGGCTTCCAGGCGGCGCTGGGCCTGCAGGCCGCTGATCCCCGCGTCGAACAGCAGCTTCACCGAACCGCTCTCGACGTAGAGGCAGTTTCCGTTGCTGCCGGATTGGAGGGCGATGGCGATCATGTCCGGTTCCGCCTATTGTCCCGGAACGAGGCGGGCGGAACGAAAGAAAAAAGTCCACGAATTGCACGAATTTCACGAATAGAAGCGTTCTTCTTTCCTGCTTCTTCTTTTTCGTGTAATTCGTGCAATTCGTGGACAGTTTTTTTCGGCACTGCCCGCAGGCGCGAGGATTACTTTTTCTCTTCCTTGGACTCCTCGCCGCCCTCGACCTCGCTGATGGCCCGGCGGGCGAAGTGCAGGCGGGTGTTGTTGGTCTCATCGACCTTGACGACGACTTCATCTTCGCGGACCTCGATGACGGTTCCCTTGATTCCGCCGATCGACGTGACCTTCATGCCCTTCTTGAGGCTTTCGAGCATGTTGCGGCGTTTCTGCTCCTGCTTTTTCCGGCTCCGGCCCATCCAAAGGTACATGAGGATGAACACGCCCATGATGAGCAGAAAGGGGGTCCAGTCTTGCGCTTTGCCCTGTCCGTCGACGGGTTGCTGCTCGTCGGCGGGTTGGGTTTGGGCTTCCTTGGGAGTTTCCTGGGCGGCGTCCTTGGCAGCGGGCGCAGGACTTTCGGAGGGAGTTGCCGGCTGGAGCGTCGGGCCGGCATTGGCCGGCTGGGTGGTCTGCGCGACGGCAGAGGCCGCCGTCAGGCACAGCGCCAGAAGCAGTGCGAAACGGGAAGAAAAACGGGTCATGATGTCGTGTCCTTTCTCTGTCGCGGGGCGCGTCGCCCGCGAGGGATCGGCATTGTGCGTCATTTGCCGCGCCGCGTCAATCGCAAAGCGAATCCATGCCCGCCAGCCACTGCGGGGCGCGGGCGGACAGGTCGCCCGTGGCGACGGCCTGTCGGATCGCCTCCAGGAACTGCGAGAAGAAGTGCAGGTTGTGCAGGCTCACCAGGGTCGGGCCCAGCATCTCGCGGGCGAGGAACAGGTGGCGCAGCGCGCCGCGCGAGTAGTTTCGGCAGGCGTAGCAGTCGCAGGCGTCGTCGAGGGGGGCGGGGTCCTCGGCGTGTCGGGCGTTGCGGAGTCGGATGCGCCCCTTCCAGGTGAACGCCTGGGCGTTGCGCCCGTTGCGCGTGGGCAGGACGCAGTCGAACATGTCCACGCCGCGCAGGACGGCCGCCAGGATGTCGCGCGGCTCGCCGACGCCCATCAGGTATCGCGGGCGGTCGGGCGGGAGCTGCTCGTCGACGGCATCGAGCACGTCGCACAGGGCGCGGTGCCCCTCGCCGACGGACAGCCCGCCGACGGCATATCCCGGCAGGTCGAGGTCGGTGAGGCGTCTGGCGGACTCGGCCCGCAGGTCGGAAAAAACGCCTCCCTGCTGGATGCCGAACAGGGAGGTGGGGTGTCCCTGGGCGGCTTGGCGACCGAGCGCGGTCCATGCGTCGCGGCAGAGGCGGGCCCAGTCGCCCGAGCGGCGCACCGCACAGGCGACTTGCTCGCGCGGGGCGTGTGCGGGGGGGCACTCGTCGAGCTGCATGAGGATGTCGGCCCCGAGCAGCGCCTGGATTTCCACGGCCCGCCGCGGGGTCAGCACGTGCGTCGAGCCGTCCACGTGCGACTGGAAGGTCACCGCGTCGTCATCGATCTTGCGCAGGTGCGCCAGGGAGAAGACCTGGTATCCGCCGCTGTCGGTGAGGATCGGGCGGTCCCAGGCCATCAGCTTGTGCAGCCCGCCCAGCCGCGCGACGACCTCGGCGGTGGGGCGGAGCATGAGGTGGTAGGTGTTGCCCAGGACGATCTGCACGCCGGCGGCGCGGAGCTGGTCGGGCGTGACGCCCTTGACCGACCCGGCCGTGCCCACGGGCATGAACACGGGCGTGCGCACCTCGCCGTGCGGGGTGGACAGCAGGCCCGCGCGGGCCTTTCCGTGCGCGTAAAGAATTCGGAACGAGATCATGCCCCAGAGGATAGCATGATTTTCCCGCGGCGCAAATGCCCGCGCGATTACGCGCCGCCCGGCGGGGCGGGCGGGGGCGACGGCTTGTGCCGGTCGAGAGTCCTGCGGACCGCCCCGGCGAGGTCCATCGGCCCGAACGGCTTGGTCAGGAGGTTCACGCCCTTGTCGATGACCCCGTGGTGCAGGATGGCGTTCTGGGTGTATCCCGAGACGTAGAGGACCTCCAGGTCGGGTCTGACCAGACCGATGTTCCTGGCCAGCTCGGGTCCGGACATGCCGGGCATGATGACGTCGGTGATGAGCAGGTCGATGCGCCGCTGGCTGTCGTTGGCCAGCGCCAGTGCCTCCTGCGGGTTCGTCGTCGCCAGGACGGTGTAGCCGAACTGTTCGAGGATTCGCACCGCCAGTTGGCGGACGCCGACGTCGTCCTCTGCCAGCAGGATGGTCTCGTCGCCCCGGAGGGTCTGTTGGGCGCCATTCGGCGAGGGTGCGACGGAGACGGGCGCCGTTTCGCTGCGCGGCAGGTAGATCTTGAAGGTCGTCCCCTTGCCCGGTTCGCTGTAGAGGTAGACGGCGCCGTGGCTCTGCTTGACGAACCCGTAGACCATGGCAAGCCCCAGCCCGGAGCCCTGCCCCTGGGGCTTGGTGGTGTAGAACGGTTCGAAGGCGCGCCGCTGCGTTTCCTCGGACATTCCCGCGCCGGTATCGCTGACGGCGATCATGACGTGCGGCCCCGGCGACATGCCCGGATGCTGACGGGCGTAGTCTTCGCCGAGTTCGACGTTGCGGGTTTCGAGAGTCAGTTGTCCGCCGTCGGGCATGGCGTCCCGCGCGTTGAGCACCAGGTTCATGACGGTCTGGTCGAAGTGCGCGGGGTCCACCGACGCGTTCCAGAGGTCGTCCTGGCAGTCGAGGACGAGACGGATGTTTTCGCCGATGATCCGCCCCAGGGTCGTCGAGAACGCCTTGAGCTGCTCGTTGAGGTTGAGCACCTTGGGCTGGAGCATCTGTCGCCGGCTGAACGCCAGCAGCTGCCCGGTCAGCATGGCGGCGCGGTCGACCGCGCTGCGGATCTCGCTGGCGTGATGGCGCCAGTCGGCGAGGTTCTCCCCGCCTTCCTTCTCCCGGAGGATCAGGTCGCAGTAGCCCCGCATGACGGTCAACTGGTTGTTGAAGTCGTGGGCGATTCCGCCGGCGAGTTGCCCGACGGCCTCCATCTTCTGCGACTGGCGGAGTTGGTCCTCGAGTTCCTTTCGGTCGGTGATGTCCAGCGCATAAAGGTTGACGTATCGCGCCTCGGCGATGGGCGCGACGGTGATCGCGAACGTCCTGTCGTCCAGTTGGAGTTCGAGCATTTCCCGCTGCCCGGCAACCAGGGCGTCGGAAAGTCGTTTGTGCAGGCCCTCGGGGACGGTTTGCCCCACGCCGCTGGACCACGCGTTCAACAGGACCGACCCGGCAGGGTTGGCGTAGAGAATCGTTCCGTTCTCCGCCACGCGAAGCACCGGGTTGGGGTTTTCCGCGGGGAAGCGCGCCAGGTTCTGCGCCCGTTGCTCGGCCTGCTTGCGGGCGGTGATGTCCTGCACGTGCACCATGTAACCGTTCGGGGCGGTTTCCTCGGGCCTGTGAAGGGGGGTGACCAGGACGCTCAAGGAAATCGTGCCGGTCCGGCTGGTGGGGTAGAGTTTTTTTTCCCGCACGAGGTCGAAGCTGAAAGTCGTTTCATACCGGACGGCCTGGCCCCGTCGGACGTCGCGCTTGATGCCGTCGGGCAGGTTGGGGTCCTCGAACAAGTCGAATCCCAGCACGTTCGACAGGTCGGAGATTCCGAAAATTTCCAGGCAGGCGCGATTGGCGTCGACGAGTTTTCCCTTGGCGTTGTAGATCTCGATGCCGATGGGCGCATCCTCGAAGAACTGGCGGAACCGTTCCTCGCTGCGGCGGAGGGCTTCCTCGGCGAGGGCCTGCTGCGCCTGTCCCCGCAGGGCCTGGATGCCGTAGGTGACGTTGTCGGCCATCTCCTGGAGAAGCTCGACCTCCTGCTCGTGAAACGCTCCCGGGTCGGAGGAATAGAGGTTCAGCGCGCCGAAGGCCTTTCCCTCGTTCCGCAGGGACAGGGCGACGGACGAGGCGAATCCCATCGCGGCGGCGGTGGAATGCCAGGGGGCGTAGTGCGGGTCGGCCTGGAAATCGTTGCAGGCGACGGGTCGGGCGGTCCGGATGGCCGTGCCCGTGGGCCCCTGGCCGTATTCGTCGTCGGCCCAGGAAATCTTCAGATCGCGGAGATATTCGGTCCCTTGTCCGGCCCAGGCGATGGGGCGGACGGTCTTGGCGTCGTTCAATTCCGCCAGTCCCACCCAGGCGAGGCGGTACCCTCCGGCCTCCACGACGGCCCGGCAGACATTGTCGAGCAGTTCGGGCTCGTCGGTGCTGCGGACGAGTGCCTCGTTGCACTTGCTCTGCACGGTCAGGGCGCGGTTGGCGGCCCGCAGCGCCGCCTCCGCGCGGAGTTGCTCGGTGATGTCGGTGACGGCGGCGACGCACCCGTCGAATGCGCCGGACTTGTCGAACAGCGGGGCGGCGTTGACGGACAGGAGGATACGCTGCCCGTCCGACGCCTCGATCGCATGGCGGACGTCCCAGACCGGCTGGAGCGTCCGGCGGACGCGTGAGAAGGGAAGCTCCTCATCGGGGAAAGGCCCGCCGTTGAGGGCGGTAAGCTTCCATGCGGGATCGTTGTAAAAGCGGCTGGCAATTTCGTCGCGACTGAGACGGAGCGTCTTTTCCGCCTGGGCGTTGGCGAAGACGATCCGCCCGTTGCGGTCCAGCACCCTCACCCCGGCGGGACTGGTCTCGGTGATTCGCGCAAAGAGGTCTCGCTGGTGGCGCAGATCGGCGGTCCGCCGGCGAAGCTGGACGCGGAACAAGGCCGTGATCAGCGCCAGCAGGACGGCCAGCACCGCGACCCATCCCAGCATCCACAGCAGCCAGGCCGGCGCCTTCTCCACCGGCGCCTCACCCAGCCAGCGCGACAGCGACTTGTGGTAGACGGAGGTGCTTTCGGACTTCATTCGGTCCAGCTCGCGGTCGATTGTCGCGATCGTCTCGGCGTGTCTGCCCTTGGGGAACGCCAGGCGAAGTTCCGAGGGAGCAATGACGATCGGGCTGCGATCGATGTGCTTGTAGGTCCGCTCGTGGGTGGCTCCGTAGAGGCGGGAGACCAGTCCCGCGTCCGCCTTGCCGACGTCCACCATCCGGAGAACCTCCAGGTAATCGGCCACCGCCACGAAATGGCAGTCGATGTCCAGCTTGCCCAGGAGCTTGCGGAAATCCTCGTAGTAATAATCGCCCGCGATGACCGCGACGGACTTGCCCGCCAGGTCCAGCAACGAGTCGATCTGTCGGTCCTCATGGGTATATAGCTGCCCCCAGTTGGCCAGGATCGATTCGCGGGTGAAGTCGTAGAGTTTCTCCCGCTGCTCGGAATAGGCGATGGCGACGAGGGCGTCGATCTTGCCTTCGCCCAGGCGGTCCAGGCATTCCAGCCACGTCCCGGGCACATACTCGAGTTTCCATCCCTGCCGGGAGGCGATGGCGTCCAGCACATCCACATAGACCCCCTCGGGGCGGTTGGATTCGCCCATCGAGGCCAGCGGCGGATTGTCGTAAATGCCCACGCGGAGGGTTTTCGTCTGGGCGGCCAGCGGCGCGGGAAGGATTCCCGCCAGCAATAGGCTCGCCAGAAGCAGAAGCTTGCGGGTTCTCATGGGCACCTCGAAGCAGGGCGAAAGGAAAATCTGTCAAACCAGAAGAACACAAAAACATATCCCGGAGCGGGGAACACGGAATCCGGAGACTCAACACAATCCGCGGGGGCGTCTTGTGTTTTCTGGGTTCCCAGTTCCTGTTTTCGTGTTCTTTGTGAACTTTGTGGTTCTTTATTGGTATTTATCGGCGCAACCCGCGCGAGAATTTCGAGTTACTTCCGGACGGCCTGGAAGATCGCCAGACAGCGTTTCAGAAGGGCTTCCGTCTCCTGCAGCGGAATCTGGCTGGCGGCGTCGGACTTGGCGCGATCGGGATCGGGATGGGCCTCGAGAAACAGCGCGTCGGCGCCGGCGGCCATCGCCGCAGCCGCCAGCACCGGCGCGAATTCCCGCTTGCCGCCGGAGGCGTTTCCCAGCCCGCCCGGTTCCTGCACGGAGTGCGTCGCGTCAAAGACCACCGGCGCGTACGCCTGCATCTGGGGGATGCCCCGGAAGTCGGTCACCAGGCGATTGTATCCGAACATTGTGCCGCGCTCGGTCAGGAGCACTTGGCGGTTTCCGGTGCTCTGGACCTTTTTAACGGCCTCGGCCATGTCCCACGGGGCCATGAATTGCCCCTTCTTGACGTTGACGCACTTTCCGGTTTTGCCGGCCGCCACGAGCAGATCGGTCTGCCGGCAGAGGAACGCCGGAATCTGGAGGCAGTCGAGCACTTCGGCCGCCGGGGCGCACTGGGCGACCTCGTGCACGTCGGAGAGCACGGGCACGCCGAGTTTTTCACGGACCGTCGCCAACCAGTCGAGTCCTTTCCGCAGGCCCGGGCCGCGGTACCCTGAAACGCTGGAGCGGTTCGCCTTGTCGTAGCTGGCCTTGAAGACGTATCCGACGCCCAGGCGCCGGCACAGGTCGGACAGGCGCCCGCCCACCTCGAGGCACAGTTCGAGGCTTTCACCCAGGCATGGTCCGGCGATCAGCGCCAGTTTTCCGCGGGCGAATTCCACCGACCCGATGTTGCACGAGGGTGTTTCCATCGTTCACGCGCCTCCTCTCCACGGCCAAAGCGTCCAGCCATTGGTCTGCGGGGGAACCATCAGCTTGATTTTCTCCGGCGCCACCGAGATGTCCACGGGGGTGTTGGGTCCCAGGTCGCCGTCCACCTGGCAATGGGTGGGGCGGTCGGTCTCGATCCGCACGCGATGGACGCGCCGGTAGATCACCCCGCCCTTGAGGGGGTGCAGGCGCAGCAGCGTCCAGGCGGCATGCAGCAGCAGGGCGCTCTGTTCGCGGCAGGGGAAGACCACCAGGTCCAGCAGACCGTCGTCGAACCGCGCGTCGCGGCAGATGCGCAGTCCGGTCGCGTAGCGCGAGATGTTTCCCACGAACGCCAGTGCGTAGTCCTCGAACAGTTCCTCACCCTCGGCGAAAATCCGCATCCGGGGGAAGTCGTGCTCCCAGAACGTCCGCCACATCGGCCAGAAGTAGCTCAGATGGGAGATGTGCCCGCTGCGCTGGGAGCTGAGCCGTCGGACGACCTCGGCGTCGAACCCGATGCCGATGATCATCAGGAAGTTCCGGTCGTTGATCCGCCCCAGGTCGCAATCGACGGTCTGCCCGGCGGCGACGATCTCGGCGATGCGCCGCGGGTGCGAGGGAATCCGCAGTTCCTTGGCCAGCAGGTTCTCCGTTCCCACGGGGCAGGGGATCATCGGGACGCCGGTGCCCGCCAGCCCGTTGGCGACCTCGTTGGCGGTTCCGTCGCCGCCCCAGACGACCACCACGGAGGTTTTCGGGGCGACGGCGCGGGCGTAACGCGTGGCGTCCCCGGCGCAGGTGGTGACATATTCGACGGATTGCAAGCCCCGCTCGCGGAACGCGCTGCGCAGACTGAGGAGTTTCTGGCGATTGCCCCCGTATCCGCTATGGGGGTTGATGATGATCTGTACAGGTCGATGCATGTCCGCTGGCGTCATGGGTTCCCTGGGCCCGGTGTCGATTGGGATTGAACATCGCGGGCCAATGGCTATAATACCGAAATTCCCGGCCCGGACAATCGGCCGGCGGCTGCATTATCCAAAGAATCGTTCCCAGGAGAACCAGAATATGGATCAGAGTCTTCAGGACAGCATCGGTTCGATCGTTTCCAAGGAAACCTGGTCGGCCGAGGACCATCAGGAGCTGCTGGCGCGCATGAGCGGCGTGCGGGATGCGGCGGGCAAGTTCCGCGGCATCGTCTCGGAGATCGAGGCCTCCACGCCCGATCCCAAGGGCGGCGCGGCCCTGAAGGTCGGAATCTGCCGCTACATGACCTGCCGGTTCGCCGCGGCGCTGGACATTCTCGGCGCCGCCACCGACAACAAGGACCGCCGCTACTTCCAGGCGCAATGCCTCAAGCAGCTTCGGCAGTTCGACAAGGCCGCCGAGGAAATGCAGCGGGCCAAGGACCGCGGTTGGGACGAGCGCGACGCCGACCTGGAGCTGGCGGAGCTCCAGGCGTTGCGGGGCGACGTCGAAGGCGCGTCCAAGGCGGTTGCCAAACTCGCCTCCAAGTGCCAGGGCGACCCGAAGTTCTTCTACGTTCGCGGGCTCGTCGAGGAACTGTCGGGCAACGGCGATGCCGCCGTCGATGCCTACACGCAGGCCCGCAAGCTGAAGCAGGCCTACACCCCGGCCACTTTCCGCCTGGCATACTATCACGACCTGCATGGGGAAGAGCAGCAGGCGATCGACCTGTACAAGGAATGCCTCTCCAGTCCGCCGGTCCACGCCAGCGCGCTGCTGAACCTCGCGGTGCTCTACGAAGACGCGGGGAAATACGACAAGGCGACGAACTGCCTGATGCGCCTGCTGGCCTGCCACCCCGGTCACGCCCGGGCGAAACTGTTCCTCAAGGACGTCGAGGCGTCCAAGACGATGTTCTACGACGAGGATCAGGCCCGACGGATCGCCAAGCGCAACGCGGTGCTGGACATCCCGGTGACCGACTTCGAACTGTCGGTGCGGGCCCGGAACTGCCTCAAGAAGATGAACATTCACACCCTTGGCGACCTGGTCAAGACCACCGAGGCGGAACTGCTGGGATACAAGAACTTCGGCGAGACGTCGCTGAAGGAGATCAAGGACATGCTGACCGCCCGCGGGTTGAGGCTCGGACAGGCGCTGGAAGAACCCTCGCTGTTCCAGGCGGACCGTCCTGCCGTGACGATGGCCCCCGCGCGCAACGAGGGCGTCCTGGCGACCCCCATCGAGCAGGTCGAGTTTTCCGTGCGGGCGCGGCGGGCGCTGGAGACCCTCGGCATCCGCTCCCTGGGCGATCTTGCCGGAAAGAGCGAGGCGGAACTGCTCGCCTGCAAGAACTTCGGGCAGACCAGCCTCAATGAAGTCCGCCAGCGGCTCAGCGAATACGGAATGACGTTCCGCGAACCGAACTAGCAAAAGCCGCGGACCGCGGAGCAGGATATACGGCAACGTGCCGATGGCGGATCAACCGGCGACGGGCTCCCGGCTACTGGCTACGGTTTTGTGGTTTGCGAACACACGGATGGATCGACGGATGGGGAAAATTCTGTGGATTCGCGTCGCGCCGTTCGCGCCGCTGGCGTTGCTTTCGGCCGCGTGCCTGGCGACGGCGGGTGCGTTGAGCAGTTGCGGGCGCCAGGCGGCGCCGGCGGTGACCGAGCAACCCCTGCGGAGCGATCAGGTTCCGATCGTCCGCGTCCTGCTGGGCGGCGGGCCGACGGACCGCGTGATCGTCTCGACCACAGGGGGACGCATCCGCGTCGACGGGCAGGACCAGGGCTCGGGCGAACTGAGCAATATCGAAGTCTCGCGCCGCGGGGGACTCTGGAAGTTCAATAATCTCACCGTCCGCGGGCAGCAGGCCGAAATCCTTCCCGGACCTGGGCACTACGTCCGTCTCGGCGCATGCGCCTATCGCGGAAGCCTCGCGCTGCTTCCCGCCGGAGACGACCGATTCTCCGTCATCAACCGCGTGGACCTGGAAAGCTACCTCGCCGGCGTGCTGTCGAAGGAACTCTACCCCTCCTGGTCCAAGGCGACGTACCGCGCCCTGGCCGTCGCGGCGCGGACGTTCGCGCTGTACCACGTCACCACGTTCGGGAAATCGCACGAATACGATCTCGGCGACGACCAGAACTGGCAGGTGTACGGCGGGTTCACGGCCGAGACCGACAAGTCCTGGGACGCCGTCCGCTACACGCACGGGTTGGTGCTGACGCACGGCCCGCGCGGGAAAGAGCGGATCTTCATGGCGCAGTACTCCGCCTGCTGCGGGGGGACGGTCAACGGGGCGTACGTCATCCGCGACGCGCCGCAGATTCCGCCGCTGCTGGGCGGGCAGACGTGCGAGGACTGCCGCGGGCACCGTCTGTATCGCTGGGAGCCGGTGCGGTTCCGCAAGGCGGACCTGTTCGCGGCGGTCTCGCGGACCTACCCCGCGGCAGGGGCGATGGACGGGCTGAAGGAAATCCAGGTGGCCGCCGCCGGGCCGGGCGACCGGCCGATCTGGCTGGACCTGGTCGCGCCCAACGGGGCGCGAATCCGCATCCGCGCCGAGGACCTGCGGATCTGCATTCTCCGCAGCGGTCTGCCGGACGCCCGCCGTTTGTACTCCATGAACTGCCGCATCCGCGACGCCGGAGAGCAGGTCGAATTTTACGCGGGGCGCGGGTTCGGGCACGGCGTGGGGCTCTGCCAGTGGGGCGCGCAGGGCAAGGCCGAACGCGGCGCGACCGCCCTGGAAATCCTCGACGCCTACTATCCCGGCGCGACCCTCTTCCGGGCGTATTGAACGCTCCGCCTTGCATCGGCGCGGTCGATCGGATACGATGATCCCTTGCCGTGCTAGGTGGGGCGCCAGCGGTGCCCTGACTCCCGCAAGGGACGACCCGTAATCCGCTATAGCGGGGCCGAATCCCTCGTCGAGGGTCGTTTGCGACCGGTCTCCCCGTTGGGCCGGCGGTGATGAAGGTTGGGTCCTCTGCAACGACGCGCCGTGAACCTGGTCAGGTCCGGAAGGAAGCAGCCATAAGCGAGCTTGTGTCGTGTGCCGGAGGGTAGCCTGGCTGGAGCCGTCGTGTCCCCGCGGGCCCGGTGGCGGCGATTCGACGCGAGGTGCACGGCTTTTTTATTTCCCCTTGCCCCTTTCCCCGTCTATCGCTTTGCCCTTTCCCCTTCGGCCTTTCCCCTTACAGTGCCGGCTCTTCCAGCGGTTCGGGGCAGTGCTCGCGCCTTCCGCAGTCAGCGCAGGCGCCACCGGTCCAGACCTCCTGGAGCATGTCCAGCACGGGGTCGATCAGCGACACGTCGTCGGTCCAGACGCCGGCCTCGAAGTTCCGCCGTCGGGCGCTCTTGGCGCCCAGCCCCGCGCCGGTGAGGTTGGCCGAGCCGAGGTACATGCGCCGCCCGTCGACGATGACGGCCTTGGCGTGCACGCGCGGGCAGCGGCGCAGGATCATACCGTCGGGCAGGGGGCGCTTGGCCAGTCGTTCGCGCAGCGGCCCGGAGGGCACGCCGCTGTGCAGGACGTGCACTTCCGCGCCGCGTTCGGCGAGTTGTTCCATCAGTTCCAGGAAGCTCACGGCGCGTCCGCCGCCGATCGGCACATGGACGTCCTTGAGGTCGGCGGTCGCGATGAACAGGCGGTGGCGGCAGGTGCGGGCCGCCTCTTGCAGCACCGCGCCGAGGTGTTCGTCGTTGAGGACCAGTCGGATCATGGAGGAATTATCGGCAGGATGGCCCGGCGAACCGTCGCGGAAGCGGGATTGACGATTGATTCGGCGCGGCGGGGGCGGAATAATGGTCCCTCGCGGTCCGCGGGGCGCGGATCGCGGGCGAACCGGAAGGCGACATGGCGGAATACCTGGTCCTGGCGCGGAAGTACCGCAGCACGACGTTCGACGAGGTCGTCGGGCAGGAGCCCATCGCGCGCACGCTGGTCAACGCGATCACGGGCGGGCGGATCGCGCACGCGTACCTGTTCACCGGAACGCGCGGCGTGGGCAAAACGACGATGGCTCGCCTCTTCGCCAAGGCGCTGAACTGCCTGAAGTCCGACGCGCCGACCCCCACCCCCTGCAACCGCTGCGACGCGTGCGTGGCCATCTCGCGCGGGGACGACGTGGACGTTGTCGAGATCGACGGCGCCAGCAATCGCGGCATCGACGAGATCCGCGAGCTGCGGGCCAACGCCATCTACCGCCCCGCGCGGAGCCGCTACAAGATCTACTACATCGACGAAGTGCACATGCTCACCAAGGAGGCCTTCAACGCGCTGCTCAAGACGCTGGAGGAGCCCCCGGGGCACGTGAAGTTCATCTTCGCCACGACCGAGGCCGAGAAGCTCCCCGCGACGATCCTGTCGCGCTGCCAGCGGTTCGACTTCCGCAACATCCCGACGCGGCGGATCGCCGAGCATCTGCGGGCGATCTGCAAGACCGAGAAGGTGCAGGTGGACGACGACGCGCTGTTCCGCGTGGCGCGTTCGGCGGCGGGCTCGATGCGCGACGCGCTGAGCCTGCTGGACCAGTTGCTGGCGGCCGGCGAGGGCACGGTGCGCGATGAGGACGTGGTGCGCCTGCTGGGCGTCCCGGGCGACGAGCGGGTGCTGTCGATCGCGTCGGCCGTCGCCGCGGGCGACCCCGCCGGCGCGCTGAAGGGCCTGGACGACGCGCTGGCAAGCGGCGTGACGCTGGGAACCGCCGTCGGCGCGCTGGGCGAGACGTTCCGCAACCTGATGGTCGCGTCGGCCTGCGGGTCCGGCAGCGAGCTGATCGAGCTGCCCGACGCGCACCGCGCCGCGGTCGTCGAGTTGGCGGGGCGGTTCTCCCTGCCCGCGCTGGTGCAGGCGGTCGGAATGCTCCAGACGCTGCTGCGGACCGTCCGCAACTCCAGCGTCGCGCGGGCGCTGGTCGAGGCGACGCTGGTGCGCCTGGCCGCCTCCGAGAAGTTCGTCGATCCGGCCAGCCTGCTGGAGCGGCTCGAGTCGCTCGCGTCCGGTCGAGCGGGCCCCGCGACGGGGCAAAAAAAAAATTTCCCGCTGAGCCCGCCCGGCGCTGACGCCGCACGGCCCGCGCCGGCGCGGAGTCCAGCCGCCGGGGCGTCCGCGCCCGCCACGGGCGGCGGATTCGAGCTGAAGCCCCCGGCGGGCCCGGCGCCGCTGAAGTGGGAGGCGTCCTGGCTGGCGGCGAACTGGCAGACCGTCGGCGACGAGTTGGTCGCGCGCGGGCAGACGCCGGTGGCGGGGACGATCCTGCCGGCCATGGTCGTCGGATTTTCCGACGGCGTGCTGACGCTCGGGTTCGACGACGCCCACGCCCGCCTGCGCGAGCAGTGCGAGGGTCGCGCGGGCGAAGCGGTGTCCGCGGCGCTGTCGGAACTGGCCGGCCGGGCGATCCGCTGCCAGTTCGTGGCGGTGGCGCCGGGGCAGGGGCGGGCGGCGAGCCCCTCCGTGGCGGCTCCGCTGAGCACGCAGGAGAAGAACGGCATTTTGAAAGACCCGGCCGTGCAGCAGGCGATGTCGCTGTTCGGCGGAGAGGTGGTTGGCATGGACCGGACGTTGCCGCCCGCGCCGTCCGCGGCGCCGACCGGCGCGCCGGCCGACGGCGGGGTTTCCGCGCCCGCCGCCGGGCCGGACGCCGAAGAGGACGAAGGCGACGAGGCGGACTGACCGCCGCGCGAAAGGGGAACTGTCATGATCGTCGTCACCTGTGCCCGTTGCAGCCGTCGCATCGAGGTTCACGATTCGCAGGCCGGCCAGCCCGTCACCTGCCCGCAGTGCGGGAACGTGAACGTGGCCCCTGCCGCCGGCGGCGACGCGCCGCAGTCGTCCCCGCCCGTGCCGACGCCTCCCACGCCGCCGGCCGACCAGGACGTCAAGCTCTGGTGCCTCGCCTGCCACCTGTCGGCGCTTTCGGGCTTCATCGGCGTGCCGTTCGGGTGGGTGGTCGGCCCGCTGATCGTCTGGCTGATCAAGGGGAAGGAAATCCCCGCCGTCCAGGAGCACGGAAAGGACGCCCTGAACTTCCAGATTTCGATGACCATTTACGGGATTGTGGCCGGGCTGCTGATCTTCGCGTTCGTCGGGTTCCTGCTGCTGCCCGCCGTCGCCATCGCCGACCTGGTGCTGACGATCCTCGCCGGCCTGAAGGCCTACAACGGCGAACGGTTCCAATACCCCCTGACCATCCGGTTCCTGAAATAGGACCTGAGGAGAAGTGAATGTTCGGCAACCTGGGAAAGATGATGAAGATCGCCGGCGAGATGAAGACGAAGCTGCCGGAGATGCAGGCGAAGCTGGCGGCGAGCGAGTTTTCGGCCGAGGCGGGCGGCGGGGCGGTCCGTGCGACGGTCAACGGCAAGCTGATGGTGACGGACGTGACCATCGCCCCGGCGGTGCTTTCCGACGGCGCGATGGACGCCGAGATGCTGGGCGATCTGGTGAAGGCTGCCGTCGCGTCGGCCCAGGCGCAGGCGGCGCAGGCGGCCAAGGCCGCCATGGACGAACTGACCGGCGGACTCGACCTGGGCGCCATGGGCGGAATGCTGGGTCTGTGAGTGTTCAGGATAAATGTCCACGGATTACACGAATAAGAGACCGAAGAAGTATCCAGGAACTGAGGAACAAGGAACCGGGAAAGACAAGAGTCGCTGTGCAGCTCCCGGCGCTCTGAGATATCGTGTTCCTTAGTTCCAGGTTCCGTGTTCCTGGCTCCGGGATACCTTACATGGCGAAGTACAGCGAGACGATCGAGCGGCTGATCGAGGAGTTCGGAAAGCTTCCAGGCATCGGGGCGCGGACGGCGGAACGCCTGGCGTTCCACGTGCTCAAGAGCGCCCCGGAGGAGGCGCTGGCGCTGGCCGACGCGATCCGCGACGTCAAGACGAAGGTCCGCCCCTGCAAGCGGTGCTTCAACCTCACCGAGAACGAGCTGTGCAACATCTGCTCCGACGAGCGGCGGGACCAGGGCGTCGTGTGCGTGGTCGAGCAGCCCAAGGACCTGTTGGCGCTGGAGAGCACGGGGGCGTATCGCGGCGTGTACCACGTGCTGATGGGGCACATCGCGCCGCTGGAGGGCGTGGAGGCGGAGGACCTGACCCTCGACGCGCTGGTGGCGCGGGTCCGCGCCGCGGTGGCGGCGGGCGGAACGCCCGTGCGAGAGGTCATCCTGGCGACCAATCCCAACGTCTCGGGCGACGGCACGGCGCTGCACATCGTCGGGCTGCTCGAGCCGATGGGCGTCAAGGTCACGCGCCTGGCGCGGGGCCTGCCGGCGGGCTCGGCCATCGAGTACGCCAACAAGTCCATCCTCACCGACGCCATCACCGACCGGCGCGGGTTCTGAGAAGCATTTCGGATTTCGGATTTGTAATTCGCGACTCGCGATTCGCATTTCTTCGTGCAATTCGTGGACTTTTTTTCCGAAACGGCGCCGGCGCGGGAGGGAGAGCGCCTCGAACGGCTTGCGGTTCGGCGTGGTTCTCTCTTTCCTGCATGTCCCGGTGACCGCTCCCTGACGGTCGCGGCTCCGTAAGAGGCGCGACGGGAACCGCACGATGACTCTTGTCTTCCCGGTTCCTTGTTCCTCAGTTCCTGGATACTTCTTCGCTCTCTTCTTCGTGCAATTCGTGGACTTTGCTTTACGGAATCCCTGACGGATTTCTCACCCGCCGGTGGCGGAAAATCGCAGTTGGCGACCGTCCGGCGGGGCGGGTAGAATCCTTCCCTGCGCCGCCGGCGGCTGGGCGCGGGGCGCGGTCCAACACGGGCAATCCATCGCAAAAGGAGACGGTGTCATGGCGGAAATGTTCCCGGGAATCGGCGTCATCGCGTACGAGGGGCCCAAGAGCCGGAATCCCCTGGCGTTCAAGCACTACAACGCCGACGAGGCGGTCGCCGGAAAGAAAATGAAGGACCACCTGCGGTTCAGCGTGGCCTACTGGCACTCGTTCTGCAACGGCGGGGCGGACCCGTTCGGTCCGGCGACGCGGCAGATGCCCTGGTCCGACGCGGACCCGATGGCGGAGGCGCGCAAGAAGGTGTCGGCCTGCTTCGAGCTGTGCCGCAAGCTGGGCGTGGGGTTCTACTGCTTCCACGATCGCGACGTGGCGCCCGAGGGCGCGACGCTGGGCGAGACCAACCGCCGGCTCGACGAGATCGTCAAGCTCCTCAAGGCCGGGCAGAAGGATTCGGGCGTCAAGCCGCTCTGGGGCACGGCCAACCTGTTCAGCAACCCGCGCTACATGCACGGCGCGGGCACGAGCTGCAATGCCGACGTGTTCGCCTACGCGGCCGCACAGGTCGCCAAGGCCATGGAAGTCACCCACGAACTCGGCGGCGGGGGGTACGTCTTCTGGGGCGGGCGCGAGGGGTACAAGAGCCTCCTGAACACCGACATGGGGCGAGAGCTGGACCACCTGGCGCGCCTGCTGCACCTGGCCGTCGAGTACAAGAAGCAGATCGGCTTCAAGGGCCAGTTCTTCATCGAGCCCAAGCCCAAGGAACCCACGAAGCACCAGTACGATTCGGATGCGGCAGCCTGCTTCGCCTTCCTCCAGAAATACGGGCTGGTGGAGCATTTCAAGCTGAACATCGAGGCCAACCACGCGACGCTCGCGGGGCACAGCCTCCAGCACGAGTTGGAGTTCGCGGCCGCCAACGGAATCCTCGGCTCGGTGGACGCCAACCGCGGCGACCCGCTGCTGGGCTGGGACACCGACCAGTTTCCCACCGACCTGTACGAGACGACATTTGCCATGCTGACGATCCTCAAGACCGGCGGGTTCAAGAGCGGCGGGCTGAACTTCGACGCGCACGTGGCGCGCGAGAGCTTCGAGCCGGTGGACCTGTTCCACGCGCACATCGGGGCGATGGACGCGTTCGCCCGCGGGCTGAAGATCGCGGCCGCCGTCCGCGCCGACGGCACGCTGGACAAGCTGCTGGCCGACCGCTACGCCTCGTGGAACACGCCGATGGGCAGGAAGATCGAGAAGGGTCGCGCCGCCATGGGCGAGCTGAAGGCCTACATGGAGAAGAAAGGCAACCCCGACGCCAACGCCTCCGGGCGCGTCGAGATGCTCGAGAATCTGCTGAACGAATACATAAGATAGTGGAGAGTGGCGAGTGGTGAGTGGAGCGACCCTCACCCCAATCCCTCTCCCTTGAGGGAGAGGGTAGGGTGAGGGTGAATGGACAATCGAATCGTGTAACCAACAGCCCACGGAGCGCGTTCCGTGGGCTGTTTTGTTGCGCCGGAATCAGGTGCGAGACGTCCCGCGCCGCGCGGGATTACGGTTTGACGCTCTTGACGTCGGTGACGATGACGAGCTTGCCCGCCTTCATCAGCTCGAACCACTCGCCGGAGAGCATGAGCGTCTTGTCGGCCGACTGCGTCAGCACGACGGACGTCGGGTCGTTCTCGGCGGCGCGCCCGGCCGTCAGGATCAGCGGGCTGGAGAACGCGGCGCGGACGGACTTGTCCAGCTCGGGGTCGATGCGTCCGGCCTCGGCCGCCACCACCTTCGCGCGGGCAATGGGCGAGAGGATCGGCGCGTCGGTCTCGCGCCGCACGCCGACCTGCTCGCGGTAGACGAACAGCGCGACGGGCCGCGAGGCCAGCGTCTCGGCCGGCAGGTCGCCGGGGACGAAGAGCGCCTTCCCGTCGGCGGAGAGGATTTTCGGCAGCATCGACGGCGCCAGTCCGATTCCGCGCGCGTCGATGACGACGACCTCGGCGCTGCCCCGCGCCGCGTCAAGACGCTCGGCCCGCTCGCCCGCGTCGCGGACGAGCAGCCCGCCCTTGAGCTCCACCACGCCGCGCGCGCCGTAGAGAGGGGCGGCCAGCCGCACCGTCGCCACGCGCGTCCGCGGGTCGAACGTCGAGCTCAGCTCGCGGAAGTCCTCCAGCACCGCGTCCACGCGGATGTGCCCGCGCGCGACGTTGCGGAAGCCCCCGCCCGCGCCCGCGCGGATCCCGTCCATCAGCAGGATCGCGTTGCGGGCGGCCACCAGGCTCGCGGCGCGCTTGGCCATCATGACCGCCTGCCCGCTGGCGCCCTGGGCCTTGCCCGTGCCGACGGCGATCAGTTCGCCGCGCGTCCAGTCGATCTCGCCGCCGGTGACGGGCTCGACGCACGGCTGGAAGGCGTCGCCGAGCTTGTCGGCAAGTTGCTGGGCGGGCGTGAGCGGCCATTTGTTGCGGAACGCCCCGCCGTGGTCGGCGGCGATGCGGAGCAGCGCCTCCGGCTGGCGGCGCAGCGGGTCATAATAGTGCACGACAATCCGCACGTCCTTTTTCGCGTTCCATTCGCCCAGTCGCGCCAGGAGCCCGTCGGCGTCGGGCGGTTCGCGGTCGGTCAGGAAGTAGATCAGCCGGTCGGGCTTGTTGGTCGCCGCCAGCAGGGCGAAGGCGCGCTCGAAGGCCTTGGGCAGGTCCACCTCGGCCGAGGCGGGCTTGAGGTCGGAAACGAACTTCGCAGCCGCCAGCTTGTGATTCTCGGTGGCGGCGAGAAGGGCGTTTCCGTCGGCGAGGGGCGCTTCGGGCCCGGCCGCCAGGAGGCAGAATGATTGTCGGGGACCCATCCAGGCGAGAAACTTGATCAGGCCTTCCCGTATCGTCGGCCAGTCCGCGGCGCAACGCGGGTGCAGGTCCACGACGCAGACGATCTGGTGGGTTTTACCCGGCGTGCCGGAGAATTCCGCGCGGGGCGGGGCGTCGTCGGCGAGGGCGACGGCGGGCAGGAGGAACCACGCGATCAGGGCGAACCGTTTCATGCGCCACCTCGTTTTCAGAGATGATTCCATTGTACGGCCCGGCGGCGAGCGATTGCAAACAACGGAACCAGGAACCAGGGAACCGGGAACCCGGGAAGACAAGAGCCGCCGCGCGGGCCGGGCTTGCCACGGCGACGCCCAGATGAGCCGGGTTCCGTGTTCCCTGTTCCGGGTTCCTTCCGTCGCGGGGGGGCTTATAATGGGCGGCGATGGAAGGCGACGAACGGCACATGTTGCGGGCGCTGGAGCTGGCAGGGCGCGGGCGCGGCGCGGTCGAGCCGAACCCGATGGTCGGCGCGGTGATCGTGCGCGACGGTCGGGTGCTGGGCGAAGGCTGGCACGGGCGGTTCGGCGGCCCGCACGCGGAGCGCGAGGCGCTCGCGGCCGCCCGGCAGGCCGGGCACGACGTCCGCGGCGCGACGGTCTACGTCACGCTCGAACCGTGCTGCCACCACGGCAAAACCCCGCCGTGCACCGACGCGCTGATCGAGGCGGGCGCGGCGCGCGTGCTGGCGGCGATGGAAGACCCCGATCCCCGCGTGGCGGGCAAGGGGCTGGCGGCGCTGCGCCGCGCGGGCGTCGTGGCGGAAGTCGGCCTGTGCGCCGCGGCGGCGCGGGAGCTGCTCGCGCCGTACGTCAAGCTCCGCGTGCAGGGTCGGCCGTGGGTGACGTGCAAGTGGGCGCAGACGGCGGACGGCTGGCTGGCGCTGGGCGAGGGCGGCCCGCGCTGGATCACCGGCCCGGCCGCGCGCGAGCACGTACACCGCGTCCGCGCGGGGTGCGACGGAATCCTCGTCGGCGTGGGGACCGTGCTGGCCGACGATCCGGAGCTGACCAACCGCAGCGGCGCGGGGCGACGTCCGACGCGCGTCGTGCTGGACTCGCGCCTGCGGACGCCGCTCGAAAGCAAGCTGGTGCGATCCGCCGGCGAAACGCCGCTGCTGCTGGCGACGACGGCTGCGGCCATGACCGCCCAACCCGCCCGCGCGGCCGAACTGCTCGGGCGCGGCGCGGAGCTGCTGCCGCTGGACGAGGGCCCGGGCGGGCTGGACCTGAACGCGCTGCTGGACGAGCTGGGGCGCCGCCAGTGGACGCACCTGCTCGTCGAGGGCGGCGCGAAGGTGCTGGCGAGTTTCCTGTCGGGCGGGTTGGCCGACGAAGTGCTGGTCTACGTTTCGCCGCGCCGGGCCGGGGCGGCGGACCTGCCGCGAACGGACATTGCCGAATGGCGAACCCGCCTGAACCTGCGCGAGATCAAACGCGCGCGATTCGGCGATGACGAGATGTTCCGGTACCGGATGGGGCCGTGAAACCGCGTGGTTGCTCCGCTGCGCTCCGCAAACCACGGCATCCGCTGGGTGCCACCCTCAAGCGTTGTGTGCTTGAGGGTGTCTTCCGCACGGCCAAGCAAACAGCGCTTGGCCGTGGCACCCAAACAAGCGGTCGCGGAGACCGGCTACCGGCTACGAATTACTGCGGCTGGGTCGCGGGGGCGTCGTCTTCGAGCTGGAGCTTTCCGGTGCGGATGAGTTCGTCGCGGCGCTCGACGAGCGCCTTGGCCCGCTGCTCGGGGGTCATGGCCTTGAGCTGCTCGCGCTGGGCGTCGGTGAAGCTGGCCAGCACGACCTTCAGCCAGCGGGCGCGCTGGCGGTAGTCGGCCCGCTGCTCGGCCGACGCGGCGATGAGCTTGTCGAGCTTCTCGATCATCTCGCGCTGCTGCTCGGGGCTCTCGCGCAGGAAGGCGACGTACTCGCGCCGGTAGCGGTCGCGCTGGTCGGGGGAGAGGCTTTCCCACTCGTGGCGGTTGTGGTTGAGCGCGGCCGCGAGCGTCACGCCGCTGTTGGCGCGAAGCAGGCGCATTTTCAGGTCGAGTTGCCGCGCGACGCTGCCTGCCGGCGCCCGCAGGGACAGGCGGGCCTCGTCGTCGCTCTGCGCGGCGGCGGCAGCCGTCATCGCCGCCAGCACGCACGCGCTCAGGAAATATCGAATCGTCGCGTTCATCGTCATGAGCCTTGCCCGGGGCGGGCCTTGTCCACCCGCCCGATGGCCTCGAGGGTTTCCACGTCCACCAGCCCGTCGCTCTTGGCGAGCACCTCGCAGACCTCGTAGTTGCGGAAGAATTCCATGTTGGAGACGACGAATCGGTCGGTCTCGTCCAAGCCGCGGAGGGGTTCTCCCGCGGCGATCGGGGCCTGCCCGCCGTCGCGGCTGGGCGGCGGGGTCGGGCGGTCGTTCCAGAGCATCACGGCCAGCGCCACCGCCGCCGCTGCCGCCAGGGGAACCGCGACGCGCATCCAGCGAAGCCGGATCGTTCGGTGGGCCGAAACGCCCCGCGCCCGCGCCACGATCCGCGCGGGCAGATCGTCGGGAACCGGGGGCGCCTCGCAGGCTGTCAGAAGCTCGTCGAGGCGGCGCTGCTCGCGGGCGGCCTGCGCCCAGGCGGGATTCTCCCGCACGAGGCGCTCCACCTCCCGGGCGCGCGCCTCGGGCAGTTCGCCGTCCAGCCAGGCGACGAGGTCTTCGAAATCCGATGGTTCAAGCATCCCGTTCATAGTTCGTCACAATCACGCCTGTCATTCCAGTGTATCCGAGGCCGTCTGGGGTCTGGGCAGTTGCCCCCCGCTGCGACCGGCCGGATCTTTCAGGACGTGCCTGGGGGCGGACCTGCATCTCCGCCCCGCCAATGACTCTAACCCGCTCGGGGGCACAAGGATTCGCCCCAAATACGGAAAAATTTACGTTCGTATCCCGGAACAAAGGAACCAGGAACCAGGAAAACAAAAGCCTCCGTGCGGACCGGGTTCCTTGTTCCCTTGTTCCCGGTTACTTGTGTTCAATGTATTTCTCCAGCGAAACGCGGAGGTTTTCGCGCGCCCGGCTGAGAAGGCTCTTGACGGCCATCACCGTGCAATCCAGCACCTCGGCGATGTCCTCGTAGCTCTTGTCCTCGTACTTGTTCAGGACGATGGCGATCTTCTGGTTCTCGGGCAACTCGGCGACGGCGCGGGCGACCTGCGCCTGCAGTTCGTCGTCCGCCAGGCGCTGGTGGGGGGCGTGGGTCTTGTCGTCGCGGACGTCGGCGAAGAACGTTTCCCCGTCGCGGGTGTCGCTGACTTCCAGGGGCACGGCGTGTCCCTTGCGGCGGGTTCGCAGGACGTTGAACGCGAGGTTCGCCACGATGCGGTACATCCAGGTGCTGAACTTGGCGGCGGGCTGGTACCTGCCGGCCGTGCGGTAGATGCGGAGAAAGACCTCCTGGGTCAGGTCGTCGACGGCTTGCGGGTCGCCCAGGAAGCGAAAGACCAGCCCGTGAACTTTTGGGGTATTCCGCTGGACGAGTTCGGCGAAGGCGCCGTCGTCGCCGTCGCGCAGGCGAAGCATGAGCCGGACGTCCTCGTCCTGGCGCGCCCAGGACGTCTCAGCCGGTTCGACGGGCTCGGGATGGTTCTTTCCGCGGCGGGCGATAGTCAGGCGTCCTTGAAACGGTTCTCCAACTCATGCGATATCCGGCGAATCCGAACGGAAGAGAGCGGGATTTCAGGATTCCGGAGATTTCCGGGAGTATGACACAAAGTCCGTCGGAAATCCCGACGGAACGTCCGATTTCGGTTCCGGGAACATTTGGGGAATCCCTGAAATCCGTGGAATCCCGCTCTGATTTCCTGTCCTGACATCGCGACGCGCCGGAGGAGGAACGGATTTTCCCATTTGGTTTTAAGCCTGCGGTTCGGTTCGTTGGCGGAGCTGTCCGCAGGCGGCGTCGGCGTCGGCGCCGCGCGACCGGCGGACGTGGACGTTGATCCCGCGCCGCGCCAGCCGCTCGGCGAAGGCCCGGACCGCCCGGCCCGACGGGCTGCGGAACGGCAGCGACGGGACCGGATTGTACCGGATCAGGTTCACGTTGCAACGCAGGCGGCCGGCGATCTTCGCCAGCGCCTCGGCGCAGACGGGCGTGTCGTTCACGTCGCCCAGCAGCACGTACTCCAGCGTGACCTCGCGCCCGCGCGCGTCGTAGAACTCCTGGGCGGCCGAGAGAATCCGTTCGAGGGGGACCTTGGCGGCGGCGGGGATCAGCTCCCGGCGGAGCGCGTCGTTGGGCGCGTGCAGGCTGATGGCCAGCGTGATGGGCAGGTTCTCCTTCGCCAGCCGGCGGATGGGCCCGGGCAGGCCCACCGTCGAAACCGTCACGCGGCGGGCGCTGAGGCCGAACCGCGCGGGGTCCGTCAGGGCCCGGACGGCGGCGACCGTCGCGTCGTAGTTCGCCAGCGGCTCGCCCATGCCCATGAAGACCGCGTGCGTGACCTTGCGCCCGCAGGCGGACTGGAGGTGCAGCACCTGCTCGAGAATTTCCCCGGCCGAGAGGTTCCGCCGCAGCCCGCCCAGTCCCGTGGCGCAGAACGCGCAGCCCATGGCGCAGCCGGCCTGGGTGGACAGGCAGACCGTCGCGAACCGCTCCGTGGGAATCAGCACGCACTCGATCCGCTCGCCGTCGCTCAATTCCAGCAGGAGTTTCACCGTTCCGTCGGCGCTGTCGGCGCGTCCGGCCAGCCGGCTGGTGAGGATCTCGAACCGCTCCGCCAGCGCCTTCGGCAGGTTGGTCATCGCCGCGGGGTCCGTCACGCCCTTGCGGTACACCCACTCCGCGAGCTGGCGCGCGCGGAAGGGCTTCTCGCCCGTCTCCGCGACGGCCGACGACAACTGCTCCAAGGTCATGTCCAGAAAAGCCATGATTCTCTCTAAAGGGAACCGGGAACTAAGGAACGAGGAACCCGGAAAAAGACTCTGCGCGGGCCTGGTTCCTTGTTCCTCAGTTCCGGGATACTTTTTCAGTCCTGTCCGCTTCGGCCTTTCCCCTTCGGCCTTTCCCCTCTGCCTTTGGCCCGCAGCAGCGTATCCAGTTCGTCGGCGGCGAGGAAGGCCTCGAACTGCTCGACGGTCTCGAAGATGCGGTCGCTGTAGGCGCGGATGACCCAGTTGGCCTTGAGCGGGGTGATGGCGAGCACGACGGCGCCGTTGCGGGCGGCCTCGTGCATCTCGACGGCAGTGCCCATCGACGCGCTGGGCACGTACGCCACGAGCACGTCGCAGGCGGCGGCCCGGCGGTTGCCCTCGGCGAAGACCTCGCGGATTCTCGGCAGCTCGTAGGTGATGCTCTCGGGGTGCTCGCTGTAGTGGCAGTAGACGTCGGCCCGCGGCGCGTGGCGGGCCAGGGCCTCGCGGATCGGTCCGCGCCAGTCCTGCGCGTGGATGGCGGGCTCGACCTTCGAGCCCTGGATGATCCCGGCCAGGAACACGTTCACTCGTTTTGTCTCGCGAGGGGTCATGGGTCGCTCACTGCCGCGCCGTGCGGGAAAGCCCATCATACCGCATCGCCGGGGGCGGTGTCATGCCCTGCCGCAAGCGCTTCGACTTCCGCCAACGAAGGGTGAGTCTCGTAGAGGAGCTTTTCGAGCGGCCCGGCCGGGGCGGGCGAGGACAGGTTCGCGCCGGCGAGTTTTCGCACGGCCGAACGGAACGCGCGCGGATCGCCCGTGGCGTCCAGGGCCCACCGGTACGCCTGGCGCTCCTGCGCGCGGCTCAGCCAGAGGCGCAGCGGGTGGGCGGCCGCGCCGCCCAGCCAGAGCGCCGCCAGGATCGGCGCGAAAGCCCGCTCGGGTCGCAGCGACCATTCGCCGGCGGGGTCGAGCGCGCTCGCGGCCGCGCCGGCCAGCAGCAGCGCCAGCGCGTATCCCGCCAGCAGCGGCAGGGCGTCCCACGCCGCGTGGCGCAGACGCAGGTGCGCCAGCTCGTGGGCGAAGCACGCCCGCAACTCGGCCGGGTCGAGTCGCGCGGGCAGGTCGCGCCCGAGCAGGACGGTCGGCTTGCCTGCGAGGCGATACGCCAGCGCGAACATCTCGCCGCGCTCGTCGGGCGGCAGGAGCCGCAGCCGCAGACCGGGCAGCCCGAACTGCGCCGCCATCGCGCGGATGGCGTCGAACGGTTCTCCGGCCGGCGCATCCGCCGCCAGTGCGTCGAGTTGGCGCAGCGAGCCGCGCGCGGGCGCGATCAGCACGCCCGCAGCCGCGACCAGCAGCGCCGCCGCCAGCGCGCCCAGCGGCCAGGCCAGCGGCGGCGTCGCGAGCGCCATCAGCCCGACATACGCGCCGAGGATGAACAACTGGAGCCCGACCAGCCGCCAAGCCAGCGAGAGGATCACGTCCATCGCGCCGGTTGCGCCGCGCCCGCACAGGCGACGGTCAATGTGATAGCGCAGCGGGAAGATCACCGCCGCGTATGCTACCAGGCATATCGGCAGCGCCGCCGTCGCGCGGATGCCCCATGTGCGATTCAGCCACGGAAATACAAAGTGTATCCACGCCGCCAGCAGGCCGATGGCGGCTGCGTCGGCCAGGTGCGCCGCCAGTTGCCATCGCGCCGCGCGGCGCGCGCCCGCGGACGGGGTGTCATGCCGATCCGTCATGCGGCGGATTGTACGCTCACGCGCGGCGCGATGCGCGCAAAAAAGCAGCCGGCGGGAAGATGCGGTTTCCGGATGAGACTTTACCGAAACCCTCCGTCGCACACTTCCCGCCGGACTGCCGCTGCTGCCAAGGCGAAGGTCCGCCGCATCCCGTTTGCGAGACGCCACCCTCCTTCTTGCACCGGCTGTGCCGTGGTGGGGTTTCCTGGCTGGCGAAATAATGCCGTGTGGCGTAAGATTATGCCAGACAAGGGAATGCGATGGAAATTCCGAAAGAATCAACAGGGCAGGTGGGACAGGATTTGGCAGGCGGGTGGGGGATAATGCGCACTAATTCGGCGCGAGTGGGGAATCAGTGCCCGCGCTGCTTGGCGGGCGTGATCGGATGCTTGCCGAACCACCAGTACAGCACGAGCAGCGCCACGCCGACAACGAGCCAGATGTCGGCGACGTTGAAGATCCACGGGTAGTTCACCCCGCCGACCTCGATGCGGCTGCAATCTATAAAGTCCCGTACTTCCTTGGTGATAGGTTCCATGCCGGGCAGGGCCACGGCCGAGAACATGCGGTCGTAGAGGTTGCCGAGGGCTCCGGCCAGGATCATGGCCAGCGCCACATGGGCGGTCCGGGCGCGGGCGTCGGACGTTGCGAAAAAATACCCAACCAGGCCGATGGTCAGGACCGTGGCGATCAGAACCGACCACGGCGGCAGGTACCAGCCGAAGACGATGCCGCGGTTGGTGGAGAGCGTAAAGTCAATCCCCGGCGCGACTTGCTGCTGAATCTGCAACTGCCGCAGCGCGTCATGAGAGGTTAGATCCGCTCCATACATCTTGCGAAGCCGGTCGATGCGTTCCGGAATCGTCGGCTCGCGGAGCAGCGCCTCGAAGACGGCATGCTTGCTGGCCAGATCGGCCGCGAGGGCCGCGACGGTCACGACGAGAAACGTAGCGATGGCCGCCGGACGGCGGAAGGCACAGGGCTCTTGCGCAGGGGCTGGAGCAGGTTCTAAATCCTCTCCCGCCTTAGCTTTGTGTTGCGATGGCAAGGGCCTATTCCTCGTCGTCGAGGAACTCCACTTCGCCCTCGGTTTCGCCTTCCGGGGCGCGGTCGTCGTCGGCTTCAGCGTCGTCTTCGTCGCCCTCGTCCTCGTCGAACGAATCGGGCTCTTCCTCGCCGGGGCGGACCAGGCCTTTCTCGATCATGCGGGCGTATTCGATGCAGTACTTCGCCCACGGCCGTGCGCGCAACCTCGCAATGCTGATGGGCTTGCCGGTCCCGACGCACACGCCGAACGTGCCCTGCTTGATCCGCGTCAGGGCCTCGTCGATCTCCTTGAGCAGCGACCGTTCGCTCTCCAGCAGGCCCAGAGTGAATTCCTGTTCGTAGTTGTCCGTGCCGATGTCGGCCGGGTGGGTCGGCATGTTGGACAGGTCGCCGCTGCCGTCCTGGCGGTTGGTCCGCAGCGCCTGCGCCTCGATGCCGTTCATGTCTCCGACCAGGTCGCGCCGCTTGGCCAGCAGGAGCTTCTCGAACTCTTTCAACTGGGCCTTGGACAGGGGGGATTTCATCATAACGGAGGCACTTTTCGCGCTTTTTGCGCTCTTTTCCGCCTTGGTGGGTGACTTTTTAGAGGGTTTTTGCGCCGTCTTTTGGGCGGCTTTGCGCGGCGCCTTTTGCGAAGCCGACGCTTTGCTCGCGCGGGTCGGGGGGGGCTTCTTCGCCGTCTTGCTCCCGGCTACGGATTTCCGGGACGTTGCCTTTTTCGCCACGATGTTCCTACCTCTTTTTGTTATGCCGTGCGTGTTCACGGGCACTGGCAGGCGCCTGGCGCTCCGCGTACCCAGGGACAGAACGGGGCAGTATAGAAACTCGCGCCGCCGATGTCAAGCGCGGCAAAACCCGCCGCGCACGTTTTGCCCCGCACCCTGCCCGAACAGGATTTATCGGCATTTTCCAGGCCATTTGTTCGCGGTTTTCCCGCCATTTTCCCCCGCGCCGGCCGCTTGTTTTTCGCCTCACAGCCGCTATCCTGCTGGCATGGCCGACCGGAACGACACCTCCTCGCGCAGCCGCTTCGCATGGCTCCTGGGGAGCGTCGTGCTCGCGCTGGCCGTCGCCGCCGGCGGGTACTACCTCTATCTCCGCTTCTTCGCCGGCAACTTCCACACCGTCGTTCCGGGGCAGGTGTATCGCTCGGCCCAGCCGTCGGACAGCCAACTCCGCCGCTGGACCCAGCGCTACGGCCTGCGCACCGTCATCAACCTGCGCGGCGAGAGCTCGCGCGACTTCTGGCCGGCCGAGGTCGCGCTGGCCGAGCAACTCGGCCTGCGCCACGTCAACCTCAAGCTCTCGGCGATGCGCCTCCCGCCGCGCCCGCTGCTGCTGGCGCTGGCCGACGCCCTCGAGACGGCCGAGCGCCCCATGCTCATCCACTGCGCCCACGGCGCCGACCGCACGGGCCTGGCGAGCGTGATGGCGGCGATGGCCGTCGGAGGCCAGCCCTACGACGCCGCGCGCGAGCAACTGTCGGCGCGATACCTGCACCTTGCCGACGATGACGACGGCATCGGCGCGGTGGCCGGGCTGTACGAATCCGCCTGCGCCGCGCACGGGCGGCCCACCGGCGGCTGGCGCGAGTTCCGCCGCTGGCTCGACGAGGAGTACTGGCCGTACTACTACCGCGTGGAGATCGTCGCCCCGCGCGAGCTGAGCGCGCGCCCGGGCGAGCGCCTGACCGTCGAGGTGACCGTCGTCAACCGCTCCGGCGAAACGCTGCCCGCAGCCGACGCGGCACGCCAGTTCAACCTGGCCGTCTTCACCGGCAGCAGCGCCGCTGACTCGCCCGACCGCGAGCTGGGCCCGCGCACGCCGCTGGGCCGCCGCGACCTGCCGCCGGGGCAGTCCGTCGCCGTGACGCAGACGATCGTCGTGCCGCGCGACCTGCCCGTCGGCGACGTGACGATCCACTTCGACGTCGTCGAGGAGCATCGCACGTGGTTCGCCCGCCAGGGCTCGCCCGTGCCCGGCTGCACGCTGCACGTCCGCTGATTCCGTTTGGGGAAATGGCCGCGAATGCCGTGAACAAAAAAGTAGGGCGAGCAACTTGCTTGCTCGCGGAATTTCTTGTTCGTGCAGTTCGCGCCGGGTGCCACGCATGCCTCCGGCATGTGTGCTCTTCCGACGACAGGGATAAAAGACACGCACAACGGAGTTGTGCGTGGCACCTAGCTTGAATGTCGTGGTATTTTTCAGGCCCGACGGGCCGGGGGAGGGTAGCCGGGGGCGAGGCGAGTCCGCAGGACGAGCAAGCCCCCGGTAAGCGCGCCTCAATTGACAGAGCCCCGAAGGGGCGAGGGAGAATCGTGACCGGCTTTTCCGATGCCCCTTCGGGGCTGGCGCGGAAAGAATTCGTGTCCGGGGGTTCCGCGCCGGCCAACAGCGCCGTCGCGTCACCCCCGGCTACCGTCCGGCGCCCTTTCAGGGCGAGAAGGCGAAAGGAGGGCCTCGGCCTGCGGCCGGGTGCCACGCATGCCTCCGGCATGCGTGCTCTTCCGGCGACAGGGATAAAGGACACGCACAACGAAGTTGTGCGTGGCACCCAGCTTGAATGTCGTGGTATTTTTCAGGCCCGACGGGCCGGGGGAGGGTCCGAACCGGTAACATCGTTTACAGAATGACCGGGCACATGGTTTACACATTTTGGCGTTAGCATTCCCGTCGAAGGAGACGGGACATGCCATGGATGGAGACCTGTGCGGTGACCGAGCGAATGCGGATGGTATTGGA
>JAKPKY010000224.1 GCA_029553505.1 Planctomycetota bacterium
TCCAATACCATCCGCATTCGCTCGGTCACCGCACAGGTCTCCATCCATGGCATGTCCCGTCTCCTTCGACGGGAATGCTAACGCCAAAATGTGTAAACCATGTGCCCGGTCATTCTGTAAACGATGTTACCGGTTCGGACCAAAGGCGGCCCTGCGGGCCTCCAGAAAAATGCAAGGTGGACGCAACGAAGGTGGCGCAGCGGGTGGCATGGCCCGTACGGGCGTGTTTCAGCGTCTATTGGCAAACCCAAGAACACGGCTTGCAAGCAAGCCGTGGCGCCCACACGATATGCGCCGGGTCAGTCCACGAGTGTGCGGTGGACTCTCCGGCCGAGACGGCAGGTGATTTCGTAGGGGATCGTCCCGGCCAGCCGGGCGAGATTCTCCACGCTGTGCGGGGCGGCGGGATCGTTGGAGACGATCTCCACCTCGTCGCCGATCTTCGCGGCTGGACAGTCGGTCAGATCGACGATGATCTGGTCCATGCTGATGCGTCCGCGGACGGGCACGTCGGCGCCGGCGACGCGCATCGTCGTGCGCCCGGACAGGCAGCGGAGGTATCCGTCGCCATATCCGATGGGCACGAGCCCGACGCGGCTGGGGCGCTCGAACTCGTAGGTCAGGCCGTATCCGCAGCGGCTGTGCGCGGGGACGTCCTTGACCTGCATCAGCCTGCCCGTCAGGCGCAGCGCGGGGCGCAGGGGGAGCTTGCGGAGCATCCGGTCGGACGGCTGATAACCGTACAGGGCGATGCCGGGTCGCACCATGTCCAGGTGGCTTTCGGGCAGGTCGATGGTGGCGGCGGAGTTGGCGGCGTGGAGGATCAGCCCGGCGCGTCCTCCGACGGCGTCGACGACGGCGTGGAAGTTCCGCAGTTGCTCTCGTGCGGCGGACTTGTCCGTCTCGTCGGCCGTCGCCAGGTGCGTGTAGAGTCCGGTGAGTTGCACGCCCTCGGCGCGGCGGACGTGCTCGACGAGGGCGGCGGCAGCGTCGTGACGGATTCCGCTGCGGGTCATTCCCGTGTCGATCTTGACGTGGACCTTGGCCTGCGCGCCGACGCGCCGGGCGGCGTCGGCGACGGCGTCGGCCTCGGCCGGCGCGACGACCGTCAGCGTCACGTCCTGGGCGATCAACTCCGCCAGCGCGTCGCGCAGCGTCCCGCCGTCGGAGTAGGCGCACGCGGAGAAGAAGATCAGGATCGGGCGCTCGTAGCCGATGCGTCGCAGGAGCATCGCCTCTTCGGGCGTGGCGACGGCCAGGCAGTCGGCCTCCTTGTCCAGCAGGCCCAGCAGCACGCGGACGCCGTGCCCGTAGCAGTCGGCCTTGACGACCGCGCAGATTTTTGTGCCCGGCGCGAGTTGCCGGCGGATCAGGTCGAGGTTCGCCTGCACCGCCGAGGCGGAGAGTTCTGCCGTGAGATAGCTTTCCATCGCGTGATTCCGCGGCCTGTCCGTGCCCGGCCGGGAGTCGAGACTACCCTCCCCGCGACGGAAAGTCACGCGTGTTGAAGGGAAGAAGGAACACGGAACCAGGAACTGAGGAACCCGGAATCCCGGCGCGACTCTCCACTCTTCACTCTCCACTATGCACTCCACACTAACCACTGTTCCCCGGCAGCGCGCGCGTCGCCGGTTTTTCGCGCGAGGCGTGGGAATCTGAAAATTATTTTCGCCCGCTCCAGCCGCGGGTCGCGTCGCGGCCTGCGCGGTTTTCGCGCGGCAGAAGGGCAGCGCACCGCCGAGCGCGCCGGGA
>JAKPKY010000229.1 GCA_029553505.1 Planctomycetota bacterium
CACTGCCGCCCAGCACCGCCCCGGCCTTCACGGTCACGTTCCCCGCTCCCAGATAACCCGCGTCCGTGCCGTTCACCAGCACGCTGCCGCCTTCGACGGTCAGGCCGCCCGTAAAGGTGTTGGCCGCGGAAAAGGCCCAGATCCCGCCGGTGATCTTCACAATCAGACTGTTCGCGCCGCCCGGCGCGTTGGCGATCACGCCGTTGACGGTGTTGACGCCCTCCGAGGTCCCGTCCAGCGTGAGGGTCGCCGACCCGAGCCCGGCGGCGTCCATGGACGACCAGTTGCCGTTGAAGGTGATGCCCGCGTCCGCGGGGCTGTTGTTCTCGATCGTCACGTCGCGAACAAAGAGGAGGGGGCGGTCTGTGGAAGAGGGCTCCGCGCCGGTGTAGCGCATCCCGTTGGGTCCGCTTGTGGTGTAGTTGCCGAGCCGGACCGCCGCATCCGCGCCGCTCGCGGCGCCCAGCGAGCTGGGCGCGCCCGCGTCGGCCAGGCGCGCGACTTCCGTGACCCCGCATTTGAGCAGCGCCGGCCCCGTGAACGTGTTGGTGGGGCAGGCGAGACTCAGGGTCCCGTGATAGCCTGACCCCAGCCCGGCCGTCACGCCGCCCGCGCCGGAGAGCCGTCCGTTCACGTTCAATCTTCCGCCGGTCTTCACGGAGAAGAAGTGGGTGCCCGCGGACAGGGCGGTGTCCAGCGCCCAGTCGACCGTGCCTGCGGTGAAACTCATGAAGTCCGATTTGAGCGAGACCGGGTTCCCGGCGAAGCGCCAGGTGTTGTCCCAGACCAGCACATGGTGAAGGGTCAGGCCGGTCAGGTCGTTCGTCGAGGCGCGGCGCGCGCTCCCGACGAACGCGAGCGCGGGCTCTGCGGGCATCTCCTGCTGCCAGTTGGCCGCCGTGCCCCAGAAGCTGTCCGGGCCCGCCCCGGACCAGACCGGGCCGTCAAACCCTTCCGGCGCCACGCCGTAGCGCGCGGCCAGATACGCCTCCACCTGCTGACGGTCCGCCGCGGAAAGGGCGCTCCCGTACACGATGACCTCCGAGATCAGCGCGTCGCTGGGATCCACCGACGTGCTGCCCGCGCCGCCGATGGTCAGCCGTCCCGGACCTGCGGTTCGCGACGCGTTGGCAGTCAGATCATAGCCGTTCACGAAAAAGCGCTGTTCGGCCAGGGTGTTGACCGCCGCGAGCGTGTAGACGCGGTTAAAGGTGAAGACCGACTTCTGATAGCTTGACGGACCGGTCAGCGCACCTTCCGCATGCGCGTAGAAGGCTCCCCCGTCCGGCCATGTCCCCAGCAGCCAGTTCGCGTCGCGCGCGGGCAGGATGCGGCGCCAGTAGTAGCCGCGCTCGCTGGCGTCCACCACCTGCGCCACGACGAAAACCGAGTAGGCGCCGTTCAGGTAGTTGGTGGTCAAGAGGCCGGCCGAGTAGGCGTCGTTGTTGTTGCGCCGGTCGAAAAAGAGGGTCGGCAGTCCGCCGGGACCCTCGGCCTGATAGAGCGGCTGGCGATCCCCGCTGCTCTGCACAGCGTGGTTGCCGCATCCCGACAGGTCTTTCCACTGGCTCACGCGGCCGTTGGCCGGATTGGTCTGGATGTTCTCCTCCGCGGCCCGCAGCCACATCACGCAGCCGGTCAGATTAGTCGGCTCGAACGCCTCAACAAATCCGGCAAGGCCCATGATCACGAGCCCCGCGACCGACCCTGTCCACATCCTGCCCGAGCGCCGACGTTTCATACGCACCTCTTTCGTTTTCCTTGCGACGCACAGCTCGTCCGGATCCGGCCGACCGCGAGAACGATCCCGGACCACGTCTTATACCAGAGGCTCTTGCAAAACCCCCACACCGCAACGCCTGACGGCCTGCGGGCGGGACGTCTTGTCAGCGAACCATCCCACCGCCCGGCGCGGCCGGGCATGACGCTCCGCCCCACGCCGCGTCGCCTTCTGCACGGCACCATAC
>JAKPKY010000227.1 GCA_029553505.1 Planctomycetota bacterium
GTGACGTGCGCCAGCACGTCGAAGCCCTCCATCCGCCGGCGCAATGCCTCGCGCGACAGGTCGCCCGCGAACTCCACTCTCGCGTCCAGGCCCAGCCGGGCCGTCAGCGCGCGAAGCTCCGCCTCGCGCGAGCCGCCGCCGACCAGCGCCAGCCGGACGTTCCTCCCCCCGTCGGCGAGGATCCGCATCGCTGCCAGCAGCGTCGGGTGGTCCTTGTGCGGTTCCAGCGTGGCCACCATCCCCACGCGCAGCGGCGCGCCGCTCTCCCGCCCCCGGGGCGGCAGGGACCAGAACTTTCCGTCCGCGCCGTTGCGGATCACCGTCAGCGGGCGGCACGCCAGGCGGAGCAGCCCGCGCTGCCGGATCGCGTCGGCCAGCTCGCGCGAGACGGTCACCGTGTGCGTCGCCAGGGCGCTGAACGCGGCGCAGACCGCGCGCGCGATTCGGCGCTCGAACTCGCGCAGCGGGCCGTGCTGCACCGCGACGATCGGCAACCGCCAGGCCGCCGCCCGCAGGCACAACGCCGCCGGCAGCGAGCGCGAACCGTGCAGCACCGCCACGGCCGGCGATAGGCGCAAAATCTCGCGCGCCGCCGCCCGCCAGCACCGCACGTCCAGCCCGCGCCGCTTGGGCACGAAGACCCACCGACAGCCCAGCGCGTCCAGGTCCCGCGCGTAGTCCGCGCGCAAACCGTCCACGCCGTAGAGAACGTATGCGTGTCGGGCCGGACACGCCGAGCCGGCGGCGATGTCCAGCGCCACCCGGCTGGAGCCGCTCGTCCCGGCGTAGCAGAGATGAACAATGCGCCCCGCTTCGCCGCGCGCCGAAGACGACGACGGGGAATCCGCGCTCACGGAAGCACCTGCACCGTGGACCAATGCTCGTAGAGCAGCGAGTAGACCAACTCGATGTCCTCGTCGCCCAGGCGGATGCACCCGCGCGAGCTGGCCTTGCCGATGCTCGACGGGTCGTCCGTGCTGTGGATGCCGTAGCTGGTCAGCATCCGGTTGTGCTCCTCCAGCCCCTCCAGGGGAATCCACAGGCCCTTGGGGCCGAAGGCGTAGCCCGGCTGGCCGTAGTACACCACTCCGTCGGGCCCGTACCAGGGCGCTTGGGCGCTCTTGCCCCCCAGGCGCACCCGCCACAGGCCCTCCGGCGTCGAACCGTTGGAGCCCGTGCCCACGCGAAACCGTCGGATGAATACGCGCTCCAGGCCTTCGCGCTGGAGGTAGACGTCCATCAGGAACCGCTTCTTGGAAACGATCGCGTGGAAGGGCCCGCGGACCATCTTGTAGGCGACCTCGGCCTGGATGTCCTCGGGACGCTGGAGGTTGTTCACGCGCGTCAGCAGTTGCGTCGGCACGTGCAGCCACAGGCCGCTACGCCCCTCGATCTTCGCGAGCGTCTGCCCGAGGCGGGCGACGTATTGCACCGTGTAGGGGTCGTCGGCGAAGACCGCGCTGCCGCGCCCGATGAGCGTCTTTTCCGCCAGCGCCTCCAGCGTTGCCCGGAGCGCGTCGGCCTGCTCGTTGCTCAGACGCCCCGACCAGTACGCGCGGTTCAGCAGCGTGCGGGCCTCGAGCACCTTTCCGGCGCGGAGCGCCTCGTTGCCCTTGGCGAGCGCGTCGGCCGCCTGCTCAGCCGAGAGCTTCGCGGCCTCCGGCGGGCGATAGGAGGCGATCTCGTCGAGCACGGGCTCCAGTTCCGCGTCGTCCGGCGCGGGGGCGGGGGGCTTGGGTTTCTCGGCCGGGGCGGACGCCGGCGAGCCGTTGAGCGCCACGGGCGCTCTGCCTGCCGGCTGGGTGGCTGCGGGCGGCTGCGCCGCCGGGCGCGGAAGGTATTTCCACGCCACCCACGCGCCGGCTGCCAGCAACGTCAGGATCACCACGCCGGTGACGACGGCCTTCGCGGAACGGTTCATTGCTTCGCCTCCCTGCCGGATTCGGCATGCTGGGACAGGCGGATCGTCCGCCGGTCCGTCACGATCGCTTTTACGGGAACGTCATGGTCGTGGCGCGGCACGGCCGGGACGATCTGCTCCTCGAACGCCAGCCCGCACGGGAACGCCCGCAGGCTCGGATCGGCCAGGAAGCAGTCGAAGTACCCGCCGCCGCGCCCCAGGCGATGCCCCGATTCGTCGAACGCGATTCCCGGAACCACGATGAAGTCGATCTCCCCGGCCGGCCGGCGCGCGTTGCCCGCCGGCTCGCGCACACCGAACGCGCCGACCGACAGGTCCTCGTCGTTCAGCGAGCGAAGCTCCACGGCCACCATGTTCCGCACCGCGCCGGTCAGGCGCGGCGCGAGGACCGTCTTTCCCTGCCGCCAGGCGGCCAGCGCGATCGCCGCCGTCGCCACCTCGTACTGGATGTTCATGTAGACCAGCACCACGCCGGCGCGGCGGAACTCGTCCAGCGCGATCAGGCGCTCGCACGCGGCCCGGCTTCGCGCGGTGTGCGAGTCGGCGTCGATGCGCGCCAGCGCGGCCTTGATCTCCTTGCGAAGGGTCGGCTTCATATGCGCCCATTACAGCCTTTCGACGCGCCGGGGGCAAGAGACGTTCCCGAAGAAGGGGAAAGGGCGAAGGCCAGAGGCCGAAGAAAATGGAAACGCGGAAATCTGAAATCTCAAATTTGAGATCCGGGATGACGAAATCACTGGTCGGGCAGCTAGGGGGTCTTTTCCGGCGGCGGGGGGGAGGTTTCGGACGGATTTCGGGTCTTTTCCCGCATCTTTTCCGCCCATTCGAGGTACTGGCGGATATATTTTTCGTAGCCCCGGTCGGTGGGGGCGTAGTAGGTCTTCTCCACGCCGAGGTAGTCCTGGTCGGGGCTGATTCCGCCGGGGAAGCTGTGGCTGTACTGGTAGCCCTTGGCGTAGCCGAGGTCCTCGGCCATCCGGGGGTGCGGGGCGTTGCGCAGGTGGCGGGGCACGGGGATCGTGCGGTTGTTTTTCACGTCGTCCATAGCCGCGTCGACGGCCCGGTAGGAGGCGTTGCTCTTGGGCGCGCAGGCCATGTAGATGGCCGCCTGGGCGAGCGTGATGCGGCACTCGGGCATCCCGACGCGTTCGACGATGTCGAAGGCCGCCGCCGCGACGGAAATCGCCCGCGGGTCGGCGTTGCCCACGTCCTCGCTGGCGAGAATGGCGATCCGCCGCGCGATGAATCGGGGGTCCTCGCCGGCCGCCAGCATCCGCGCCAGCCAGTACACCGTCGCGTCCGGGTCGCTTCCGCGCATCGACTTGATCAGCGCGCTGGCGGCGTCGTAGTGCTCCTCGCCGGCCGCATCGTAGCGGATGGCCTTCTGCTGGATCGACTCCTGCGCGACGGCGAGGTCGAAGACGATCCTGTCGCCGCGCTGGTCCGGCGCGAAGCGCTGGCTTCGCACGCCGACCTCCAGCGCCGTCAGCGCCCGCCGGGCGTCGCCGTCAGACACCCGCGCCAGGTGCTCCAGCGCCTCGTCGGTCGCCTCGACGGGCAACGCGCCCAGGCCGCGCTGGTCATCTTCCAGCGCCCGCCGCAACAGGCGCACGATGTCCTCTTCCGAGAGCGGTTCGAACTGGAACACCGTCGAGCGGCTTAGCAGCGGCGTGTTGATGGCGAAGTACGGATTCTCCGTCGTCGCGCCGATCAGGACGATCACGCCGTTTTCCACGTCGTTGAGCAGCACGTCCTGCTGGGCGCGGTTGAAGCGGTGCAGCTCGTCGATGAACAGGACGGTGCGCCGCCCGCTGGCCGTCAGCGTGGCGCGGGCCCGTTCGATGATCTCGCGCACCTCCTTGACCGACGCGGAGGCCGCGTTGAGCGTGTAGAACTCGCAGTCGGCCTGGCGGGCGACGACGTGGGCGAGCGTGGTCTTTCCCGTGCCCGGCGGCCCGAAGAACACCAGGCTGCTGAGGCGGTCCGCCTCGACCATCCGCCGCAGCATCTTTCCGGGCCCGAGGAACTCCTGCTGCCCGAGCACCTCCTCGATCGTGCGCGGGCGCATGCGGACCGCCAGCGGCGCGTGGGCGGCGATCGCGGCGTCTTCCGATTCGCGGAACAGGTCCATCGCCGCATTGTACCCGCCGGGCCGGGCGGACTCCACCGTCGCGCCGAGCGCGGGCGGGGAACGGAAAGTCCCGTTTGCGAAATCCCGCCCGTCGGGTAAGGTAAGGAAGCCGGGGCCATCGCCCCGCGCCAAGGGGCGACACGCGTGACCGAGACGAACGCCGAATCGATCCGCCGGCAGGTGCGACAGGCGCGAAGCCGGTTTGTCGCCATGGCTGCGACGTACTCGCTGGGGGTCTTCAACGACAATTTCTTCAAGCAGGCGGCGAGCCTGATGGCCGTCTACGCCGGAAGGCAGACGTTCCAGAGCGCCATCGGCGTCGCCTTCACGCTGCCGTTCCTGCTGCTGGCGGCGCCGGCGGGCTGGCTGGCCGACCGGTTCCCCAAACGCACGATCGTCATCGCCTCCAAGGCCATGGAACTGGCGGCGATGGCTTGCGGGGCGGTGGGAATCGCCACCGAATCCTGGCCGCTTGTGCTGGTGATGATGTTCCTGATGGGGGCGCAATCGACCCTCTTCAGCCCGGCGCTGAACGGGTCGATTCCCGAACTGTACCCGGCCGAGCACGTGCTGGCCGCCAACTCCACGCTCAAGATGGTCACCACCGCCGCCATGCTCGCGGGGATCATCCTGGCGGGCGTGGCGCTGGCGTACAAAATCCCGCTGTGGGGGGGCGTGCCCGCCGGGCGGATGCTCGTCGCCGCCGGCGTGGTGGCCGTGGCGCTGGCGGGCGTGCTGCTGAGCCTCGGCGTACCGCGCCGCCCCGCCGCCCGGCCGGACGCGAAATTCCCCTGGTCCGGGCCCGTGGACACCCTCCGCACACTCTGGAACCTGCGGACCGACCGTCTCCTGACCGTCGTGCTGCTGGCCGACGCGTTCGTCTGGGCGGTGGCTGTCCTCCAGGTCCTTCTGGTCAACCAGTTGGGCAAAGAGTTCTGCCTGACCGAGCGCGGCACGAGCTACCTGGTGGTCGCGGAACTGGGCGGGGTGGCCGTCGGCGGGCTGCTGGCGCGGAGGCTCGCTTCCGGCGAGCGGTGGTTCCGCGCGCTGCCGGGCGCGATGTTCGTCCTGGCCGGCGCGATGCTTCTCCAGGGCGCGGCGCCGCAACTGCCCGCGCCGCTACGCCTGCTGGCGGTCTGGACGCTGCTGGGCATCGCGGGCGTCGCCGGCGGGCTGCTGCTGGTGCCCCTGGAGGCGTTCTTCCAGGTCCGCCCCGACCCGGGGCAGAAGGGCAGGATCATCGCGGCCGCCAACTTCGCCGCGTTCCTGGCGATGATGCTCGCTGCCGCCGTGTCCGCCCCCATGCTGGCGCACCTGCCGCCGGCGATGGGGCTGGCCGTGCTGGGCGCGGTCACGCTGCCCGCGGCCCTGGGGTTGCTCTGGGCCCTCAACGGGAGGGAGCTCCGATGATCGTCGCCATCCTGCGGACGTTCGTGAGGCTCTGCCTGTCGCTGCGCTACCGCATCGGCGTGAGGGGGGCGCGGGAGATCGCCTCGCGCGGGCGGGAGGGCATCCTCTTTCTCCCGAACCATCCGGCGCTGATCGACCCGATTATCCTGATGGCGTCGCTGCACAAGACGTTCCGCCCGCGCGCGCTGGCCGACGAGGAGCAGATCGACCGGTTCTTCATCCGCACGCTCGCCGCCCGCGCGGGCGTGCTGCCGATTCCCGACCCGTCCCGGCACGGGGCCGCCTCGCGCGAGCACATCGAGCGCGAGCTGGACGCCTGCATCGCGCTGCTGCGGCGCGGGGAAAATGTGCTGCTCTACCCGGCCGGGCAACTCTGCCGCGGGCGACTGGAAGACCTCGGCGGAAACAGCGCGGTCGAGCGGATCCTGCGCGAACTGCCTTCCGTGCGCGTGGTGCTGGTCCGCACGACGGGCCTGTGGGGCAGCGCCTTTTCGTGGGCGAGCGGTCGCGAGCCGAAGGTCGCGCCCGTGCTGAAGCGGGGCCTGCTGCGCCTGCTCGCCAGCGGGGTGTTCTTCGCGCCGCGCCGGCCGGTGCGCATCGAACTGCACGAGCCGGACGACCTGCCCCGCGCCGCCGGGCGGAACGAGATCAACCGCTACCTCGAGGCGTTCTACCGCGCCGACGCGCCGCCCAACACCTTCGTGCCGTACACGCCGTGGAACCGCCGCGGGACGCGGCAGCTGCCCGAGCCGCCCGCCGTCTCCCGCGCGCCGACGACCGAGCAGATTCCTCCCGCCACCCGGCGGATCGTGGCGGATTTCCTCCGAGAGCTTTCGGGCGTGGAGACCTTCGGCGACGAAACCCGCCTGGCGCACGACCTGGGCCTGGACAGCCTGGCACGGGGCGAGCTGCTGCTGTTCCTGGAAAAGGAGTTCGGGTTCCCGCAGGGCGACGTGAACTCCCTGCAGACGGTGGGGGACGTGCTGTTGGCGGCGTGCGGGCAGTCGGCCTCGGCCGGGCCGGTCGAACTCGCGCCGGTGCCGCCCGCGTGGTTCGCCCCCGCGCCGCACACGCGCTTGCGATGCGGCCAGGCTGAGCATCTCGGGCAGCTTTTTGTCGCCCAGGCGCTGACGCATCCGCATCGGGCGGTCCTGGCCGACCAGGCCGGCGGGGTCAAGACCTTCCGCGACATCGCGACGGCGGTCCTGCTGCTCAAACGCGAGATCGAAAAGCTCCCCGGCGAATCCGTGGGCATCCTGCTTCCGGCGTCCGCGGCGTCCGGCGCGGCCTACCTGGGCGCGATGTTCGCGGGCAAGACGCCCGTGATGGTCAACTGGACGGTGGGGCGGCGGAACCTCGGCGCGTCGCTGCGAACTGCCGGCGTCCGCGCGGTGCTGACCTCGCGGCGGATGATCGAGCGCCTCGGCGCGCAGGGGATCGCGCTGGACGACCTGCCGGTGGAGATGGTTTACCTCGAGGCGCTGGCGGCCCGCATGGGGCGACTGGCGAAGCTCCGCGCGGCGCTGGCGGCCCGCGGATCGCTGCGCGCGCTGCGCGACGCGACGATTTCGCCCGTGGCGGCGGTGCTGTTCACCAGCGGGTCGGAGACGATCCCCAAAGCCGTGCCCCTCACCCACGCGAACCTGCTGGCCAACCTGCGCGACGTGACGGGCGTCGCCGAACTGTTCGCCGACGACCGCCTGATGGGCATCCTTCCGCCGTTCCACTCGTTCGGGCTGACGGTGGGCCTGTGCGCGCCGCTGTGCCTGGGCCTGCCCGCCGTGTACCACCCGAATCCCGCGGAAGGCCCTGCCATCGCGCGGCTGGCGGGGGCGTACCGCCCGACGCTGCTGGTGGGCACGCCGACGTTCCTCAGCGGGATCGCGCGGGGCGCGTCGCCGGGGCAGCTCGACTCGCTCCGCCTGATCGTCACCGGGGCCGAGCAGTGCCCGCGCCGCGTCTACGAGCTGCTGGCCGAGCGATGCCCCGCCGCGACGACGGTGGAGGGGTACGGCGTAACGGAGTGCTCGCCGATCGTGGCGGTGAACGATCCGCGCGCCCCGCGCGCGGGGACGATCGGGCAGCTGCTGCCGTCGCTGGAGCACGCCATCGTGGATGTCGAGACCGGTACGCCCGTCGCGCCCGGGCAGGCGGGCGTGCTGCTGGTGCGCGGACCGAGCGTCTTCGGCGGGTACCTGGGCGAGGCGCCCGACCCGTTCGTCGAGTTCGATGGAAAGCGGTGGTACCGCACGGGCGATCTGGTCAGCGAGGACCCCGAGGGGGTGCTGACGTTCCGCGGGCGGCTCAAGCGGTTCGCCAAGATCGGCGGGGAGATGATCTCGCTTCCGGCGATCGAAGCCGTGCTGGCCGAAAACTTTGCCTCCCCTGACGCCGAGGGGCCGACTCTGGCGGTCGAGGCCGTCGGGGAGGAAGGCCGCCCCGAGCTGGTCCTGTTCACCACGCTGGACCTGGACCGCGACGAGGTCAACCGCCGCCTGCGCGACGCGGGGCTCAGCCCGCTGCACTTCGTCCGGCGCGTCGAAAAACTCGCGGAAATCCCCACGCTGGGAACCGGGAAGACCGACTACCGCGAGCTGCGCCGGCGGATGTCCTGATCCGTCATCGCGCCGGCGGTTCGGTTTGTTTCGCCGCCAGGTCCGCCAGCGTGAGCGTTTCGATCGCGCGGTCCGCGGAGCGGCGCACCGCGTCGATCGCTCCGGCCAGTTCGTCGGCGTAGCGTCCGGCGGGCGCGCCTTCATCGTCGGTGCGGGCGCAGTCGAGAATCTCCACGACTCGCAGCTGATCCAACGGCCGGGCCGGGGCGTACGCCTCGCCCCGCGGAGTGTCCGCCTCGCAGAGCACGTTGGCCCGGCACAGGCGCGTCAGCAGGCGGTGGACCGGTTCGTCGGGCAGGTTCATCGCCTCGACGATCCGCTCCCTCGTGGCCGGTCCCTGGCCGGCGGCGAACGGCCGCGCCGCCGCCACCGCCGCCGCCAGCACGTCCCACGGGCTCAGCAGAATCTTGTCGGCCTCCTCCGCGGAACGCAGTCGCTTGAGATTGGCCGCCGTGTGCGACAGCTCCGCCCCGAACAGGAAGATCATCCAGGACAGGTTCAGCCAGAACAAAAACAGGGGGATCAGCCCCAGCGCGCCGTAGAGGCTGTTGCGGGCAACCAGCGTCACGTAGAGGGCGAAGGCCCACTTGGCGGCGTGCCAGAGGGGCACGGCCACCACGGCCGCCGCCAGCGCCGCGCGGAAGGTGACCTTCGTGTTGGGCAGGAAGGTGTAAACCGCCGCCAGCAGCAGGATGTTGACGAGGATCGGGCCGATCCATCCGACCGAACCGATCAGCCACGCGACACCCGGCACCGTGCCGGCAAGGGCGAGCGCCCGCTGGCCGACGTAGGAAGTGGAAGCCGCCGCCAGGGGCACGAACGTAATGACCGACCAGTACAGCAGGACGCGCCGGGGCAGCGAGCGCGCCCGCGGCGCCTGGAAGATGCGGTTGAGGGAGCGCTCGATGGTCGTCAGGAGCGTCACGGCCGTCCAGACCAGCAGCACCACGCCCACCGCCCCCAGCTTGCCGAGGGTGAGTTGTCGCTCGACGCCGGAGATGACTTCCTCCAGGCGGTCGGCAACGCTGGCGCCCTGGGCCGGCTGGGTGGCGAGCGGGCCTTCGGACGCGGCGCTCTCCTGCGGCGCGGTCGCCGGCTGGGTGGCGGGCTCCTCGCGCACCAGCGCGATCTGCGTCAGTCCGCCGCGCTCCATCAAATCGCGGAGCGACTGGCGGGCGTCGCCCATCACGCCCGCAGCCCGCAGCGCCAAAAACGCCAGGACCAGCGTCGGGACCAGCGCGAAGATCGTCCGGAACGACAGGGCGGCGCTCATCGCCATCGCGTTGTGCTCGCGCAGGCGGCGCAGGCAGAACCGCCACAGGTGGAACTGGTACTGCGCCAGCCGGGCCCAACTGCCCAGTTCCTCACCCGGGGCGGCCAGCAGGTTCCCCACGCGCCGACGCAGTTTTCCCGCGAATCGGATCATGTCCACCGTCCGCCTTTCTGTCCGGCGGGAGCGCCGCCGGCGCGGCTACTTGTCCTTCTTCTCGCCGAAGAGGCTCTTGAGGGCTTCGCCCGCCTTCTGCGTGGCGGCTTGGCCCTCTTTGCCCAAGGCCTGTCCGATGCTCGTCTGGGCCTGCGAGACCAGTCCCTCGGCGCCCTGGCCGAGGGCTGCCGTGGCGCCCTGGAGCCCCTTTCCGAGGTCGTCGGAGAGCAACTGGGGCAGGCGATTGCCCGCCTGCTTGACGATGGCGGCCACCACCGCCGTCAGGATCCGCCCGGACAACTCGCTCACCGGAACGCCCTGCGGGCTGTCGGACGTGACGCCGTTAAGCTCGATGGGCGGCAGCTGAATCGTGAACGATTCGCCCCCGCCGGGCAGCAGCGACACGTGGGCCGCGACGTTGCGGATCACGATCCGGTCCACCGAGACCTTCTTTCCCCCTTCTTCCTTCTTCTGCTCGGGTTTGTCTTTCGACGAGAGTTTCTTGAGGTTGTTCAGCACGGCCGAGACGTTGCTCCCCGATTTGCCCTGCTCGACGTTCACGTCCAGGCCGTCCAGCTCGAACCGTTTCAGTTCCACCGTCTCGGAGACCAGGCTCGCCGGGCGCAGGGCCAGCTCGAACCGCCCGGAATCCATCAGGTGCGGCGTCTTGAAGCCTTCCGGATTGGCGATCTTCAGCCCGTCCATCTCCATCTGCCCGTTCAGCAGGCTGATGGAAATGTCCTTGAGGCTGGTGGGCACGCCCAGCGCGTAGGTGGCGCCTTTCTCCACCCCGGCCTTGGCCAGCGGATCGATCGCCGCCCAGGCGACCGCCAAGGCCGCGATCAGGACCAGCACGAGAATGACGACGAGGCGCAGAAGTTTCTTGCCCATGATGGTTCTCCCGTTCTGTCGAAGACATGCGCCCGCCGCGAACGCCGCCCGCGGGCTTGCGGAACGATTATCCCCCCGTCGCGCCGGAATGGCAAACGAGTTCCGCCCTCGCCCGCGCGGGGCGCGCTTGCGGGTTCGGGCGGTCCGTGATACCCTTGCCGCGTGCAAAACGATTCCGTCCAATCGAAGCAGCGGCGTCCCATCGGCGTGTTCGACTCGGGACTGGGCGGGCTGACGGTCGTCCGCGAGCTGACGGCCGCCATGCCCGGCGAAGATCTCGTCTACCTGGGCGACACGGCGCGGGTTCCCTACGGCATCAAGAGCCTCCAGACCGTCCGCCGCTTCGCGCTGGAAGACGCGAGCTTTTTGGCGGGATTCGAGCCGAAGATGATCGTGGTGGCCTGCAACACCGCGTCGGCGGCGGCCATCGACCTGCTCGAGCAGCGCTGCGAGATGCCCGTGGCGGACGTGATCCGCCCCGGGGCGGCTGCGGCGCTGGCGGCGACGGGCGGCGCCATCGGGGTGCTCGCCACCGAGGCGACGATCGCCTCCGGCGCCTACCAGCGGGCGATCCTGGCGGCCGACCCGGATCGCCAGGTGCTCGCACGAAGCTGCCCGCTGCTGGTGCCCATTGTCGAGGAAGGGCGGGCCCAGGACGACCCGATCGTCCTGCACGTGCTGACCGACTACCTGCGCGACCTCCAGCGCGCCCGGCCGGGGGCGCTGATCCTCGGTTGCACGCACTACCCGCTGCTGTCGGAGGCCATCGGAAAGCTCATGGGCCCGCACGTTCCGCTGGTCTCGTCGGCGCAGGCGGCGGCCGTCGAGGTCCGCAAACGCTTGGCCGCGCTGGACCTGGTCAACCCGCTCCCGACGGGCGGCACGCTGCGGTGCTTCACCACCGACAACGCCGAGCGTTTCGCCCGTTTGGGCGAGCGGTTCGGCGGGCGGCGCCTCGAGAGTGTCGAGTACGTCGGCACCGACGAACTGGAACAGAGCCTCCGAACCCTCACGAGATAGCCCATGAAAACGCCACCGCCAGCCGGCACGCTCGTCCGCCTCGCCGTGGTCGGCTGCGCACTGCTGGCTGCGGCGGCTGCCGGCACGGGCTGCCGCGGGCGCGACGGGAAGTGGTCGTGGAAACCGCTGTCCGCTCCGTCGCCCAAGGCGCAGGTGGACATGGCCTTTCTGTCCAAGGACGCCGACACCCGCCGCGAGGGCGTCGTCCTGCTGTCCGGGCACGACTGGGGGCTGAAGGAACCTTACCTCGAAGGGTACGCCAAGCTGCTGAAGCTCGACGAGGACGCCCTCGTCCGCTGCGTGGCGGCGCGGGCGCTGGGCAAAGCCGGCGACCCGAAGTACCTGCCGAACCTCCTGGCGGCGCTGGACGACCCCGCGCCGACAGTTCGCGCCGACGCGGCCGAGGCGATCGACCGCGTGTTGCCCCGCGCCCAGGCGGCCGGACAGACCGGTCCCGCCGCCTCGCCGCTGGCTGCCCACGCCCTGGGCGACACGTCGGTGGACGTCCGCGCCCAGTGCGCCCGGGTGCTGCGCCATCTTCGCGGCGTCGAAACGCTCCGGACGCTCGTGCGGTGCCTGTCCGACCGCGAGTTCGCCGTGCGGTACCAGGCGCACGCGGCGCTGGTGCACCTGGCCGGGCGCGATTACGGATACGAACCGGACGCGTGGGAACCGCTGGCTGAACGGGGCCTGCCCTCGACCGCCCCGGCAGAACCCGTCAAACCCTGGTGGGACTGGATGGGCGTGACGACGAAGGACAAGCCGGCGAACGCGGCGTCTTCCGCGCCGGCCGACGGCGCGGGCCGGTGAGTTCCGGGAAGGGGCCTGAATCGATGGGCGAGATCAACAACGGCGGATTCCACTACGTGACGCTCCCCAACGGCTGGGAGGTCGGGCGTTTCGCCGTCCTGGAGGAACTGGAAGGCTTGGTGCACGCGGTGACGACGCGTCGCGGGCCGGACCCCAAAACCGTGCGGAACGATCCGTCGGCTGCGGCCACGGAAATCGCCGGCGCGCTGAACCTGCGCGGCGCGGCGTTCTGCGAGCAGGTGCACGGGCGGACGGTGCTGGCGGCGGGTTCGCCCGGCTGCGTCGGCGGCGCCGACGGGCTGGTGACGAATGTCACCGCGCTGGGTGTCATGGGGCGTTCCGCCGATTGCCCGCTGTTGCTCGTGGTCGACACGCTCTGCGGCGCGGTGGGGATGGCCCACGCGTCCTGGCGGGGCACGGCGGGGCGGATCGCCTCCGAGCTGGTCCTGCGGATGGCCTGCGAGTACGACTCGCGCCCGGAAGACCTGCTGGCCGTCATCTGCCCGTCGGCAGGGCCCTGCTGCTACGAGGTCGGGCAGGACGTCCAGCGGGCGGTCGTCGGCTCCGTCGGACGCCACGCCGAGCGCTTCTTTCATCCCCACAAGAACAAAAATGGAAAACTGCTGTTCGACCTGTGGGCCGCCAACCGCGACGAGCTGATTCACTCCGGCCTGGAGGAGAGCAACGTCCACGTTGCCGGCGTCTGCACCATCTGCTCCGAAGGCAAGTACCCCAGCCACCGCGCCGAGGGCGATTCCGCCGGGCGCTTCGCCGCTGTCATCGCCAGGCTGTAAAAAACGGGCAGGGATGAACGCGGATAAACACAGATCAAAGGGGAGATGTCAGGACAATAAGACGGAAATCAACGGGCGAAAACATGAACAAACTTGAAGAATCATTGCTGAAACAGGTCGATGCGGCACTTGCGGAATATGAACGCGCAATTGGACCGCTGGATGCATATGCACAGGATGGACAGGATAATCCTATATCTCTAACTGAAGAATTATTTACGATGTTGCTTTCTACTATCCGTCGATGTTCTGCGAAATCTTCCATATATGCGAATCGTGCTCAGATCGTCATGTCAGATGATGCATTTCATGAATGGAAGGTTGATCAGCTTGCAGGGATTGTAAGGGCGTTAAGGAAAGATTTGGCTTCAGGCTTCACTGAATCATTTCAGGAACTGGTGCGAGGCGAGTTGTTCGATGACTTTTTAGAAATGGCTGAGCACCTCTTGGGAGAGGAATACAAAGACGCGGCAGCAGTCATCATCGGCGCCTCACTGGAAACACATTTGAAAAAGATGTGCCTTAAAAATGACATCGCCATTGATGAAACTACCTTAAACGGAAAAACCAGAACGAAAAAAGCAGACACTCTAAATGCAGAGCTTGCACAGAAAGAAATCTATTTGAAACTGGACCAGAAATATATCACTGCTTGGCTCGGTCTCCGCAATAGCGCAGCACATGGGGATTATGGGAAATATACCAAAGAGCAAGTTCAGCTTATGTTGAATGGAGTGCGCGAATTCATAGCCCGTTTTCCTTCCTGACCTGATTCCGTTGTCAAACGGGAACTATGAATTTCGGTTTTTTTATCCGCGTTCATCCGCGTTCATCCCTGCTGGGTTTTTACGCAGGGGAACGGATGGACTCGGGGATGGGTTGGAGTTGTCCGTCGCGGCCGACGCAGGCGAGGGTGGTTTCCGCGGTGGCCAGCAGCAGCCCGTCGCGCTTGCGCTTCAGCTCGTAGGCGTGGTCGATCCGGGCCGCCCCCATCTTGACGATCCGCGTGGTCAGGACCAGCAAATCGTCGTAGCGGGCGGGCTGGAGGAACTTCGCGGCGCAGCGGGCCACCACGAACAGCACCCCCTCGCGCTCCAGGTCGGCGTAGGCGATTCCCCCCGCGCGGAGCAATTCGGTGCGCCCCATCTCGAAGTAGACCCAGTAGCGGCTGTGGTGCAGCGCGCCCATCGGGTCCACCTCGGCGTAGCGGACGCGGATCTCGATGTCGATTGCAGCCGGCGGCCCTGTCACCGTGAACTTCCCGCCTTCCGAATTGACGTTTTTTCTTCGCTCGCCAATTCTATTTTCCGCTTTCAGTTTTCCGCTTTCCGCTTCGGCCTTCGGCCTCTCCCCTTTTCCGCTCGGGGCTCTATTCCTCGCCACTCACCACTCTCCACTCGGCACTCTTCCCTCACTTGACCATCTTCAGCTTGATGCGGTTGGGGGAAATCTCGACCACCTCGAGCTTGACGGTCTTGAGTTCGGTGATGCGGTCGGCGAGGTTCTCGGTCTTGTAGGCCCACTCCACGTCGACGTTAGCGACGGACTCGGTGATTTCCCTCAGGCGCAGGGCCTGGACGCCGCGGACTTCCTTCAACTCGTCCCGCAGGAGCTTCCACGCGGAGAAGTCCATCCCCGTGATCTGGAGCGAGATGTCCCGCGAGACGTGCGACTGCTGCCGCCAGGCCTCGACGATGGCGGCCAGCAGCTTCGGCGCCGCCTCGCTGCCGAGTTTTTCCAGGGCGCCCTGCTCGCCGCCGCTGCGGAGCGTGGAGTTGACGGTGAAGGGCCCGAAGACCTTCGAGACCAGCAGTTGCCCCGAGTCGGTGCGGATGGCGCGGATGACGAGCTTGGCGGTGTACTGGTGGAGGACGGCGTCCCCGATCCGGACCTCGCGGCTGTACTGTGCGGCGGCGGTTCCGAAGATGATGACGTCGGCCTTGAACCGCGCGCCCAGGGCGGTGACCTCGGCGATGTCG
>JAKPKY010000255.1 GCA_029553505.1 Planctomycetota bacterium
GGCCAGCGCCAGCAGCAGCCACAGCAGCGGGCGAAGGTACGGGTTCTCGAAAACCGTCTTGCGGTCCGTGTGCCCGGTGGCGATGGCCGCCTCGCGCTGCGGGGACAGCTGGATCGCCCCCGGCTGGTTGAACACCGAGACCACCAGCAGGACGATCGACGCGAACAGTCCGACGGAGATCGCCCCGTCCGCCCAGTCGAACGCCAGCGGCGCCAAGGCCAGGATGTCGCACGAACCGTTCATGTCAGATATTGATGGAGACGATCTTTCGGATCCAAAGGAACCCGGCGATGTTCAGGATGACGATGACCGCGAGGATGAGCTTTCCGGCGTCCTCGGTGAACAGGCGCACCGTGTCCTCGGGGCTGACGAGGAAGTAGAGGATCGCCAGGACGACGGCGGGCATTGCCGCCAGCCAGCGCGCGGTGGCGCGCCCCTGCGCGGTCAGGCTCTGCACGCGGTTCTCCAGGCGCTGGATCTCGCGGATGCTCTCGGCGATCCGATCGAGGGTGGCGCCCAGGTCGCCGCCGCGCTCCCGGTGCGTCTTCAGCGCGGAAAACAGCAGGCGGAAGTCGCCGGAGTCCATGCGTTCGGCCGCGTTGTCCATCGCGTCCTCCAGCGACACGCCGTAATCGTATTCGCGCAGCAGGTGGGCGAACTCCTGGCGCAGCTCGCGCGGGCCGTCCGTCGCCAGCAGTTTCATCGCCTGCACGAGGTTCAGCCCCGCCCGGACACCCGAGGTGAGCGTCTGGATGCCCGGGACAAGCTGGGTCTCCAGCTTGGCGATGCGGCGGCGCCAGAGCACCTTGACGACCACCGCGGGCAGGAACATCCCGATGCCCGCCGCGATGAACATCCCCAGCAGGCTCTCGGTCAATCCGTAGCCGATCAGCCCCATCGACGCCATCGCCAGGACCGTCAGGACCGTCACGCTGCGCGGTTTGACGTTCATCAGCAGCCCGCCGCGCAGCGCCAGGTCGTATTGCAACTCGCGGCGGTGGATGAGTTCCAGCAGCGGCCTGCCGCCCAGGTAGACGGCGGCGGCCGTCGCCAGGAACATCACCGCGCTGGTGATCGTCTGGAGGTTGCCCGACACTTCCGCCGCGCCGATCATAGGAACACCCCCACGTCCATGAAGCCCTTGGCGATCAGCTCGTCGGCGAACTCGGGAATGTAGCCCGTGTGGCGCAGGCGCGCGGGCTCGTTCGGCCGGCCCTGCGGGCTGCGCAGGACGAAGATGTCCTCGGTGAGAATCTGCCCGGTCTCCGGGTCGATGTCGCCGATCTCGGAGATGTGCGTCACGCGGCGCTGCCCGTCGGACTGGCGGGCGATCTGCACGACCAGGTGCAGGGCGGCGGCGATCTGCTCGCGGATCGCCTTGACGGGCATTTCGACGGCCATCAGAACCATCGTCTCCAGGCGCATCATCGTGTCGGAGGGCGTGTTGGCGTGAATGGTGGTCAGCGAGCCGTCGTGCCCGGTGTTCATGGCCTGGAGCATGTCCAGCGCCTCGGGCCCGCGGCACTCGCCGACGACGATTCGGTCCGGTCTCATGCGCAGGGCGTTGCGCACCAGGTCGCGGATGGTGTAGGCGCCGCGCCCCTCGATGTTCGCCGGGCGGGTCTCCAGGCGCACCAGGTGCTCCTGGGGAAGCTGGAGCTCGGCCGAGTCCTCGATGGTGACGATGCGCTCCTCCGGCGGAATGAAGTTGCTCAGCACATTCAGCGTGGTGGTCTTTCCGCTGCTGGTCCCGCCGGAGATGATGAGGTTCTTGCGCCCCAGCACGCAGGATCGCAGGAAGTTGGCGGCGCCCTCGGTGAGCGTTCCGCGCTCGATCAGGTCGTCGATCGTGAACGGAATGCGCGCGAACTTGCGGATGGTCAGCACCGGCCCCGACAGGCTCAGGGGGTTGACGATCGCGTTGACGCGCGAGCCGTCGGGCAGGCGGGCGTCCACCAGCGGGGTGGAGCGGTCGATGCGCCGCCCCACGGGCGTGATGATCCGCTCGATGATGCTGTGGACGATCTCGTCGGAGAAGAAGCTCCGCCCGGTGTTCGTGACAGCGCCGTCTTTCTCGATGTAGATGTGGTCCCGCCCCACCACCATGATCTCGTTGATGTTGGGCATCTCCAGCAGGTCCTGGAGCGGGCCGTAGCCCAGCACGACGTCCTCGATCTCCTTGCTGAGCATCCGCCGCACGATGTACTCGCGCAGGTCCGGCGTGAGGAACTTGCCGATGCGCTGCATCTGCGCCGGGAAGTCCTTCTCCACCATCGCCACGTCCTCTTTCATCGAGTGCGGGCGCAGGCGCAGGGGGAAGCTGCCCAGCACGTCGCCGATCAGGCGGGAGATGCTCTCCTCGAGCTTCGGCGAGCGCAGATCGCTGCCCTCGAACCCGTAGCTGTACATCAGCTTGCCCGTCGCGCGGCGCGCCAGCTCGGTGACGGTTCCGCGCCAGAAGAACTCGCGGACGAGATGGTCGCCCATCTCGGCGTCCACCTGGCCCTTGTGGGCCTCGATGATCTCCTGGAGGTGGCGCTTGATGAGCGCGACGTGCGCTTCGTCGGCCGAGCCCGCCTGCCCCGTGACGCGCAGGTTCAGGCGGTCCAGCAGCTCCGCGTGGAGCTTCTGCTCCAGCTCGATGACGCGCTTGCGGGGCGAAGCCGCCCGCTCGCCCGCGCGCACCCGCCGCGCCGAGGGCTCCATCATGAACAGGCTGAACTCGCCGACGCGCACCTCGTCGCCGTATTCGATCTTCGCCCGTCCCTTATGCGGAAGGGGTTTGTTGGCGACGATGGTCTCGTTGAGCCCCAGCGACTCGATGAAGTACGTCCCGTCCTCGCGGAAGATTCGCGCCTGCTGGCGGGAAACGAACGGGCTGCGCAGCGTCACGTCCGACGACTCGTCGCGCCCGATCAGGATGCTCTCGTCGCCGACCTTGACGATCTCCCGCTGGTCGGTGTACTGGTTGTAGACCCAGATTTCCACGCGGTTCGCCGCCTTTCCGTGCGAATCAGTTCGTGACGGTCTTCGTGCGGATTTTCTTCGGCTCGTACAGCGGGGCCAACTCGGGGTTGACGCGTCCCGCGTCGGCGGGGATCTTCGCCTGCGGGTTGCGAACCAGGACGCGCGGGTTGTTCTTCACGTGGGTCAGCACGTCCTGGAGCTTCACCGACTCGTCGGGGAGCATCTCGATCATGATCGAGCGGTAGGCCCGCTGCCCGCCGTCGCCGGCGGTCCTGCGGGCGGGGTCGCCCTCGACCTCCTCGGGGCCCTTGCCCCCCACACCGAGCACCTTCACCGCCTGCACGATGACGTAGCTCTTTTCCGGCTGGCCCTCGACGTTCAGCCGGCCGATCAGCGTCACCCGGTCGCCCGCGCGGAGGATCGTCCCCGGCGATTCCAGCGGGTTGATCTGCACCGGGAACGCCACCATCCCCTCGGCGATCAAGGTGCTGGGGCGCGTCCCGTCGTCGCGCGTCGTGTGCGTCCAATACACGTAGTCGCCCTTGCTGACGCGCTGGTTGACGTTCTTGTCGAGGATGGCCTCCTTGTCCTTCTTCTCCACCACGTTGGCCATTCCCCGCGCGACCCATCGGGGAATCTCCACTTCCTCGATCTCCTTCTCGGCGATCTTCTCACCGGGATTCATCAGGCGGGTGTAGCGCAGGACGACGACGTTGTCGCCGCGGGCTTCCATGCGGACGGCCGCGATGTGGTAGTTGTAGAGGATCACCACCACCGCGCCGAGCGCCAGGGCCGTCAGGAGCAGCCACTTGTTCCGGATCGTCGGGGCCTTGTCTTCCATCAGCGTGGTTCCTTTCCGCCGACGTCGCCCGGCGGCTCCCGCGAGGTCGCCGCCAGCGACACGGACACCATCTTCGCCTGCCCGGGGACGTTTCGCAAGCTTACCGTCACGTCGCAGCCGGGACCGCTGAACACCAGCACTCGCCGCCCGTCGGGCATCTCCCGGCGATAGGTAAGCTGAAAGCCTCGCGCCGACAGGCAATCGCGGTAATGCGTTTCGGCCTGGGCGAGTTCGCCGGGCACGAGGTAACGGGCCAGTTCGTCGGCGTATCCGGCGAACGCGCGGCGGTAGGCGCCCAAGGGTTTGGCGCCGGCCGGCGGCGCGATGCCCGCCGGGTCACCGTCCAGCGGGGCCAGGCGCGCATCGGACAGCACGTTGGCCGGCTCGTTGCCCCAAGCGCCCGGCGCGTCAGCCGGCGGGGCGACGTTCCCCCGCGGCGACTTGCGCCCGGGCAGTTCCACGCCGTCGTTCCCGCCGCGCCGCGCCGTCCAGAACGTGTGCGCCTGGAGCGCCGCGAACACACCCGCCGCCAGCAACGCCGCGCCCAGCACGCTGTTGAAGGCCCGCCGTCGGCGGGGCAGCGCGTCTGTCTGGGGCTCGTCGGTCATGGGGGCGGTTACCAGCGGGAAAGGTACAGTTGGCGGAACAGGTCGGCCATGCGGTCCGCCGGCGCGGGGAAGTTCTCGAACCTCTCGTCCATGTCGCTGTAGAACTGGTCGCGCAGCTCGGGCAGGTTCGACGCCTCCCGGCGGCGCCACTCGCGCCCCTCGCGCGTGTGGCGGTCGCGGATCGGGCCGGTGAACTGCCGCCAGGCGTCCATCGCGGGGACGAACTCCGCCGCTACGCGCACGGAGACTCCCTGGGGCCAGCGGTCGATCACGAGGCGCTGGGCCAGGTCGCCGGCGTCGCGGCTGACCGCGCCGGTCTCGGCGGCGAGGTCTTCACGCGTCTCCGAGGGTCCGGCGCCCCAGCCCTGCGTGACCGACGACGTGCGATCCTCGAAGAACACGACATTCAGCGTCTCGTCGCTTGGCGCGCCGCGGTCCACCGCCCGCCACGCGGAAAACCGGTCGGCGATCTTCACCCGCTGCTGGCTCTTCATCGCCCAGCCGAAGAAGAACGTCGCCACGATCACCGTCGCCAGCAGAGGAATCGCCAGTGCGAATTCCAGGATGGCCGTCCCACGCCGCCGTCGCCGCCACAGCGAACCGTGTTGTTTCGCCCAACCCATCATGCTTCTCAGTTCCCGGTCCCCGGTCCCAAGTCCCTGATCCCTAATTCGCTTTATACAGCTCCACGAACTCGCGGTTCATCCGCATCATGTAATCGTGCATGTCGCCGACGTCCTGCTCGCTGACCTGCCCGTCGGTGAGCCCCGCTTGCGCAACGCCCAGTTCCAGGCGCCGGACCCAGTCGTCCCACTGGGTCACGGGCACCAGTTGTGCCTGCCAGTCCTGCGTCCAGAGGTCCCAGCTGGTGTTGTTGAACAGTTCGGCCTGCGCGACGGCGACCACCGAATTCACCGGGCTGGCGCTGGAGAACTGCTGCGGCCAGGCGGGCGCGCGGTCGGCTTGGCTGGCGACGCCCAGGAAGGTGAACAGCTGCCGCCGCACGCCGGCGTCGGCCTCGGGCAAGGCGGGGTCGTAATCGCCCTGGCTCGTATCCAGCAGCAGCGGGTGCGGCAGCGTCGCGCCGTCGGACCAGTTGCAGGGGTTGCGCACGTCCTCGTCGGGCCCGATGTCGATTCCGCCCCAGACGTAGTACGCCACCATGTAGACGGTGTGGTACTTCAGCGGGCTGTCGGGGTCGTTGGGGTCCTCACGCTCGGGGAAGATGCCGATTTCCTCGTCGTACTCGGTCTCGTAAGTGTATTGGTCCTTCCAGACGTGCTCGCCGATGGTGGGCACGCCCCAGCGCTCGGGGTCGGTCCATCGGCGGGTCCAGATGGCCAGCGGTTCGTCGCCGTTGGTGCGGTAGGTTCCGGGCGCCAGCCAGCCCGGCCCCGGCGGAACCGACGAGGCGATCTCCACCAGGTAGAACATGGTGCGGCGGATCTTGGAGGCGTCGGCCGACGCCTGCCGGCGGGCCTCGGCGTAATCGACGATCCATTCCGGGCGGTGAATCTGCTTGAGCTCGTGCGGGCCGAACATGTAGTCCAGCTTGATGCGGGAAATCTGCTGCACGTAGCGGTGGAACAGCGCGTCGCGCAGCTCGCCGGGATTGTCGCTGTCGCCGACGCAGTGGTCGGTGATGCGGCGGAGGGCCCAGGCATACGGCCCGTAGGTGGTGTATCCGATGACCTGCCACTGGGAGACGCGCCACTGCCCGCCCTGGGCGCCGGACTGCACGGCGGAACTTCCGGTCCGCCGCCCGCCGATGTTGACGCTGCCGCGCCCGCCGCGGACGCGCGGCCCGGACTCCGGCGGGACATACTCCCAGGCGACCGCCTCGCGGAGTTCGTCGCGCCAGCGGAACAGGCGCGCCCACGGGCCCAGGCGGTGAGGCCAGACGCCGTCGGGAATCGCCCCGCCCGCCCCGCCGGTGGCGGCCACCGACGCGCCGTCGCTGACGACCTGCTCTTTCCCTTCGAGCACCGGCTGGAAATTCGCGAAGCTGCCCCGCACGGCCGGCATCTCCGGAAGCACCGGCGCCAGGAAGGCGGTCTCGACGGGGTTGCTCTTTCCGAAGCGGACGGCGTTGGCCTGCGCCAGCGCGCCGGCGGACAGGGCGGCGGCGTCGGAGAAGTCGCTCATCGCGACGGCCGCCCGCCACAGCGCGCCGTCAGGCCCGCCGCCGCCCAGCGACCAATGCGTCACGGCGGCCATGTCGAACCCGCCGCCGTTGAGCTGCTGGTCGAGCACCGCCAGGATGTCGCGCTCGTCGACCAGGCGGTTTCGCACGGAGTTGAGCCCCTCGAGGATCAGGTCCCGCGCGCCCCACTGCCAGTCCAGCGTGCCGCCGCGGGCGAGTTGGTCGTCCAAGCAGCGGATCCAGGCGGAGACCTCCTCGTGGGCCATCCGCGACGCCTGGGGCAGCGAGTCCAGCACGGCCACCAGCGCCAGCATCCGCGCCTGGGCGACGTTGTTGAGCGCGATGACGTTCATGCTCCGCGCCATCCAGGCGGCGCCGCTGACGGCCGTCGCGTCGGCGGCGTTCTGCACAGCCAGGCGCCGATTGACCACCGTCCCGACATTGTAGACGTAGAACACCAGCCCCACCAGCAGCGTCAGCGCCAGCAGCGTCATGACGAGAACCTGCCCGCTGGGGCGTTTCGCCGCCGTCGGTATGTGCCGTCCGCTGGGCATCATGGTTCACCCGTTGCGGGCCGTCGGGCCCGCCGGCGTCAGTCGCGGGCCTTCTGCTCCGCCTCGCGAATGAGTTGCTTGATCTCGTCGGTGTCGCGGTATCCCTGGGCGATCTTCAGGTGCCCCAGGGCCGTCCGGAAATCGCCCTGCTCCATCTCCTGCTTCCCGAGCGTCAGGTACTCCTCGTATCGCGACAGGTCCTTGCGGTCCTTGATCTCCTGGTTGTCGTAAATCTTTCCCGCCTCGCGGTAGGCCTTCAGCGCGCCGGCGAAATCCTTCTTCTTCCGCAGGGCATCGCCCTCTGCCAGCAAGGCCGAATACCGCTGGTCCTGGTCCATCTTGGCCAGGATCGCGTCGATCTGGGCGCGCGAGGCGGGCTTGAGCTGGATGCAGGCCTCGTAGCTCGCCTTGGCCTCGGTGAACTTGCCCGCCGCCTGCTCCTGCTGCGCCTGGGCGAACATCAACTGGTACTTGCACTCGGCGATGTTCTGCGTGACGTGCGCGTCGGCGCGGATCACCGCGGCGGCCTGGTACTTCTCGAGCGCGGCCTGGTGCTGACCGGCGCCCAGCGCCGCGTCGCCCGCCTTGACCAGCGTTTCCCACTTCTGCTCCGACTCCAGGCGGTTCAGCGCGTCGCGCGCTGCCGTGCTGGCGGCGTTGTGTTCCAGCGCCTCCAGCAGTCGGGCCTTCGCCTCGGTGTAGTTCTTGGCGTCCAGTGCGGACAGGCCCTTCGCCAGGGCGATGTTCGACTTCAGCTCGGCGATCGCCTTCTTGTTGCCCGGCGAGGGCATGATCTCGTCGGCCTTGATCAGCCAGTTGAGTTCCTCGGAAAGGTTGCCCGCCTGCCGGGCGGTCTCGCGACGGTCCATCGCGTCGCGGTACTCGCTGCTGACGCCGACCTTCTTCATCCGGTCGGCGAGGGACTGTCGCAGGGCGTCGCGGCGGGCCTTGTCGAGGGCCTCCGCCGCCGGCGAGTTCAGCAGCGTCTCCGCCCGCTGGTAGGCGACGGTCGCCTGGGCGAATTCGCCCTTGCCCGCCAAGCCGTCGCCGCGGTCCAACTCGGCCTGGAACTCGCCGAGGAACTGCGATTCGGCGATTTCCTTGCGGAACTGCTGGTACTGGCGGTACTGGGCGTCGGTGAATTTCAGGTCGCGCAGGCGTTCCTGGAGGATGCGCATCGCCTCGTCGAGCCGCCCGCCGACAAATGCCTCGCGGGCCTTGCCCATCTCCTCGACGAAAATCCGCGTGTGCCGCCAGTAGGTCTTGAAGCTCTCCAGTTCCTGCCTCTGGCGGTCGATCCATGCGGGCTCGACCGCGGCCGCCACCTCGACGCCGTTGATGGCGGTCTGGATCGCCTCTTCCTGGGCGGCGGCTTGCGCCCAGTCGCTGTCCACCGCGGCGAGGTAGCCCTTGGCGAACTGCGTCATCACGCCGGCGCGGGCGCTCCAGACGGTGCCGGCGTATTTCGCCGCGGCGTCCTGGAAGCCCTTGGCGGCGGCCTGGAACCGCGCCGTCTCGTAGCTGGACCGCGCGGCGAGGTATTCGCTCATGGCATCATCGTAGGCGGCCTGTGCCGCCTGGGCGCGGCGCTGCTCGGACTGGCTGGCCTGGACGCCGAGGATGATCCCGATCGTCGCCAGGCTCGCCACGGCGACGCCGGCCAGGATGAGTTTCGTCCGCAGGGACAGGGAACGTTTCGGCAGCGGCGCGGTGGCGGGGGGCGCGGCGAGTTCGAGCTCGTCGGCCTCATCGCCCGCGCCGATGGGGCCCTCGGCGGCCAAGGCGCCGCTTTGGACCGCCGCCCGCGCTACCCGGCGCCCCTTCGTCGCCAGCGCCTTTTCCACCCCGCCGGCGCCGGCCCGCGCCCGCGGAGAGAAGGTCGCCTTGATCGCCCGCCCGAGCTCTTCCATATTCGCGTATCGCTCGGCGGGATCCTTGGCGATCATCTTCATGACCAGTTCGGAGAGGTTCTTCGGCACGGACGGGTTCACCTCGCACACCGACGGCGCCTGCACCGAGCGGTTTCCGTGCCACTTCATCCAGCGCAGGGCCTCGCTGTGCCGGTCGCGGATGATGTCGGCGAAAATCTCATTGAACTTCGGCCGGCCCACGAGCATCTCGTAGGCGATGAATCCCAGCGAATACATGTCCGCCCGCGCGTCGACGTCGGGGCCCTCGAACAGTTCCGGGGCCATGTATTTCGTCGTGCCCAGGACCATCGACGTCTGCCCGGACAGGCTGGCGGCCACCCCGAAGTCCGTGATCCGCGGGCGCAGGCCCGGCGTGATGATGATGTTCGTCGGTTTGAGGTCGCGGTGGATGATGCCCGCGCGGTGCACCTCGTAAAGCGTCGCCGCCAGCCGGAAGAGCACCTGGAGCGCCGCCTTGGTCTCCACGGGGCCCTTCGTGTCGTTCAGCGTGGTCTCGAGCGTGTGCCCCTCGACGAACTCCATGACGATGAACAGCCCGCGCTCCTCCTCGATCA
>JAKPKY010000013.1 GCA_029553505.1 Planctomycetota bacterium
GCCGTGCCCAGCAGAAGATCCATGCCTGTAGTCATGCCCGTTCTCTCTTTGCGTCCCCGGACCGGTGTCTCGGCGATCAGGCTTCGTTTACCCGTTCCAGCGTGTCTTGAGTGCGGCGAGGTAGCGTTCGCACGTCGCGTCGGGGATGTTCGGCGGCATGTGGTTGCCGACCGCGAGAATGATCCCGGGAATCCCCCGGATCGCGGCAAAGGTCTCGTCGATCTGCGCCTGCACCGCGGGCCACCCGCCGAAGGTGAGCGTCACGCAATCGACCGCGCTACCCACCAGGCAGCAGCGGCCGCCGAAGCGTTTGACGATCGGCGTCCAGGGGTTGGAGGGTTCGAAGACGAAGCCATCGGCGCCGCAGGCAAGAAGGTCGTCCATGAACATGTCGAACGTGCCGTCGGAGCAGAACAGGATCTTCTTGCCCGCCGCTTTCAGCGGCACCCAAAGCTGTTTGTAGATGGGGAAGATCACGCGCCGGTAGAAATCGGGGCTCATGAACGGACCCGAAGTCCACACCATGTCGTCGTGCTGGATGTAGACCTCGATGTCGGTTTCGGCCCACGCCTTGGCGTAGAATGCCGAGTAATCGCCGAAGCGTTCCAGCACCCGGGCGAAGCGTTCGGGATCGGCCGCGGCGGTCAGCAGCATGTCCCAGCCGAACGTCTGGATCGCCCCCGACACGACCGTCTTGTAGTAGCCGCCCGTGGTCAGTTGGCCGGGATAGGCGGCACGGGCGTCGTCCAGGCTCTTCTTGTAGGCGGCGACCTGTTCGGCGAACCCCGGCAGACCGTATTCCCGGGCCGGATCGAACGCCCAGACCTCCTCGGGGTCGTGGAAGGGGCAGACGATGGTGTCGCGCCGGTCTTTGCCGCCCTCGTCGTATTCGGCGTGTCCCATGTCGGTCACGCGGCCCTGCTGGCTCCAGTTGACCAGGCCGTCGTTCACCGACCAGAGGAAATTGATCCCCCACGCCTCCAGGAACTTCCGCCGCACCGCCGGGTCCCACGGGTTGGCGCCGGGCGGGGCCCCGGCCGTCCGGCGCACCAGGTCGGTGTGCATCTCGATCGAATACGCGGTGTGCGGCCGCTGCGGCACCGGTTTCAGGCTGATCGCGTCGAGCGCGTTCCGACGGCTCTCCTGGTCGGTCATGCGAACCTCCCGTGGTCCAGGCAAGCCTGGTAGACGGCCTGCAGGTTCTCCAGCGGACAGCGCGGCGGCAGGTTGTTTCCCTCCTGCAGGATGAATTTGCCCCCGTCGCGGACGCCGCTTTTCAGGATGCGTTCGGCCTCGCGGTAGCACGCCCCGGGCGTGCCGCTCCGCAGGAGCCCGACGTGCGGGCCGCCGCTGATCGTCACCGCGGGCCCCAGCTCCAGCCGCAACCGGCCGTGGTCGACGGGGAAGCCCGTGTCGAACGAGCCGACGCCCACCGCGTCGCGGATCGTTTTGAAATGGCGGGTGGCGTCGCCGCACAGGTGGCAGAAGCGCGCCAGCGGCTTGCCCGCCGCCTCGTCCGTTTCGTCGCACCAGAACACATGCCATTGGAGCACCAGGTCGCGGTACATCGCGGAACTGATGAGCTGCACCGAATCGTCGGCAAACCCGCCGACCGCGACCCGTTCGGGGAGGCCGGCGCGCCGCCGCAGCCAGCGGTTGCGCGTCAGCGCGTCGCGGGTGATCTTCTCGATCACCCGTTCGCCCTTTTCGGGATCCATCCCCAGCAGCAGGAAGAAATCGGAGCCGAAGACCGCCGCGCCCGCGGTGACCGCGCCGTCGAACCCCAGGGTGTAGTCGGCGACGGCGGCGCTCCGGCCCTCGTGGCGGAAATCCTTGGCGGCGCGCTTCAGCTCCTCGGTGAACGCCAGGCGCTCGCGGAGAAACGGGTTGTCCGCCAGATTGGCGCAGAAATCGGTGGCGAGAAAGCGGTCGACGTCATCCAGCGTCAGGAACGGCTCGACGGCGGGGACCTGGCCGGGCGGCGCGTGGACCGTGCCGCCGAAGAAGGCGGCGTCGTAGCAGTTCTGCACGTCGGCGGAACAGACCCACTGTTCGGGCAGCGTGCCGAAGCGGTCGCTGCTCTGACTGTAGAACCGCGCCGCGAAGGCCTGGTAGCGGGCCTGCGCCCCCAGAGTCACCTGCGGATCGCGGAGGTAGTCCTCGAAGGTCCAGCCCTCGGTGTTGAGCGCGGGATCGAGCAGCCAGGTCCGCACGTTCACATTCCAGCGCAGCGGCGTGCGCGTCGGTTTGCCGTTCGAGAACGCGTCCCATACGGCCTGTTTCTCAGCGTTTGTCGGGATGTTCATGGTGTGCTCGGGCGATTCTGATCATTCCGCAGCGATTCGATCATGGACGTGATGAGCCTGCCGACGATCTCGAAACTTCCCGGGTCGAGTTTGTCCATCGTGTCTTCCAGCGTGTGCCAGTAGTCGTTCAGACCGGGTGCGCTGCCGAAGGCGAAGTCGATCAGGTTGACGGCGGCGAAGCCGGCGTCGAGGAACGGCTGGTGGTCGTCGAGAATCCTGCCGTTGACCAGGGTGACGCGGTCGCGCAAGCCGAGACGGTCGGCGCAGGCGAGCGCCAGCAGGCGCAGCTCGGGGGTGCCGTTGCGGGGGATCTGCAGTTTCAGATCGCGGTCGCCGATCATGTCGGCGAGGAGCACCGCCCGCACCGGCACGCCTTGCGCGCGGAGGTCGCGGGCGAGGCGCTTGCTGCCGTGCAGCCCGTCGCGGTCGCTGTAGGCCACCGCGCACTCCTCGCCGTCGAGAAAGGCGAACAGGACGTGACAGGGGAGAGGGGCCGGCGCCGCCGCAAAGCGGTCGGCGAGCGCCAGCAGCAGGCCCGTCGACGAGCCGCTGTCGTTTGCGCCGGTGAACGGCGTCGCGGGCGAATCGCCCGCGACGCCGGCCTTGGT
>JAKPKY010000027.1 GCA_029553505.1 Planctomycetota bacterium
CGCGCTGCTCCGCCAGGTCGCCCACGACTTTTCCGCCACTGCTCAAGCCACGTCCCCGCGGGTCGATATATCAGTAGCAGAGGATGCCCCGCCGGTCTGGGCCGACCCCAGCCACCTGCGGGCGGTGCTGGTCGAGCTGCTGCAGAATGCCGCCGGCGCCGCCGGCTCCTCCGCCCCGCGAATCCGCCTGGCGGCTCGAATGGACCAGGCGGACGGAAACGTCCTGCTGATGGTTCGGGACGAAGGCTGCGGGATGGACGCCAGCACCGTCGCCAACGCGTTCACCCCGTTCTTCTCCCTCCAGGACGCCGGGCGGAGACGAGGCCTGGGACTGCCCAAGGCCAAACGGCTGGTCGAGATCAACCGCGGACGCATCTGGATCCGTTCCCAGCCCGCGCAGGGCTCGACGGTGTACGTCGAACTCCCGCGGGCCGACGACGGCCTGGACCGCGGTCTCGAACCCGCCCCCTCGGCCGGCGGCGACCAGACCCCCCGTTCGGGAGGCAGGAATGAGAGGCAAGACGTCGAGCACGATCCAGGCCAGGACCAACCCCACCGTCCTGGTGGTTGACGACGAACGCGACCTCCGCGAGGTCCTCTGCGACGTGCTCAACATCGGCGGCATCCGAGTCTGCGTCGCCGCCAGCGGACGAGAGGCCATCGAACTCGCCCGACGACAGCCCCCCGACCTCATCGTCACCGACCTGCGCCTGGGCGACTGCACCGGACTGGACGTCATCGACGACATCCGCCGCGACGCCTCCGCCACGCCCGCCGTCGTCATCACCGGGCAGCAGGACCCAGCCGTCCTGGCCGAGGCCTCCCGTCACCGCCTCCTCGAGGTCATGACCAAACCCCTCGACGTCCACCGCCTGCGCGCGTGCGTGACCCAGGAACTCCAGCGGCAGGCCCGCACCCGCCGCAGCGACCTCCGCACCCGTCGCTTCCGCCGACTGGCCCGCCAGGCCAACCAGGAACGCCGCCATCTCCGCACGCGACTGGCCTCCACCTGCGGCGATCTCGCCCGCGCCTACGGGAAGATCTCCGCCCAGCTGGCCGCACAGCAGACCCTCATCGCCTATCAGCAGGACCTGCTCAAGGCACGCACCGACGACGACGTCTTCCGCACCCTCTTCGGACTGTTCGTGCGGCGAAGCGGGCCCGTCTTCGGCGTGGCCATGGTCTGCGACGCCAACGCCGAACTCCAGGTCGCCGGACGGTTCGGAGTGCCCCTGCCCGACGACCTGCCCTTCTGCCGGCACCTCGCCAAGCCCATCATCGCCCAGGTCCTGGCCAACCCCACCTGCGGCACCCTCGACGCCGGCGAAGAGGCCGACCTCTTCGACCCCGCCATCCGCCGATACCTGCCCGGACTGACCCTGCTGGCCATGCCCCTGATCCCCAGCGAGGGCGAACTCATCGGGCTGGTCATCCTCTACCGCAAGGGCGAGCAACCCTTCAGCCGGGACGACCTGGACCTCACGCGGCTCCTGGGACCCTCCACCGCCGTCGTCATCCGCCGGAACGACTGACCCCGACCCTCGCCCCGGCCGGGCGGGAGTCCAATGTCCCGTTTTTCCGAAAAATCGGACCGCCGGCCGGCGCCCCCGGAATGAACCGCAACCCGCGGCAGGATCGCTCGTTGCGACGCTCCATCTCAGATCATAATAATATGAAAAATGGTAAAACTATGCGCCGGGACGGGACCGTCCAGCCCCAAATGGGACATTGGCCCGGCCCCGCGCACCGCCATCCGGGAAAAACCGACCGTGCCGCGGTTTTTCTTCGCGCATAAGCCTTTGCGGGCAAAAGCGTTGCCGTCCTACCTCCGCCCGGTCGGAGTTTCGCTGCCACAAAACGACCCCCGAGATGTCCTTACCAAGGGGGGGCTCTCCGCGCGACCGCGTTCAGCGTCCGTCCGCGTCGCGTTCGTGCCACCCTCAAGCGCAGCTTGGGGGTGCCGACACCCCGCCCGTTCACTCGCGTTTCCGCGAGCCTTCCTGAAGGAGGACCCTTTCTCCGGCAAGCCTCGCCCGCGGCCGCGTTCGCGCCGACTCGGCCTTTCCGTTCCGTCCACGCACCCCTTTGCCACCCATTCAAGGAGCACCGCGATGACCCGCAAGCAGTACGACGACGACGTCCTGATCGATGACCTGGTCCTCGGCCGCCTGGGCCTCTCCCAGATCGCCGCCAAGCACGGCATCAGCCGGCGCCAACTGTATCGAATCCTCATGGGCGACTCCCGCCCGGCCCTCAAGGCCCGCATCGACCTCGCCTGCCACATGGCCGACCTGGAACTCCGCCGCTTCGCCGCCGGCCTGCTGCCCGACCTGCTCAGGCTCCATCTCCGCGAGGCCACCGAGGGCAGCGGCCCCGAGGCCCGCCGCTGCCGCGAGTTCCTGATGAAACTCGCCGTCGGCGGCCCGCTCCAGCCGCCCATCGTCAGCGACCCCCTCCCGGAAGACCACCACAAGCTCTCGCTCCGCACCCACCTCCAGCAGGTCCGCCGCCGCTTGAGGATGCTGCCCAAGGACTCTCCCGACGACGAATGAAACCGCGCCCGCCCAGCCGCCGGGCGGCAGGGGGGGCGGCCCTGGCAAGCTGTGCGGTTGGTGGCACCCCTTGGGGGTGGCGGGTTCAGGCCCGAAGGGCCGGCAGCAATTAGCCGGGGGCGCAAGCCCCCGGAAGGCGGAGAAGGAACAAAGAGAGACCCGAAGGGTCGAAAGCAAGTAGCCGGCTGCGCAAGCTCCCGGCACGCTGTGTGAACTAGCCCCCTGGGGGCGCCTAGGAAAGCCCAGGGCGGGGCCGCGGGCCGAGCCCTGGGAAGCGATGGCTCTTGTCAAACCGGCTGCCGCAGGATACGCTGCCGCCAAGGTCGGAACCGGTCAGGCCACGCGCAGGACCAGCCCTGCCGCGGGCAGGGCAGGCGGCCGACCGACTCCTTGGCCGCTTCCCAGGCAAGAGAGTCTATTCGCCGTCCGGCCAAGCGGTGCGTGGAACCGGAATATCCTTGAGCTGCCCCATGATCGATCCGTCGCAAATCAGGCGTTGCCGCCGTCGGCTCGGTGAGGTGGAAACGGAGATGTCCCGCCGCGGCGTCGAGCGGGACTCGAAGGCGTGGCACGCCTTGGTGTCCGAGCGCGACAGGCTGAAGTCCATTTGCGATCTGGCGGACCAGATTGACGAGTACAGGAGCAGGTCCCGCCGCAGCAAGGACAGTCTCGCGGACGCGTCGGACATTGAGGATCTTGTCCAGTACTGGACTACTGAAATCACCGATCTCGACGGCTGGATGATTCCAACTCTGGAACGCCGGCTACTGTCCAAGTTGCCGCCGCCGGAAAACACGTGATCCTTTTGTCCACGTGCTCATGTTGATCTTGGACATCGCTGAGTCTTCGCGGTACAACACGCTGAATCGTTTCCGAATGTCCCTGCCGGAGTAATGGCCACATGGCGATCGTCTCGCTTTCCTACCGCCGCAGCGACTCGCTCAGCATAACCGGCCGCCTGTTCGACCGTCTGGTGCAGCGGTACGGTCCGGCCGCCGTCTTCCGGGACGTGGACAACATTCCGCCCGGCGTGGATTTCCGCAGGCACATCGAGGCGACGCTCGGCGATACCGTGGTCCTGCTGGTGGTGATCGGGCGCAAGTGGCGGGGCGCAGCCAGAGGCGGCCCGGCGCGCATCTTCGCCGAAGACGACCCGGTGCGGGTCGAAGTCGAAACCGCCCTGCGGCGCAATCTCACCGTGATCCCGGTGCTGGTGGAAGGGGCGCGCATGCCGAAGGCGTCCCAACTGCCGGACTCGCTCGAACCGCTGTCCTACTTGCACGCGGTCAGCGTCAACTCGAACGAAGACTTCCATCACCACGCCGACCGGTTGGCGGCGGCCATCGATGCCGTCTTGAGGAACCGCAAGGCCATGCCCGTGGCGGCCGAGGCGGCGGTGGCGGAAGGGGCCGGCCGTGCGCCCGAACGCGCCCGTCCGGAGTGGGGCGGGTATTCCCGCGACGCCACCGCGGAGTTGGCCGGCTCCTATCTGGTGCTGCTGCCCGCTTTCAAGCGTCCCGGCCACATCGTCGCCTACGAGACCGAGATCGAGTGGGACGAAACCGCCGGCGGGCTGATCTTCCAGGAACGCCGCCGGGCCGATGCGAAGTATGCGCACCGGGGCCACGTGCAGATCCCCAACCTGTCGATGTACGTCTATCTCGTCTCCGGCGCCAACGGCTGGTTGCGCAGCGTCACCCTTTCGATCCTGGGAGGGGTGAGCGAAATCCACGGGATCTTGTCTACGCTGCACAACGTCGCGGGCGCCATGTGTCTGCCGATGGCCGCGCCCGTCGTCTATCTCAAACGCGAACGCCTCGAACCGGAATCCCTGGGCGAGATCGCGCCTGGCCACCCCTGGCACGAGCGGTACGCCGCCATCCTGCGCAGGGCCCTCGACGATTCCTTCGTGAAGCTCGTCCAGCCGGGCTGACCGCGCCCGGCGCGGGCGCGTCGTCTCCCCAAGCAAGCAGAGCGGTTGGCGGCACCCGTTGGGGGCGGCGAGTTCAGGCCCGAAGGGCCGCAACCGACTAGCCGGGGGCGTAAGCCCCCGGAAGGCGGAAGCAAAAGGACGAGACCCGAAGGGTCGAAAGAAGGGGGTCAGCAGCGCAAGCCACCGGATACGCAGGAACGTTCTTCTTTCGCCCCGCTGGGGCTGGCTGCATTCTCACTCGCGTTCCGGGGGCTTGCGCCCCCGGCTACATGCTGCCGTCCCTTCGGGACTATCCGAACGGACGCACTTGGGGGCGGGTGTTTCTTTCGCCCCGCTGGGGCTGGCTGCATTCTCCCTCGCGTTCCGGGGGCTTGCGCCCCCGGCTATACTCTTACGTCCCTTCGGGACTTCCTGGGCAGGCCGCGAGTTGCCGGAAAGCGGTTAGTGGCATTCCTTGGGGGATGATCCGGAGGTGGGACGTCGAGCAAGGCGTGTCGATGTCAGGCCCGCAGGGCCCAAAGCGACTAGCCGGGGCCGTAAGCCCCCGGAATGCTCGTCGCGGGCGCGGACTACTCGTCAGACCGCCGCGCCTGCTTGCCGATGCAGACGAGCTCGCCGGCCTGAGTGGAGAGATACAGGCGGCGATGGGCGATGGCCAGGCCGTCCCACAGCGGCGGCGGCACCTGACACTCAGCCAGCACGGCGCCATCGGCGACGGCGATCACCTTGAGCCGGCCGTCCTTGTGCACCACGAACAGCCGCCCGTCTCCCGCCATCGCCATGCCGTAGACTTCGTTTTGACCCCGCGCGGCGGGCAGGGGCGACTTCCCGGCCGCCGCCTTGGGCGCAAAGGGATCCACCTTCCAGGCGGCTTTTTCGGCCAGACGATACGTGCGGTAGGGGTTGCCCCCCTTGCTTACGATCTTGCCGGCTTCCCACCCGGTCATCCACTTGCTGTTGAACTTCTCGCCGTGCTCGATGTCGAAGTCTCGCCGGAAGAGCCCCGTGCTGCCGTTGAAGGAGCTGAGCACGACGCGATCGCGGAACGCGCACAGCGGCCGCCGGGGCGCCTCGCCGCGGAAACGCGCCTGGTGGCGCGGACCGTAGGTCCAGCAGCCGCGCGGCACCCACACGGCGCCGCCGCCGGTGTCGAGCTTGGCGAAGGCGTTCCACTTGTCCACGCTGACCTTCTTGCCGTCGCGGGAGAGGATCCATCGCGACATCGCGATCCCGTCGCCTTCCTGGTGAAGGATGTCGATCGGGTCGAATTCGAGAGCGGAATTCTCGTAGAAGCCCTTCTGCGGAATGGTGTCGAGGCGGTGCACCCAGCGGCGACGTCCCGTCAGGGGATCGACCGCGAAGATGAAGACTCCGCCGTCGGCGAAGGGTTGGCGCCCGGCGGCGAAGTAGGCGACGTCGTCGATCACCAGCACCGTGCCCGGCACGGGCCAGGGCGACTCCACCTGCCCGTAGGCGACGATCTGCTGCTCGCTCGGCGCCGCGCGGAAGCGCCAGGCAACCGCTCCGCTGTCCGCGCGAAGGGCATACACCCATCCGGCGTGCGTGCCGAACAGGCAGAGTCCGCGATAGATGGTGGGGGGGGTGTCCACGCGGCCGTCGGCTGTGAAGCGCCACCGAACGCTCCCGTCGGCCGCGTTGACGGCGACGACCTCGTGCGCGTCGCCGCGCGCGAGGAACGCCAGGCCGCCGG
>JAKPKY010000040.1 GCA_029553505.1 Planctomycetota bacterium
GCGGGTCCTGTCCGGTGGCGTCGGTGGACCTGCCGGACGTTGACGTGATCCTGGTCCCCGCGCTGGCTGTGGACGTGACGGGTCGCCGGCTCGGGCAGGGCGGCGGGTATTACGACCGCTTCGTCCCTGACCATCCCGGCGCCCGCACGGTAGCGTTGCTGTGGTCCGGCGAAGTGCTCCCCGACATCGGGGCGCAGCCGCACGACATCACAGTCGACGAATGGGTGGAGGCCGATGAGTGACCCGACCGGCGATCTGAGCGTCACGGACTCGTTCACGATCCCCGCCACGGAGTTGCACTGGCATTTCAGCCGCTCGTCGGGCCCTGGGGGGCAGTCGGTCAACACCAGCGACTCGCGCGTCGAGTTGCGCTGGGACCCTCGGACGTCGCGGGTGGTCGTCGGCATCGCGAAGGACCGATTGCGCAGTGAGTTCAGCGTGGTCGCCTCCGAGCACCGCTCACAACTGCAGAACCGGATGGCCGCCCGGCACCGCCTCGCGCAGCGGGTGGCCTCGGCGCTGGCCGGCCCGCGCAAGAGTCGCCGCCGGACCCGGCCCACCGGCGGCTCGGTGACGCGGCGCCTGGACGCCAAACGCAAGCGCTCCGCGATCAAGGCCACGCGGCGCCGGCCGCCTGCTGAGTGACCTGCGTCTGGAAAACTCCGCACACGCGGCGCTTCCGTGCGGAGATTTCCAGGGTTTTCTCCTGACAAAAGCCTCATATCGGGAAGTTGATCAGGACTTCGCCGCACAATTACGCCTGTGACGCCAATCCGTGCGGAGTTTTCCAGATCATCCGGCCTAGCCGGGGCCCCGGACACCCGGGTGCGTCAGCAAAACTCCGCACACACCGCCCTTCGGTGCGGAGTCTTGCTGGTTTCCGACCCGACAAAACCCCTCAAATCGGGTATTTGATCGGCATCTCGCCGCAAGATCACGCCCGCGGCCACGATCCGTGCGGAGTTTGCTGAACATCCGCCTTATCCCGGCCACCGGACGCCCGCCGC
>JAKPKY010000041.1 GCA_029553505.1 Planctomycetota bacterium
TGGCTCCGCTGCTGGTGCGCGACATCTTCCGCATCGTCAAGTATCTCAACGAGCAGGGCACGACCATCCTGCTCGTTGAGCAGAACGCGCTCATGGCGCTGGCCGTCGCCCACCGGGGCTATGTGCTGCAAACGGGCAGGATCATCCTGTCCGACGAGGCGGCGGCGCTGCGCGAGAACGCGATGGTTCGGGCCGCCTACCTGGGCGAGCATGAGGGGGCAGCCTCCCCCAGGAGCGAGAACCGGTGAAACGAGCGAGTGCAATCCTCCTGATCGCCCTGGTCGCGCTGCTCAGCGCCTTGCTGACGGCCTGCGGCAGCAGCCCGCGCGCCCGCGCCGATGATTTCGTCACCTATCTGCCAGCGGAAGTGGGCGACTGGGAGCGCAATGACAAGGAGACGGTCAAGCTGCTGGCGAGCACGGTAGCCAGCAAAGGCCATGTGACGATGGTCTACGAGGGCGCGGACGACGCCCTGGCGTACATCGTCGTGGAGGCGCATCCCAGTGTGGACGCCGCCAAAGTCGCCCTTGTCACCCGCGAGCGCGAGCTACGGCTCGACGGCCTGACGCTGGACAGAGACCGCGTGCCGCAAAAGGCGACGGCGACCGTCGGCCAGACGTCGTTGGTGCGCTACGCGCTGTTCCAGGAAGAGACCATCGTCGTCGAGATTGACGCCATCGCCGCCGCCGAGGACACGCCGGTGAGCGACGAGGCTTTCGACGAATTGCTGACGATGGTGCGCAACGCCTACGCCAAAGTCGCGGGCAAGTGAGCGCGGGGCGGTCGCGCCCCTCTTGCATGATCATGCGCCGCCGGCCTCGGAGCCGGCGGTTTGCTCTTCCGGGGATGAAGTCCGTCCGGCGGCCCGGCCCGCAGGGGCGTATCGCGATACGCAAACCCGCTGATCCAGGCGTTCCCGTAGGGGAGGGTTTCAAACCCTCCCCTACAACGGCAGCGCCCGGCCAAGAACCAGACTCCCGAAGTCTTCGGAGACTTCGGGAGTCTCTTTCTGCGCGCGCCCCCCGCCCTCACGCCCAGCCGAGCAAGCGCGCGGCGGTCGCCAGGGTGAAGGTCACGGCGAAGCCCAGCAGCAGCGGCAGGGCCGTCGCCACCGCCGTCCACTTGAGGCTGCGCGTCTCGTGGTAGATGGTCAGGATGGTCGTGCTGCACGGGT
>JAKPKY010000047.1 GCA_029553505.1 Planctomycetota bacterium
GAAGTAACCGCGGACGTAGAAGACGACGCCCTCGAGCACCAGCACGGCGAACCACCCCGCGCCCAGCCACAGCAGCAGCGATTGGCGTTCCTCGGCGGCCGCGCCCCCGGTGTTCAGGATCACCCGGTCGATCAGCAGGCGCGTCATGTAGGCGGGGATCAGCGGCAGCGAGAACTTCGCGATGCCCGCGACGATGACCATCGCAAGCACCCACCGGTACGGTTTGGCGTATCCCAGGAAGCGAAACAGCGTATTCGGTTTGGACTCGGTCGTCTCCATACTCTGTCGCGGGCATTATACCGCCCCGTCGCGGTCCCGTAAACGCGGCGGAGCGGACATTCTCGCCCGAAAGGATGCAATCGCCCCGACGGGCGATTACAATGCCCGCGCCATGGCACGAGAGCGGTTGGACTTTTTCGACCCCGGGAAGGCCCGGGGCGGGCGCACGGGACCGGACGTCGGGCGCGACGGGGCGGGCGAACCCCCCGCCGGCGCGGCGCCGCTGACGGTGTCGGCCCTGGTGGCGCGCATCCAGTCGGCGCTGGCGGCTGCCTTCCCCCGGCGCGTCGCCGTGGTCGGCGAGCTGAGCAACGTCAAGCTGCACTCGTCGGGGCACCTGTACTTCCGCGTAAAGGACTCCGGCGCTGCGCTGGACGCGGTGATGTGGCGCAGCGACACGTCGCGCCTGAAGTTCCGCCCGACGGACGGCCTGGAGGTCGTCGCCGAGGGGCGCGTCGAGGTCTACGACGTCCGCGGGCAGCTCCAGCTCTATGTCGAGCGCCTCACGCCCAAGGGGGCCGGAGCCTTGGAACTCGCCTTCCGCCAGCTCCAGCAGAAACTCGCCGCCGAAGGGCTTTTCGACCCGCGCCACAAGAAGCCCATCCCCCGCTTTCCGCGCGCGGTCGGCGTGGTGACCAGCCCGACCGGCGCCGCCGTCCGCGACATCCGCCGCACGCTGGCGCGGCGCTGGCCGGCGGCCGGGGTGTTCCTCGTCCCGGCCCTGGTCCAGGGCGAAGGGGCGGCCGAGTCCGTAGCGCAGGCCATCCGACTGCTCGATGCCAACGCAGCCCGCTACGAAATCGACACGATCCTCGTCGCCCGGGGCGGCGGGAGCCTGGAAGACCTCTGGGCGTTCAACGAGGAGGCCGTCGCGCGGGCGGTCTTCGCCGCGCGGACACCGATCCTCTCGGGCGTGGGGCACGAGGTGGACGTGACCATCTGCGACCTGGTGGCCGACGTGCGGGCGGCCACCCCGACTGCCGCCGCCGAACTCGCCGTTCCCGACGCCGCCGAGGTCCGCCAGACCGTTGCATCCCTTTCCTCGCGCCTGCTGCGGGGCGTCCGCGAGGAGCTTCGCGCCGCCAGGGCGGCGCTGGGCGGGCTGCTGCGCAGCGCGGTCTTCCGCGACCCGATGTCCCGCGTGCGCGCCTCGGCCCAGCGGATCGACGAGCTTTCGCACCGCCTGGGCGGGGCGCTGCGGCACCTGGCGTCGCGCCAGCGGCGGCGCCTGGAACCGCTGGCCGACCGACTGGGCGCCTTGCACCCGCTGCGCCTGTTGGACCGGGCCCGCGTCCGGCTGGGCGAGGCGCTCCACCGCCTGCGCTGGGCGTTGGGACACCAGAGCAAGGTCTCGGGCGACGCGCTGGCTGTCTTCCAGCGCCGCCTGGAGGCCCGCCACCCGCGAAACCGCCTCGCCCTCGCCCGCCAGCAGCTCGCCGCCCTGTCGCGCCAGCTGGACTCGCTCAGCCACCGCAGCGTCCTGCGGCGCGGGTTCAGCATCACGCGCGGGCCGAAGGGCGCGATCCTGCGCTCGACCTCCGACGTGCGCCCGGGCGACCGTCTCGAAACCGAACTGACCGACGGGCGGGTGCGCAGCACCGTCGAGGGCGCCGCGCCGAAACCCGTCCGCAAGCCCCGGCAAGGGCCTTCGGACAACCCCACGCTTTTTGATTGAGGACACGAACATGGCCAAGCAGAAGTTGACATTCGAAGAGGCACTGGCGAAGCTGGAGAAGATCGTCTCGGAGATCGAGCAGGGCGCCGTCCCGCTGGAGAAATCCATCGAGAAGTACGCCGAAGGCAACGAGCTGGTCCGGCAGTGCCGCGCGATCCTCGACGAGGCGGAAAAGAAAATCCAGTTGCTGACCCGCGGCGAAGGCGACCGACTGGAACCCGCCGGCGAACTGGCGGACGAAGACGAGACCTCCGACCGATAGACGATCACGGAACCCTTCAGATAAGGAACTGACCATGAAGCTGTCGTTCACGACGCTGGCCTGCCCCGATTGGGACCTGAAGACGATCCTCGCCCGCGCGAAGGAATACGGCTACGACGCCATCGACTTCCGCGGATACGGCAAGGAGATGCTCATCTACAAGCTGCCGGAGTTCTCCACCGGAGCGGCCGCCACCGCCCGGCAGATCGCAGACTCCGGACTCGTCGTCAGCGCGCTGTCCAGCGGGGCGCTGCTGTTTTCCGACCCGGCCAAGAAGGAGGCCTTCGTCGAGGAGGTTTCCCGCTACGCCGAACTGGCCGACGTACTGAACGTTCCGGTGATCCGCGTGTTCGGCGGGCGCCTGGGCGGCGCGGAACTCGACCGCGCGGTGGACCAGGCTGCCGCGATGGCCGAGCGGCTGGCCGCCGCCGCGGGCGACCGCCTGCTGGCGATCGAGACCCACGACGACTGGACCGACTCGCGCCTCATGGTCCGCCTGATGGAATCCATCCGCGCCAAAAACGCCTGCGTGCTGTGGGACCTGCATCACCCCTACCGCATGTCCGGCGAGAGCCCGGAGACCACCTGGGGGCTGATCGGAAAATACGTCCGCGCGGTGCACGTCAAGGACGGCATCGTCTCGCCCGAGGGCAAGTACGTCTACACCCTGCCCGGGCAGGGAACGGTCCCGCTGGTCAAGATGATCGACCTGATGCAGGCCGGCGGATATGACGGATACCTCACGCTCGAGTGGGAAAAACGCTGGCATCCGGAACTGGCCGGGCCCGAGGTGTCTCTGCCCGCCTATGCCGAGTTCCTCCAGCGGTGGCGGTAAGAGCGACGGAAACTCCCCCCTCGCCACTCGACGACGGGGAGGGAATATGATAGCCTGATCGGCGGCTCGGCGGTTGCCGGGCGAATCCTGAAGATCCTGTCAAGGAGTCGGCGATGAAACGTGCTGTGATCGTCCTGGCGATTGTGCTCCTGGGTGTCGGCGCGGGTTGCGAGCGCAAGGAACAGCCGGAACAGCCCAAGACTTTCGATCGCAACGTGGACGCCCCGCCTTCGGACCTGCTGTCCCAGCCGCCTGACGTGGGCGTGACGGAAGACCAGCGGGTCATCGCCGGCGAGTTCCAGAAAATCCTGGGGCAAGGGACAGCGGCTGCCGCGACGGAACCAGCCAGCGCCGAAGGCGGCCCAACGACCGAACCCGCCACCGCCACCGCGCCGGCCGACACGACGATCTTCGAGCATGATGCGACGACCGCGACCGCGACGGCGCCCGCGGCGGAACCCGCGGCGATGCCCGCACCGACGATCGACCTTCCGGCGCCCCCGGCGCCGTAGTTTCGCGCCCCTGGCCGGGCGACAAACCCTGGCCCGATGGAAATGCCTGACCGCCTGCAAGCTCGCACATTCAACGAGGTGCGGTACTACCTCCTGGTCACGCCCTGCCCGCAATGCGGAAAGGGCCCGTGGGAGATCGATTCCGACGACGCCGGGGGCGGACAGCATCTCGTCGTCGCCCACTGCCGGAACTGCCGCCACGCCGAACGGTTCCGCGTCGATTGCGAACATCCCGACGCGGGCGGCGAGCCGATCAATCCTTCCGACGAGCCCAGTCGCCTGATCGACCTGTCGCAATGGATGAGCCTGTTCTACCTGCTGCTGGAGCAGGCGTCGCGGGCGACGCCCAAGGCCCAGGCACGCCTCCTGGGCTACCGCGCGGCGCTGTGCCTGGCCGAGGCGCTGAAATTCTTCCCGCTCGGCGAGTTGACGCCGCCGGAGTCGGCTTTCTTCTCGCCCGCGGGGCGGACGGCCTTCCGGGAGCACCCGGAGAATTTCGCCCGCCCCCGTCTGCTGGACATGCAGTCGCGCCTGCCCGCGCTGCCGAAGATGGCCGGCAGCGTCCGCCGCGACCGCGCCGCCGACCGCCCACGCCGCCCGTGGTGGAAGTTCTGGAAACGCCCGCGCCCCACGCCCCCACAGGAACCCGACGATGCTTGACCCCGCCGTCCGCGACTATCTCGAGACCCACCGCGCCGCCCACCTCGACCGCCTGATCGAGCTGCTGCGGATTCCCGGAATCGCCAACCGTCGCGACGACGCCTGCGACCGCGCCGCCCGCTGGTTGGCCGACGCCCTCGGCACGCTGGGCTTCCGCGCGAACATCCTGCCCACGCCCACCAAGCCCGCGGTGCTCGCCGAGGGGCCCGCCGTCCCCGACGCGCCGACGGTCCTGATCTACGGGCATTACGACGTCCAGCCGCCCGAACCGCTGGAGCTGTGGCACACCGATCCGTTCCAGCCCGTCGTCCGCGACGGGTGGATCTACGCCCGCGGCGCCGACGACGACAAGGGGCAGCTTTTCACGCACCTGATGGCCGTCGAGGCGTTCGTCCGCTCCGGAAAAGGCCTGCCGCTCAACGTCAAGTTCTTCATCGAGGGCGAGGAGGAAATCGGTTCGCCGTCGGCCGACGCCTTCCTCACAGAACACGGCGCCCGACTCGCCGCCGACGCCTGCGTCATCAGCGACTCGGCGTTCTTCGCCGCGGGTCTGCCCAGCCTGACCTGCGCCCTGCGCGGGCTGGCGTACGTGGAGCTGACCGTCACCGGCCCGAGCGCCGACCTGCACAGCGGGCTGCTGGGCGGGCTGGTGGCCAACCCCGTCAATGCGCTGGCTGCGATGGTCGCCGCCATGCACCGCCCCGACGGGCGCGTGGCGATTCCCGGTTTCTATGACGACGTCGAACCGGTCGGCGAAGCTGAACGCGCCGCCTGGAGCGAACTGCCCTTCGACGAGGCCGCCTGCGCCCAGTCCCTCGGGCTGGACGTGCTGGCCGGCGGGGAGAAGCACCTGCCCGCGCTCGAGCGGAATTGGGCCCGGCCGACCCTTGACTGCAACGGGATCGTCGGCGGATACACCGGCGAGGGTTCCAAGACGATCATCCCCGCCCGCGCGAGCGCCAAGATTTCCATGCGTCTCGTGGCGCGGCAGGACCCGCAGAAGATTGTCGCGGGCTTCCGCCGGTTCGTGGACGAGAACACCCCGCCGGGGCTCCGCGCGTCGGTGGAGGTGCACGCCGCAAGCCCGGCCGTGCAGGTGGACCCCGATTCCCCCGCCGTCGCCGCCGCCCGCAACGCGCTGGCTGAAGCGTTCGGCCGACCGCCGGTCCTGATCCGCTGCGGAGCGTCCGTCCCCGCCACCGAGGTCATCCAGCGCCGGCTCGGGCTGCACGCCGTGCTCATGGGCTTCGGCCTGCCCGAGGACAACCTGCACTCCCCCAACGAGCGGTTCGCTCTGTCGCAGCTTTATGGCGGATCCATCGCGTCGGCTGCCTTCCTCCAGAACCTCGCCGCACGCTGACGGATCAGAATTCCGGCTTCCTTATTCCGGGTTCCCGGTTCCCTTCTCAGAGCCAGCCGGTTTCCTCGGCCAGCAGACGGCAGTAGTCCAGGTACGCCTCCCAGGAGACGTCCGACGGCACGCCGTGGTCGCAGCCGGGAATGTACCCCCCGTCGCGGATGACCGGTCGCAGGCGGTCGATCTCCCGGCGGATGACGGGCCCGCCCTTGGCCATGGCGCGCTTGTCGATGCCGCCCTGGTAGGCCATCGACCGCCCGAAGCGCCGGCGGAAGTCGTTCAGGTCGCACCCCGCTGCCACCTCGATCGGGTCGCAGCAGTTCAGGCCCGCCTCGATCCAGAGGGGGATCAGTTCGCCGATGAATCCGTCGCTGTCGATGTCGAGGATCGGTACGCCGGCGGTGCGGGACCGGTCGGCCCAGCGGCGCCAACTCGGCAGGCAGAACCGCCGCGCCATCGCGGGCGAGATCATCGACTTTTCCTTGTAGGCCATGTCTTCGGAAATGAAGATGTGATCCGGCGCGACGCGGTCGAAAATCCGTTCGAGCATGGCGTCCACGAAGTCGCGCCAGAAGGCGGCCATCTCGTCGACCAGGTCCGGCTGCTCGACCATCATCATGCACAGGCCCTCGAAGCCGCACCATTCCCGCAGCTGCCAGAACGGTCCGCTGAAGGCCACGCCCAGGATTCCGTCGCGGTCGGCGGCGCGGCGGCACCGCGCGTCGAAGTCGTCCGGGAACCGCCCCGGCGCGTCCAGCGCGTAGCGCGTCTTCATCCGCTCCCAGTCCTCGCGCGTCTCGACGGGGCAGCGGATCCACCGCCGCGTGACGAAGTCCTTTGCGTGGCGCAGGTAGCTCACGTCGAACTGGTCGGAAATCTCGCAGATGTTGCCCTTCCAGTCCTGGACGACCAGGTGCCCGCCCTTGTGCTCCAGGACCTTCTCTTCGAACTGCGGGATCAGGCGGAAGTCCACCCCGAGCGACGGCGGCGGATTCTTCGGGGGCGCTTCGTCGATGCCCAGCGTCTTCTTGACGTATCCGACCGGACCGGCGTCGGCGGGCAACCCTTCGCGACGCCAGCGGGCGAGGGTCGATTCCCGCCCCCCGCCGGGCACGAAGGGAATGCGGTCGGGCGTCCCGAACGTCAGCGTCTCGATCCAGCGTTCGCGCGGAGTCATCATGGTGGAGTCTCCTTCTGCCCGTGACAATAACCCGTACGCCCCCTTGCCGCGTTCATCGTTTGGCCGTATGATGTGTATAATTGAGACACTACGACTATCACATCACGGCCGGCAGGAAAAGTCAACCGGGCGGGTATCGCTTCGCCGCCGGCCGGTACGGCCAGTTTCAGGTTATCGCCGTCACCGGCAACAAACTCTGGTTTCAGACCGATACGGAAGTCGAGGCAATTTCCCCCGGCCAGGCGGTCCTGCTGCGGCAAGGCAGCGCCTTTACGCTCTGGACCGAGCGGACCGGATACACGGGTGTATGTTTTATCGCCTTGGGAACGTTACCGGACGAGATGCGCGGGCCGGCGCAGATCGTCACGGCCGACGCGGAACTGCGGGCGACGGTCCGGGCGATGGAAAAAGAGCTGACCGACCCGTGCGCCGAGTCGGAGGCGGTGCTGGCGGGACTGGGGCGGGCGATGGCCTGGCAGGCGATCCGCCTCGCCCGGCCGGACTCGGCCCGGCGCGCCGCGCGGGACTGGGCGATGGCGGCGCGAGCCACCCTCGACGCCGGCGTCTACGCCAACTGCGGCACGCGCGACGCGCTGGGGGCGCTTCCCAAGAGCTACCGGCAGCTCGTTCGCGACTTTCACCGGACGTTCGGGCAGTCGCCCAAGCAATACCAGCTCGAGGCCCGCCTTCGCGAAGCCTGCCGCCTGCTCCTCCAGACGCGCCTTCCCGTCACCACCATCGCGATGGAACTGGGCTACTGCTCCAGCCAGCACTTCGCCACGCAGTTTCACCGGCACGTCGGGTGTTCGCCATCGGCTTGGCGGGCCCGGCAAGGACGGACCGCCCGACAAGCCTGACCCGGGGGAGGGACCGACGGGGAAAAAAATCCCCCGCCGAAGATCGACAGGGGAAAGGACCCCAGACCCATTGGTCCTTGCTGACGCGGAAACGACCGGAATCCACGCTGCGGCCGCGGCGACTTACAGCGTCAATCCATGCCGGGCAAGCGAACCGGCCTCGGGGGCGGCTTCCTCCGCCTCGATGCGCCAGCGATTCTCAAAGCGGAATCCGATTTCCTGGAAGTCCTTCTGGATGCGTTCGTAGGCCTGGCGGATCAGGACGATGTCGGCGCCATGAGCCAGGAACGTCGCGCCCATGTCCATCAGTTCGCGCGCGTGCGCGGGGGAGTTGCAGATGGTTCCCCAGGCCTTTCCGGCGGCGCCGGCCGCCTCGGCCAGTTTCCGGATCGCCCTCTTCACGATCGGATGGTCCGTCTGCCCCGGAACGCCGTTGAGGGCGGCGAAATCGTTGGGGCCCAGGAACAACACGTCCACGCCCTCGATCCGGGCCATCTCGTGGGCGTTGTCCACCGCGTGCTGCTCCTCGACCTGGATGATGATGAAGGTCTGGCGGTTCGCCCGCTCGATGTACTGGGCGGTGGGCACGGTGCAATAGGGAGCGTCGGGGTTGCCGCCGTCCAGTCCGCGCCGGCCCAGCGGAGGGAACTTGGCCCACTTGACGACCTCGGCCGCCTCGGCTGCGTCGTCGCAGCGGGGATACATGATGCCCTGCGCGCCGGCCTCCAGCAACCGGCCCATCCGCATGAACTCGCCCTTGGCCGGACGCGCGATGACGTCGGCCGTCCCGACGCGCGCGGCGCGCATCAGGTGGTGCCCCGTCTCCAGGCTGAAGCCGTGGTGCTCGAAGTCAATCCACAGGCCGTCGAAGCCCATCAGGCTGGCCAGTTCGACCAGGGAGGCATCGGCCAGGCCCAGGTGGGTGATGAGAACCGGTTCCCCGGCCTCCAGTTTCGCTTTGATCTTGCTCGGTTTCATGGATCATCCTTGCAGAGTAACACATTTCCGTGCGGCCCCCATGGGGCCGTCGCACGCACTCTCGCCTTGACAGGCGTCACCTCTTCCGCCAAGACTCTTTCACGCGATTTCCTGTTGCGACGATTCGCCGCATGTCACGGCACGGCCCATCGGTCGTCGTCAAAGATCACGGTATCCACCGGCGTGGTTTCCCCGTGGCAGTCGGCGTACAGCACGTTGACGGTCAGGGAAGGGTGCCGTCCGTCGATTGAATCGCTCGTGTATTTCGCGTTATACATCGCAACGTTGCCCGGGTTGTACCCCGGAATGTAATAATAAGGCCACGCCGGCGCCTTGACCATCGCCTGCGTCACCACGTAGCAGCCGGCGTCGAACAGCATGAACTTCGATGCGGGCGACGGGATGCCGAGAAGTTGCTTGGTCTTGGGATCGAGCGTGGGCTGCATCTGGTACCCGCCGATCTGCTGGTTGATCCCGTAGTGCCCGAAATGGGCGCCCCCGACAACTCCCACGGGGCTGGCCGGACAATGCCACACCATGGTTTGCGGATTCATCATGCTCCCGCCCTGGTAGTGCCGGTAGGTGACGAAGTATTCCGCCGCCGATTGCTGCCAGGTGACGGCATAGACGCCCGGCGAGACGGCGATCCAGTACCCCATCGTCGGTTCGACGGTGGACTGGTAGGCGCTGGGCGGACAGAAGCCCTCGTGGTCCTCGGCATAGAAGGCGATGCCGGTTCCCATCTGTTTCATGTTGTTCAGGCAGACCACGGTCCGCGCCAGATCGAGGGCCTTGCGCAGCGACGGCATGAGAATGCTCACCAGCAGCGCCAGGATCGCGATGACCACCAGCAGTTCGATCAGGGTGAACGCCGGGGTGGCACGCCTTCGCCCCGCGGGCGCGGCCCGATCCATCGAACTCCATCTCCCGGCGAAAGCAGTCAGGCGGTCTGATTGTCGATGTGCCATCCGCGCACCTTCTCCCCTAACGCGAGAACCTGCCCACGCTCCCTCGGCGTCAGGAGCCTTTCATGGCCGCGCCGCACGAACCGATGTACATTGTACATCCACAAGGGAAGTATACCCCCTTTCCCCCAAGAACGTCAAGAACAAGCATACGTAAACCATCCGATTTTTTCTCATAAACCAAGCTTTGTGTCCTGTCCAAGCTGCTGGGAACGGCACCAGATTCCCCTCGTGCCAGCTTTGGCCCACTCTTCCCGGCAGACAAGCCCGCGCAAGTCAGGATAAGACTCCAGGCAGCCAGGAATCGGATAATATCTTTCCCATTGCTATCCATAAGGTTATGATTTTACTGACAAAGAAGATTTGCATGGGGCCAGACATTTTCCGTCAGCCATTTCCTTGGGATTTCCCCTGCGGGCTTCCACTACCCGGATTTTGCGCTTGACACTTTGTACATTTACGGTGTACATTATTGAATGGCGTAGGAGCGGTCCCTGCATTTCAATCTTCGCGAGTGTGACAGTTCACGAAAATGGAAGGTCCATTACAAAAGGAGCGCACGACCATGTTCGGAAACACATCTCGAATCGTCCTGGCGGTCATGACGGCCGCGATGCTCACGTGGTCCGTATCCCCCGCTGTGGCGGCGAACCTCTGGTGGGACGGAGACGCCAACGGCGCGCCAGGCGGATCGGGCACGTGGGACCTTACGTCGTCGGTCTGGCTGGACAACTACCCGACCGGCAACCAGGTGGTCTGGACGAACGGAAACGCTGCGTATTTCTACACGACGGCGGGAACGGTGACCATCGCCAACGGCACGACCATCAGTGCCAGCGGCGTCACCTTCCACCTGGTCGCAGGCTATGTCATCAATGCCGCGGGCACGGGCGTGTTGACGTTCAGCACCGGCAACATTTCCGTGTACCAGAACGCCACCATTAACGCCCCGATCACCAGCATCACCAGTGGCGGCGGAAACCTGAACAAGAGCCAGGGCGCCACGTTGACCCTGACCGGGAACAACACCTATACGGGCGCGACGAGCATCGCCGCGGGCGCAATCAGCGTTTCGTCCGTGGGCAGCTACGGCACGGGCCTGGCCAGCAATCTCGGTTCACCCGGTACCGAAGCCCAAGGCGCCATCTACGTGGGCAGCGCC
>JAKPKY010000059.1 GCA_029553505.1 Planctomycetota bacterium
TCTTCCTCGACCGCGCGGTCGCGGTACGCCCGCACGCTGTAGCGTTTCTGCACGGCCTCGTAAATGTCCATGCTCTCGCTCCCGTGGCACATTGACGCCGACACGCCACCGCCGTGGGCAGCAAAGCTGCCCACCCTACCCTCTCCGCACTCTTTTCCGCTTTTTCTACGCCTGCGGCGGGGTTTTCAGGTGCATGGCCTGGTCGGTTTCCTGGGCCAGCTCGTCGACCATCGGCAGCTTTCCGCCGTAGCACGCGGCGATCCCGCTGCCCAGCGACACGACGCTCAGGATGGTCAGGAAGATCGCCCCGGTCACCTGCGTGCCGCGTGAAAGGAACGTGCCGAGAATCCCCGCCAGCAGGATTCCCACCAGCAGCGCGCCGGCGCCGATGACGTAGCAGCTCGCGCGGCGGACGTACTGCCACCGGACGGCCAGGTACAGGTAAAACACCACCACGATGCACGTGACCAGCGTCAGCAGGTTCATGATGCGTTTCCTTTCCTTGCCTTATGCGATTCGGACTTCCCAAGTATATACATGGGGTGGCACGGGCTGCTTGCAGCCCGTGTTCCAACACCTGTTTGCATGCTTCCCAACACGGCTTGCCAGCAAGCCGTGCCACCCAATCGCCACTGTATCGCGCGGGCGGCGCGGAAGTAAAGTCACGCCTTGGCGGCGGGCTCGGCGCCCTGGAGCTTTTCGGCCGCCGCGGCCGCCTCTTCCACCGCGCCGACGTACATGAACGCCTGTTCCGGAAGGTGGTCCCACTTGCCGTCGCAGATTTCGCGGAAGCTGCGGATGGTTTCCTTCAGCGGCGTGAAGTTGCCCGCCTTCCCGGTGAACACTTCGGCCACGAAGAACGGCTGGGAGAGGAACCGCTCGATGCGCCGCGCGCGGGCGACGGTCTGGCGGTCCGCCTCGGACAGTTCCTCGACGCCGAGGATGGCGATGATGTCCTGGAGGTCGCGGTAGCGCTGGAGGATTTCCTGCACGCGCCGCGCGACGGTGTAGTGTTCCTCGCCGACCAGTTGCGGGTCGAGGATGCGCGAGCTGCTGGCCAGCGGGTCGATGGCGGGGTAGATGCCCTTCTCGACGATGGACCGCTCCAGGACGATGAAGGCGTCGAGGTGGGTCACGGCCGCCGCCGGCGCGGGGTCGGTCATGTCGTCGGCGGGCACGTAGACCGCCTGGACGCTGGTGATGGCGCCGGACGTCGTCGAGGTGATCCGCTCCTGGAGCTCGCCCATCTCCGTCGCGAGCGTGGGCTGGTATCCCACGGCCGACGGCATGCGACCCAGCAGCGCGGAAACCTCGCTGCCCGCCTGCGAGAAGCGGAAGATGTTGTCCACGAACAGCAGCGTGTCGGCCCCGCCCATATCGCGGAAATATTCCGCCAGCGTCAGGGCGCTCAGCGCCACGCGCAAGCGCGCGCCCGGGGGCTCGTTCATCTGGCCGAAGACCATGGCCGTCTTCTCGATGAGCTTCTGCCCGGTCGAGCCGATTTCCATGTCCTGCATTTCCAGCCAGAGGTCGTTGCCCTCGCGCGTGCGCTCGCCGACGCCGGCGAAGACGCTGTACCCGCCGTGCTTGGTGGCCACGCGGGCGATGAGCTCCTGGATGACCATGGTTTTCCCGAGCCCCGCGCCGCCGAACAGCCCGGTCTTTCCGCCGCGGACGAACGGGGCCAGCAGGTCGATGACCTTGATCCCGGTCTCGAACAGCTCGCTCTTGGGGGTCAGCGCCTCGAACCCCGGGGGCGGGGCGTGGATGGAGCGGTATTCCTCCGCCTGCACGGGTCCGCGCCCGTCGATGGGCTCGCCCAGGAGGTTGAACACGCGCCCCAGCACGCCCGGTCCGACGGGCATGCGCACCGGCGTGCCGGTGTCCTCGACGCGCATGCCGCGGCGCAGCGCGTCGGTGCTGCCCAGCGCCACGCAGCGCACCCGCCCCCCGCCGAGATGCTGCTGCACCTCGCCGGTCAGGTGCACGCCCGCGCCGTCTGCACCGTCCGAATCGATCCGCAACGCGCTGTAGATCGCCGGGATGGTCTCCTCGGAGAACTCCGCGTCGAACGTGCTGCCGATCACCTGCACGATTTTTCCTGTCGCCGTCATGGTCACTTCATTTCGGATTTTGGATTTCGGATTTCGGATTGCCGGCAACTCTGCCGTCTTTCTCCACTCCACCCGCTGCCGCCAAGGACGGCCCTGCCTTCATCCCAACAAGAAGAACAAGCCCACAACAGAACAAAAACACGCCCGCCAATGCTCTCTCGAACAACACTCCCCAGGGATTGCACCTCCCGAGGGAGAAGACTTCCCGGAACAGGCGCTCCTGCTGCGCCTTGTCCTGCGAGCCGCGAAACTCATCCCAAAGGGCGTCTTTGCGCGCCTTCGCATTCCTCGCCCCAAAAAAGCCGCTGACGCCGTAAACAATCTCGCCCGCACCCGCCAGAAACACCACGCCTCCGAGCACCAGAAGAATCGCCCTTGTCCGCTTTGTTCTCGGTTTGTTCATAGGAACCCCAATCGTTCCTCTTCAATCCGAAATCCGAATTCCGAAATCCAAAATTGGTTTACTCCAGTCCCGCCCTTCCGCCCATGATCTCGGCCAGTTCGGTGGTGATCTGGGCCTGTCGCATGCGGTTATATCGCACGGTGAGGGTCTGCACCATCTCGTCGGCGCTGTCGGTGGCGGCTCGCATGGCCGCGACGCGCATGACCTGCTCGCTGACGGCGGCGTCGACGAAGCACTGGAAGAGCTTGACGCGGACGGTGGCGGGCAGCAGCCGGCCGAGCACCTCGCCCGCCTCGGGCAGGAACTCGTAGGGCGTCAGCAGGTCGCGCCCGCCCGGCGTCGGGGCGTGGGCTTCCAGGAACGACAGGGGCAGCACCTTGGCGATGGCCGGCGCCTGCCGACCGGCCGAGATGTACTGCATGTAGGCGACTTCCAGTCCGCTGATGCGCCCGGCGAGGAAGTCCGCCATCAGTTCGTCGGCGACGGCGGCGACCGCACGGAACGACGGCACGTTGTCGAACTGCGTGAACGTGCGGTCCATCGCCAGTCCGCGGTGGTTCAGGCGGCCGATGCCCCGCTTTCCGGAGACCCACAGGCGGACGTCGCCCTCGTTTTCGAGAATCTGCCCGCGGCGCTCCAGGGCGATCTTGAGCACGGAGGAGTTGTAGGCGGCGCAGAGCCCGCGGTTGGCGGTGAGCACCAGCAGCACGTCGCGCCGCGCGCCGGGCACAGGCCGCAGCAGCGGATGGTCCAGCTGATCGGGATTGCAATGGGCCACCAGGTCGCCCACCATCTCCGAAAGGCGCTTGGCGTACGGGCGGATGCCCACCACCAGGTCGTGCGTCTGCTTGAAGCGCGCCGAGGAAATCATCTCCATCGTCCGGGTGATCGTCCGGATGTTCTTGATCGCCTTGGTGCGCTTCAGGATTTTCCGTGCCTTGGCCATCGATCACTTGATTGCGGATTTCCGTTTTCAGCTTTCAGCTTTCCGATTGCCCCTGCTCCGCCTGTTTCCGCGCCGCCTTGCGCCGGGCCTTGCGCTGCTCGGCGTAGGCGGTTTCCTTGTACTCGTCCAGCAGGAACTTGACGCGCTTGGCGCGGTCGGGCGGGAGGGTCTGCTCGGCCGCGAATTCGTCGTACACGTCGCGATACTGCGTCTTGAAATATTCCACCGCGCCGCGCTCGAAGTGCCCGACCTCCTCCAGCGGCAGATCGTCCAGCAGGCCCTGCGTTCCGGTGAAGATGGCGAGAATCTGGTCGGCCACCGGCAGGGGCTGGTACTGCGGCTGGGTGAGCAGGCGGACCATCCGCTGACCGCGATCGAGCTGGCGCTTGGTGGCGGCATCGAGGTCCATTCCGAGCTGCGCGAACGACTCCAGTTCGCGATAGGCGGCCAGGTCCAGCCGGAGGCTCGCCGCGACGGTCTTCATGGCCTTGCAGGCGGCCTTGTAGCCCACGCGCGAGACGGAGATTCCCACGTTGATCGCCGGGCGGACGCCCGCGAAGAACAGGCTGGGCTCGAGGTAAATCTGCCCGTCGGTGATGGAGATCAGGTTGGTGGGGATGTAGGCGGAGACCTCGCCCTCCTGCGTCTCGCAGATGGGCAGCGCGGTCATCGACCCGCCGGAACCGGGGAGCTTGTGGACCTTGTGCCGGTCGGCGTCGGCCAGCGCAGCGAGGTCTTTCGCGGCGGCGGACTTCCCCAACGGACCCTGGTAGGTCTTTCCGTTGACGCCGGCCACGTCGGCGGCGTCGGCGGGCGTATCGGCCGGGGCGATCACGTAGCGGTCGGCGCGCCGGCAGGCGCGTTCCAGCAGCCGGCTGTGCAGGTAGAACACGTCGCCGGGGTAGGCCTCGCGCCCGGGCGGGCGGCGCAACAGCAGGGAAATCTGGCGATAGGCGGCCGCCTGCTTGCTCAGGTCGTCGTAGACGACCAGCGTGTCGCGCCCGCGCTGAACCATGAAGTATTCGGCGATGGCGCACCCGGCATACGGGGCGACGTACTGGAGGGGCGCCGGGTCGCTGCTGGCGGCAGAGACGACGATGGTGTGGTCCATCGCCCCGTGCGCCTTGAGCGTCTCGACGACGCCGGCGACGGTCGATTCCTTCTGCCCGATGGCGACGTAGACGCAGATGACGCCGGAGTTCCGCTGGTTGAGGATGGTGTCCAGGGCGATGGCGGTCTTTCCGGTCTTGCGGTCGCCGATGATGAGCTCGCGCTGCCCCCGCCCGATGGGGATCATCGAGTCGATGGCCTTGAGACCGGTGTAGAGCGGCTCGGTGACGGGCTGGCGGTCGGCGATGCCCGGCGCGGGGAACTCCACGGGCCGGGTGTGCTCGGTGCGGATCGGTCCTGCGCCGTCGAGGGCCCGGCCCAGCGGATCCACCACGCGCCCGAGCATGGCCTCGCCCGCGGGCACTTCCAGCAGCCTGCCGGTCGCGCGCACCTCGTCGCCCTCGCGGATGCGACCCGTGTCGCCGTAGATCACCGCGCCGACGGAACTCTCCTCGAGGTTGAACACCTGCCCCATCTCGCCGCTGGCGAACTGGAGCATCTCGCCGGCCATCACCCCCGACAGCCCGAAAATCTGCGCGATCCCGTCGCCCACTTCCAGCACCCGCCCCACCTGCGCGACGTCCATCTCGCGCCGGTAGTGGGCGATTTCCTCGCGAATCACGCTTGCGATCTCGTCGGCCTTGAATTTCATGCTCAGGTTGTCGCTTTCAGCTTGCGGGAGACGATTGCCTTCTTCAGCCGGCGGAGCTGGGTGGCGAGCGAGGCGTCGAAGACGCGGTCGCCCACGCGGACCACCAGCCCGCCCAGCACGTTTTCGTCGACGCGGGCGCGAACGATGGGCTCGGCCCGCAACGCTTCGCGGAGCGCCGCCGAGACCTGCGCCCTGTCGGAGTCATCGAGGGGGCTCGCCGTCGTCACGAAGACCTCCACCTTGCCCTCGCGCGCGTCCAGCAGGCGGCGGAACCGCGCCGACACGCCGCGCAGCAGGCCCAGGCGGGCGTTGCGTGCCAGCACGCCCAGCAGCCCCAGCAGCGTCTCGCTGCACCGCCCGTCGAACACGCGGTCCACCAGCGCCATCCGCTGCGCCTTGCTCAGCAGCGCTGCCGTCAGCAGGCCCTCGAAGCCGTCCACCTCGTCCAGCAGGCGGACCAGGGCGGACAGTTCGGTGGCGAGTTCCTCGGCGGATGCGTTGTCCGGAAGGACGCCCAGCAGCGCCTCGGCGTAGGCCCCGGCCAGCAGGAAGCCCGACGGGTCCAGCACGCTCTCGACCTGTGCGCCGCCGGATTCCATGGGTCAGGCCTCCGGCCCGCGCTTGCGGAGTTCCTGGAGCGACTCGCCGACGATCCGCCGGCGGTCGTCGTCGGAGAGGTTGCGTCGGAGAACGGTCTCGGCCATCTCGGCGGCGAGTTCGGCGGTGGTCTCGTAGAGGTCGCGGAGGGCGTCGCGCCGGGCCTGGTCGATCTCCTGTCGGGCGGCGGAGGCGGACTTGCGGGCCTCGTCGCTTGCGGCCTGGAGAATCTGGTCGCGGGCGACGGCCGCTTCCTTGCGCCCGGAGGCGAGGATCTCCGCCACTTCCGCCTCGGCGCGGTCAAGGCGGTTGCGGTAGAGCTTCAGCAGTTCCTGCGATTCCTGGTCGCGTCGCTGGGCGTCGTTGATGGCGCGGGCGATGGATTCCTCGCGGCTGTGAAGCTGGTGCACGATGGGCTTCCACGCCCAGCGTCCCAGGACGGCCAGCAGGAGCAGGAAGATCAGGATGGCGGCGACGGCCTGGCCGATGTCCCCGACGTTGGGTCCGCCCTCGGCGCCCAGGGCGGGCGCAACGGGCAGCAGCGCCGTCGCGACGGCGCAGCGGAGGAACGTCGATGGCATGTGGCGCAGGAGCATGGGAGCGCTCCGGCCGGCCGCGCCGGCGAGTCGTCAGATTCCCAGCACGCCCAACAGGCACACCACGATGGCGAAGAGCATTCCGCCCTCGACCATGGCGGCGGTGACGATCATGGGGGCGAACATGGGCCCCGCCGCCTCGGGCTGGCGCGCGATCGACTCGATGCAGTTCCCGCCGATCCGGGCGATGCCCAGACCGCCGCCCACCGAGCAGAGCCCGGCGCCCAGGCACGCGCCGACGATGCCCAGCGCCTTGCCCAGCGGAACTTCTTCCTTCGCCGGCGCCGGAGCGGCCGCGGGGGCTGCCCCGGGCGGCGTCGCCGGTTGCGTCTCCTGCGCCCAGACCGCCGACGCCATCGACAGCACCATGCAAACCAGACCGATTGTGCCGAACGTCTTCATTGCTTTCTCCTGTGCATCGCGGCGCGCTTCGCCGACAGATGCGGAATCCGTCTAGTATATCACTCCGCCCGGCGGGGGGTAAGGAATTTTTCCGCCTCGCGCGCCGGTCAGTGCTCCGACTCCACGTACAGCCCCAGGAACATCGCGCTGAGGAACGTGAAGATGTACGCCTGGAGGCCCGCGACCATCAGTTCCATCAGGTCGACGGCCACGCTCGCCGCGATCACGAACGGTCCTACGTAGAAGGCGTTGACGACCGCCTTCTGGAGCGACATGACGATGAGCATCATCATCACCGCCAGCAGCGCGTGCCCGGCGATCATGTTGGCGAACAGGCGGATCATGAGGGAGAAGCACTTGGCCGCCACGCCGACCAGTTCGAGCAGCGCCAGCGGCACGCCGAGGACGACGCCGGCGGCGCCGGGGACCTTCGGCGCGAGTCCCTTGACCCACAGCAGCGGCGCCAGCAGGGCCGCCGCCCAGACCGGCCAGCCCGTCTTGTGCGCGAAGTGCAGCGTCGCCTTGCGGAAGCCCATCGCCACGATCGCCAGCAGCGTCACTCCCGCCAGCGCGGCGCAGACGGTGAGGATGGCCGTCGGCGTGGCGCCCACCGGCGGCACGTGCAGGCTCTCGGTGACGATCCCCAGCGGGAGGATGCCCACCAGGTTCATTCCCAGCACGAACACGAACATCGTCAACAGCAGCGGAAGGTAGCGGTACGCCTTGTCGCCCAGGGCGGGGCGGGCGATCATGTCGCGCACGAACACCACGATCACGTCCAGCACGTTGGCCCCGCCGCGCGGCGTGGCGCGCCACCGGCGGGCGAGCAGCAGCAGCGTGGGAATGAGCACGGCCGCCACCAGCAGCATGGAGGCGATCCCGCTGGACATCCACGTGACCTTGACGCCCAGCACCTCGACGGTGCATCCCGGCCAGGGGTGGTCCTGCACGTGATCGAAAATCAGGTTGCTCGTCTCGCTCGCCACGGTCATTCCGACCATTGCCGCCCGTTTCTCGGGCGGGTGTCCTCGGGGGTGAACGGGTTGTCGCGCCGGACTTCGCCGAGCGCGACGCGGAAGGCGTCTTTCTGGAGCGCCCTGGCCAGCCAGGCGCACTCCGCCGCCAGCGTCACGAAGTAAAAGATCACCAGCCAGGCCAGCACCGGCCTGACCGGCAGGGCAAACAGCGCCTTGGCGCCCAGGGTCGCGCCGAGGCAGACGACGGCCTTCGGCAGGCTCACCAGGATGAACGCAAAGGCGGCGCGTCCGGGCCCTCGCGCAGCGTGCCGTCGGATGACCGCGCCGGACAGCAGCGCCGCCGCCAGCACGACGCACCCCACGGTCAGCAGGGAGCGCAGTCCCGCGGCGCCGGCGATCCGGTGCGTCGGCCAGGCGCCGACCGCGCCGGCCAGCACGCCCGCCGACAGCACCCATCCGCACATTCCGACCCAGGAGATTTTCATCCCGCCGTCGGACGTCATCGCAGCCTCCGGGGGCGTCAGCCGTCGGCGCCCCGCTCGCCTGTCCGGTCGTCGTCGCGTTCGGCCTGTCGGCGCATCTCGACGGCCTCGCGGATCAGCCGCCGCAGCGCCGCGCCGAACCCGATCGCCCCGCCCAGCAGCATGAAACCGGGCAACGTGGCAAACTGTCGGTCCAGCAGATACCCGGCCAGCAGGAACAACCCGAAGATCGCGAAGAACTCCAGGCCGGCCGTCGTGTACCGCATCACGTTGCGCATCGGGGCCCTTTCGGACCGCCCGGTCCCGGGGCGGCACAAACCATAAGGGTAGAGCCCCGCGCCGGACGTGTCAAGGTTTGCCCCCCGCGCCGACGCGACCCGCGCGGAAGTCTTTTTTGCTTTTGCCGGGCGACAAGCCATAGAATGAACTTTCCGTTTGCCGCGAAAAACCGTCCCCGCCGCCGCCAAGGAGAACATCATGGTCCGCAATTTCCCGTGCCGCCTTCCGATTGTCCTGATCGTCCTTTCCGTCGCGGCCACGCCGCTGCTGGCGGCGGATGCAGCCAGCCAACCGGCCAGCCAGCCCGCCGGCGTGCCCGAGAGCGTCCTGACGGCCCTGAAGCAGCAGTTCCTGCCGCCGAAGGAGAAGGACCGGCAGGCCGCCATCGCCGCGTATTCCCGGCAGATGGAGAAAGTCCTCGCCCTCGGCGCCGAGGCGGAAAAGAACCACCCCGCCGCGCCCGACCTCCACCAGGTGCGCGGCGCGATGCTGGAGGCGGCGACGTTCCTTGCCCGCACCCACCGCACACCCGAGACGCAGGAGCGGGTCGCTGCCATCGCCCGGCGCATCCTGGACTCCGAAGCCCCGGCCAGGGCGAAGGTCTCCGCCGAAACGAGCCTGCTGCGCACCCGCCTCGAAGGCGCCGAGCCCACCAAGGCCGAACCGGAAATCCGCGCCTTCGTCGATCGCTACGAGAAGACCGACGCCGCCGGAGACGCCGTCGTCTACGGCGCGATCCTGGCCCACTCGCTCGGGCTGGACGACCTGAAGGAGAAGTACCTCAAGCTGCTGGAGACCCAGTACGCCTCCCGCCCGGAGGTGGCGGACTTCCTGCGGCGCATCGGGCGCGGGCCGACGCAGGTGGGCAAGGAATTCAAGGCGGAACTCACCCGCCTGGACGGCGCCAAGCTCACCCTCCCCGGCGACCTGAAGGGCAAGGTGGTGGTCGTTGACTTCTGGGCGACGTGGTGCGGGCCCTGCGTGGCCGAGGTGCCCCACATGAAGGAAGTCTACGCCAAATACAAGGACAAGGGCGTCGAGTTCGTGGGCGTCAGCCTCGACCAGGACCGCCAGCGCCTCGAAAAGTTCCTCAAGGAAAAGCAGATGGGCTGGATTCACACCTTCTCCGGAAAGGGCTGGGAAGACCCCACCGCCCAGGCATACGGCATCAACGCGATTCCCAGCCTATGGGTCGTCGGCGCGGACGGGAAGGTGGTCTCGGACAACGCCCGGGGCGACCTGGAAGGCACACTCGACAAGGCCCTCCAGGCCCGAGACGTCCAGACGACGACGCAGAAGAAGTAACCATGGGGTGACATTTCGGATTGCGGAATTCGGATTGCGGATTGAAGAGCCCGGGGCATGTACCGCAGCCGGGTGCCACCCTCAAGCGTTGTTTGCTTGAGGGTGTCTATCGCACGGCCAAGCAAACCGCGCTTGGCCGTGGCACCCAATCCGAAATCCCAAATCCGAAATCCACAATGGGCAGGATTCCTCGGACGGCGTATGATAGTGGTCATGCGTCGTCCGTTCCTTTTCATCCTGGCGCTTGCGATGCTGTCGGCGGGGTGTTCGTCCCCGCCGCAAGCCGCCACCGCGCCCGCCGTCGTCACCGTCGGGCAGCGCCCGATCGAGGACCTTCAGGCTGAGATCGAGACGCTCAAGTCCGAAAACGCGATGCGCGAGCTGAAGATCGCCTCGCTGTCGGAGCGGCTGGCCGTGATGACGGAACGGGCCAACACGCTCCAGTTCGAGGTGGACCGCCAGATCGAGCAGATCATCGCCATCCGCCCCGCCATCGACGAGCGCAACGCCGAGCGTGCCCGCGCGGCCCGGCTGGAGGGCGAACTGGCCCGCCTGCGCCGCCGGCTGGCCGAACTGCGAGCGATGGTCGTCTCGCTGGGGGGCAATCCGGGACCGGAAGAGGAACCCGCGCCGGCAAGTCAGCCTTCTTCCCAGCCGGCATCCCAACCCGCCAGCCAGCCCGCCGCGAACTCCGCTCGTTGATTCCCGTCGTCCGGGGCGGTACAGTGCGCCCATGCGAATCGTGGTGACGGGACAGGTCGGTCTGGACAAAAAATCGTTCCTGCGGCGCGTCGTGGAGCTGGCGGCGGCCGACGGGCGCGAGCTGACGCTGCTGAACGTCGGCGACATGATGTACGCCGAGGCGCCCGACGTGGCGCCGGGGCGGATTCTCGATCTCCCGCTGAGCCGCCTGACGAGCCTCCGGCGCAGCGTGTTCAAGGACGTGCTGAGCGTCTGCCGGCAGAAGGCCAACGTGCTGGTGAACACGCACGCGACGTTCCGGTGGCGGCACGGGCTGTTCTACGCGTTCGACTACGACCACATGAAGGCGCTGGACGCGGACCTGTACGTCGCCGTGGTGGACAACATCGACCGCGTGCACCGGCGGCTGACGCGCGACGGGCACACCGACCACACGCTCAAGGACCTGATGGTCTGGCGCGAGGAGGAGACGCTGGCGACGGAGCTTCTGGCGCAGATCGTGCGGGGGCACGGTCGGTTCTACGTCTGGGCGCGCGGGCAGGACGACTCGACGGCGGCCGCCCTGGCCACCCTCGCCCTGCACCCCCGCCGGACCAAGGCGTACCTGAGCTTCCCCATGAGCCACGTGGCCGGACAGCCGGAACTGCTGACCGAGATCGAGGTCTTCCGGCGGGAGATGAAGCGGCACTTCCTCTGCTTCGACCCGGGCGACATGGAGGAGAAGTACCTAGGCAAGCTGGCGATCGAGGCGGCCGAGCAGGGTCGGCGCACCGTCGAGACGGGCCCGCCCGGCGAGCAAGCGGTCATGGAGACGGCGCAGATCCTCGACATCATCGCCGACATCGACGGGCAGATTTACGCGCGCGACTTCAAGCTCATCGACCAGTCGGACATGATCGTCTCGCTGATCCCGGAAATCGAGGGCGGTCGCCCGGGACTGTCCAGCGGGGTGGAGCGCGAGCTCCAGCACGCCCACGAGGCCACCAGGAACGTCTTCGTGATCTGGCGTCCGGCAGCGGACCCGTCGCCCTTCGTCACCGAGACGGCCACGCGCGTCTTCCGCAGCCTCACCGAGGCCCTGCAATTCTTCCACGCCGAGGGATTCATCCCCCGCAACCCCGTCGGAACCCTGTTCGGTTAACCCGGACGCGAACCAATTGCCCATTACGGGTGCCACCCTCAAGCGTTGTGTGCTTGAGGGTGTCTTTCGCACGGTCAAGCAAACATCGCTTGACCGTGGCACCCCCCTGAAGCCTGTCGCCTATTGTCCATGACTTTTTGCCCTCTTCGGGTAGAATACCCCCTTTCCCGAGTTTCCGGAGTGAGGATGGAATGACCGCACGCGAACGACTTTTCGCCGCCCTGCGGGGCGAGCCGACCGACAAGGTTCCGATCTGGCTGCTGTTCCCCTACCACCGCCTGGGCTGCTACGTGGACGTGCGGACGCTTCCGGCATACCGCCCCATCGTGGCACTGGCCGAGAAGTACGCCATCACGCTCGACCGCCGGTCCATCGGCGCCCCCTTCTACAAGCCCGAGGTCAAGCAGTGGCGTGAGGAGACGTTCGAGGACGGCTGGAAGATCGTCCGCGATTTCACCGAGTACAAGGGGCGCCGCCTGGTGTCCGAGGCGCGGTACGGGCCCGGCTCGACGACCGTTCGCCGGCGACTCAACGACGAGAGCGACCTGGAGCTGTTCTGCTCGCTTCCGGTCGAGACGGACCGCGCCCGCCTGGAGGCCGCCCTCGACGCCAACCTGCCTGCCTACCGCCGCGAGGCTGAGGAGTTCCCCGCGCATCTGGGCGCGATGATGCTCGACCTGGGCGAACCCATCGCGCCGCTGTACCACGCGTCCAACCTCGAGGAATACGCCATCTGGTCGCTCACGCACGACGAGCCGGTGCGGGCCTTTCTCGACCGCGCGATGCAGCGGATGCGAATCATTTACGATTACTGCCTCCGGCACGAACTGGCCGACGTGTATTTCCTGGTCGGCAGCGAGCTGGCGTCGCCGCCGCTCGTCAGCCGGCAGACCTTCCGCCGATGGATCGTGCCCTACGCGGCCGAACTCATCGACAGAATCCGCCGCGCGGGAAAGTTCGCCATCCAGCACTATCACGGGCAGATTCGCGAGATCCTGCCGGACTTCGTGGAGATGGCGCCGCACGGGCTGCACACCATCGAGGCCCCGCCGACGGGCAACTGCACGTTCACGCAGGCATACGAGGCCGTCGGCGACCGGATCACGCTGATCGGGAACATCCAGTACGACGAGTTCCGCCGCCTGACCGACGCGCAGATGGCGCAGGCCGTCCGCGCCGTGCTGGACGAGTGCCGCGGGAAGCGCCTGATCCTCTCGCCGTCGGCCGGACCGTTCGACACGGACCTGTCCGAGCGGACCGCGCGCAATTACCTGGCCTTTCTGGAGACGGCTTGGCGATACGATTGGGCGTGACGGAATCGCGAGTCGCGAGCGGCGAATGGATAACGGAACGAACAAGCCCCCGCTGTCAAGCGGGGGGGCAAGAACACCCCCTGCTGACGCAGGGGGCTTGTAAGAAAACGGCGTTGCTTCTAAGCTACCTGCAACAATGTTTGAATCGTCTTTATGAAAGTAGAGAGGAGAAAGTAGACCACAGGAGAGCGGATTGCCCTTTCGATCCAGGCTCTTTATCGCCGTTTCTCCTGTCTCCTTTCTCCTGCTCTCCTGTTCTAGCTGCGTGCAATCTTTGTTGCACGCAGCTTAGGAAAACCGAAATGAAGAACGAGACGCACGAAGTGGATTTCTGCGTGGTGGGCGGCGGGCTGGCGGGCCTGTGCGCGGCGGTGGCTGCGGCGCGCCACGGCGTAAAGGTGGCGCTCGTGCAGGACCGGCCGGTCCTGGGCGGGAACGCCTCCTCGGAAATCCGCATGCACGTCTGCGGCGCGCATGGGAAGGACAACCGCGAGACGGGCATCGTCGAGGAAATCGAGCTGGAGAATATGTATCGCAACCCCGCCGCCAGCTACTCGATCTGGGACAGCGTGCTGTACGGGCTGGCGAGGTACCAGCCGAACCTCACGCTGCTGCTGAACTGCCCGGTGAACGCGGCCGAGATGGACCGCGGGCGCATCCGCTCGGTGACGGGCTGGCAGCTCACCACCGAGACCCGGCAGACGGTGCGGGCGAGGCTCTTCGCCGACTGCTCGGGCGACAGCATCCTGGCGCCGCTGAGCGGCGCGGAGTTCCGCATCGGGCGCGAGGCGCGCGGGGAGTACGACGAGGACATCGAGCCTCCGACGGCCGACCGCAGGACCATGGGCATGAGCTGCCTGATCCAGGCGCGCGAGACGGACCGCCCGCAGGAGTTCATTCCGCCGGCCTGGGCGAACCGATACCCCACGTGCGAGTCGCTGCCGAAACGCCACCACGACGTCCGCCGCACCAACTTCTGGTGGATCGAACTGGGCGGCGAGGACGATTCCATCCACGACACCGAGCGCCTGCGCGACGAGCTGCTCAAGGCCGCGTTCGGCGTGTGGGACCACGTCAAGAACCACTGCCCGCGCCAGGACGTGCGCAACTGGACGCTCGAATGGGTGGGCTTCCTGCCGGGCAAACGCGAAAGCCGCCGCTACGTCGGCGACCACGTGCTGACGCAAAACGACGTGCGCGCGGAGGGGCGCTTCGACGACCTGGTGGCCTACGGCGGCTGGAGCATGGACGACCACCACCCCGCCGGCATGCGCCACCCCGGCGAGCCGACGATCTTCCACCCCGCACCGTCGCCGTACGGGATTCCGTATCGCTGCCTGTACTCGCGGAACGTGGCGAACCTGCTGTTCGCGGGGCGGAACATCAGCGCAACGCACGCGGCGATGAGCTCGACGCGCGTGATGTCCACCTGCGCCACGCTGGGCCAGGCGATCGGCACTGCCGCCGCGATCGCCGTGCGCGACGGGCTCGATCCGCGCGGCGTGTACGAGAAGCGAATCGACGAATTGCAGCAGACGCTGATGGACGACGACTGCCACCTGCCCTTCCACCGGCGGCGCGTGCCGGAACCGACGGCGCGGGCGAAGCTCAGCGCGTCGCGCGGCGAGGCCGAGTCGCTGCGCAACGGCATGGACCGCCCCGCCGGCGGCAGCGACAACGCGTGGACGGCCGCCGCGAGCGACTGGGCGCAGTACGAACTGCCCGCCCCCGCGACACTGCGCGAGGCGCGGATCGCATTCGACAGCGACCTCAACCGCGAATGGCGATGCGAGGACACCGCCGGATTCAAGAACCTTCCGTTCTGCTATCCGCGCAGCCTGCCGGCGCTGCGCCCGCCGGCGACGCTGGTGCGCGCGTTCCGCCTGGAGGCGCGCGGGCCCGACGGCTCATGGCGCGTCGTGCAGCGCTGCGAGAACAACTTCCAGCGCTTCGTGCGCGTGCCGCTGGAGGTAACGACCTCGGCCGTGAGGCTGACCGTCGAGTCCACCTGGGGCGCCGAGACCGCGCGGGTGTTCCGGTTCGACGTCAGGTAATGACCGTATCGCCGGAGGCGGATCGGGACGGGAATTTCGAGTTTTTCCCCCGAGATTCGGCGCCATTTCGGGCACTTTGACGGGTTTTCCGGCGCTTTTCCCCCCTTGGCCGGGCGCTTTTTCGGGCCTTTTTCACACGTTAAAACTGCTCCCGCACCCGCACGCGCGCCGGGCGTTGGGGTTGCGGAACACGAACCCGCCGACCGCCCATTGCGCGTCGAAGTCGATCTCCGTTCCGTCGAGATACGGCGCGGCGCGGGGGTCGGCGGCCAGCCGCACGCCGTGGCTCTCGAACACCTCGTCGCCGTCGTGGGGCGCGTCGGCCGCGTCGAGCGTGTAGCTCAGTCCCGCGCACCCACCGCCGCGCACGCCCACGCGCAGGCACGCGCCCGGTGGAAGTTGGTGCGCGGCGAAGAGCTCCGCGATCTTCTCCGCCGCCCGCTCGGTCAGTGTGATGCGCATGCGCCGCCTCCCGGCGTCACGTCTTGCCGTTCTTCTTCTTCCAATCGGCGATCGCCCCGGCGATGGCGTCCTCGGCCAGCACGCTGCAATGCACCTTCGGCGCGGGCAGCTCCAGCTCGTGGGCGATGTCCTTGTTGCGGATGGCCTCGGCCTCGGCGAGGGTCTTTCCCTTGAGCCACTCGGTCGCCAGCGAGGCCGACGCGACGGCCGCCCCGCACCCGAACGTCTTGAACTTCGCGTCCGCGATCCGTCCGCTTTCGTCGATGAGGATCTGGAGCTTCATCACGTCGCCGCAGGCGGGCGAGCCCACCACGCCCGTGCCCACAGCCGGCGAGCTCTCATCCAGCGTGCCGACGTTCCGCGGGTTCGTGAACAGGTCGATGACTTTCTCGCTGTATTGCACCGTCAGGTTCCTTACTCGAGCAGCAGGCTTCAGGCTACAGGCGGGTGCCACGGTCAAGCGCTGTTCGCTTGACCGTGCGGAAGACACCCTCAAGCACACAACGCTTGAGGGTGGCACCCGTTCTCAGTCCTTCAATCCAAAATCTGAAATCAAAAATCTCAAATTTCAGATCTCAGATCTCAAGTCACTCACCACTCACCACTCTTCACTCTCCACTAACCACTCTTCACTCTTCACTCTCTTCATGATGCTCGTGCTGCCACTGGATCTTGCTGATGTCGATGCCGGCCTTGGCCATGTCGTACAGCGGGCTCAGCTCGCGCATGCGGGCGACGGCCTGCGCGACCTGCTCGACGGCGTAGTCCACTTCTTCCTGCGTGGTGAACCGCCCGAGGCTGAACCGCAGCGACGAGTGGCTGATCTCCTCGGGCACGTCCATCGCCATCAGCACGTGGCTGGCCTGGAGCGAGGCGCTGGTGCAGGCCGACCCGCTGGAGACGGCCACGTCGGGCATGCGAAGCATGAGGCTCTCGCCCTCGACGTACGCGAACGAGAGGTTCGTGGTGTTGGGCACGCGATGCTCGACGTTGCCGTTGACGCTGGACAACTCGACGCGCCGCAGGACGCCCTGCTCGAGTCGGTCGCGCAGGGCGGCCAGCCGCGGGGCTTCCTGCGGCATCTCGCGGGCGGCGATCTCGCAGGCGGCGCCGAAACCCACCACGCCCGGCACGTTCAGCGTGCCGCTGCGCATGCCGCGCTCGTGCCCGCCGCCGTGCATCTGGCAGGCCACCCGCACGCCCTTGCGGACGTACAGCGCCCCGACGCCCTTGGGCCCGTACACCTTATGGGCCGACAGGCTCGCCAGGTCGATCTTCATCTTCTCGAAGTCCAGCGGGATTTTCCCGACGGCCTGCGTGGCGTCGCAGTGGAAGACGATCCCCCGCCGCCGCGCCACCTCGCCGATCTCCGCCACCGGGTGCAGCGTGCCCACCTCGTTGTTGGCGGCCATCAGCGTGATCAGCACCGTCTCGTCGGTGATCGCCTCTTCCACCTGCCCCGCCGAGACGCGCCCCGTGCGGTCGGGCTTGAGGTACGTCACCCGCCAGCCGCGCTTCTCCAGGTACTTGCACGTGTCCAGCACGGCCTTGTGCTCGGCCTGGCAGGTGATGATGTGGTTGCCCTTGCCCGCGGCCGCCTCCGCGACGCCCTTGATGGCCAGGTTG
>JAKPKY010000067.1 GCA_029553505.1 Planctomycetota bacterium
CGCCGTGGGCGAGGTGCTGCGGGAACTGGCCAACTTCATGATCCGCTGCGGTTTCGACGCCTTCGAGATCGCCGACGGGTCGACGCCGGAACAGTGGGCGGCGACGGCGAAGCGCTATCGCCATGTGTATCAGCGCGCGGCCGATGCGCGGTCGCCGGCTTTTGTGGAACGGGAGGCGTGATGGCCTTTGACCGCGTTGAAAGCGAACAGTCGGTCGCGGACCGGCTGAACGAGGAGCTGCGCGACGCGGCGCCGCTCGAAATCCTGCGCCGCGCGCACGAGATTTACGGCGACAGACTGGCCCTGGTGTCGTCGTTCGGCGCCGAGTCCGCCGTGCTCTTGCACCTCGCCGCCCAGGTCGATCCGGGGATCGCGGTGCTGTTCCTCGACACCGGCATGCTGTTTGGCCAGACGCTGGACTACCGCAAGACACTGGCCGCCAAGCTTGGACTGACGGGCGTTCGCGACCTGCGGCCGACCTTCGCCGATCTCGCCACCCAGGACCCCAAGTCGGACCTGTGGCGCACGAGCGTCGACGCCTGCTGCAACATCCGCAAGGTGATCCCGCTCGACAACGCGCTGAAGGACTACGACGCCTGGATCACGGGCCGCAAACGGTTCCAGGGCGGCGACCGCCTGCGGCTGCGCGTGGTGGAAGAGGGCGACAACGGCCAGATCAAGTTCAATCCGCTGGCCAACTGGTCGCGCGAACAGATCGAGGCCTACACGGCCCAGAACGACATCCCGCCGCACCCGCTGGTGGCGCAGGGCTTCCCGTCGATCGGCTGCTGGCCCTGCACCAAGCCGGTGGAAAAGGGCGCCGATCCGCGCTCGGGCCGCTGGGCGGGCCAGGAAAAGACCGAGTGCGGCATCCACGTCGCCCGCTCGTCGATCACGCCGTCGAACGTGGGCGGGGATATCTGAAGGCCGCGGCGGATTAAATCTCCGCTCTTCCCCGCGAAGGCGGGGACCCAGGCTTTTTTTCGTTCGGTCGCGCCCAGCTGGACAGAACTGGGTCCCCGCTTCCGCGGGGATGAGCGGAATCAAAGGGCGGACGCATCGCTGCGTCCGCCCTTTTTCTACCAGCGCCTGGCCGTGACGCGGTTGTCGACCTGGCTGCGCAGGCACGCCAGCCCTTCGCGGTTGATCTGGTACGGGCCGCCGTCGCGGGACCAGATCAGCCCCTTCCTCTTGAGGCGACGCCAGACCGACAGGTTGCAGTCGGTCAGAACGAAGCCGTCGCGGGTGAAACAGGCGACGCTGATCAGGCGGCCTTGCGCGTCGCGCGTCAGCACGATCGCGCCGCCCTGCGCCATGGCGTGCAGCGTGCGCTGCTCGCTGCGGGAGATGTTCATTTTGGATTGTCCGTAAAGGCATGAAGGCTCGCGCCGGCGCGTTCACGCCGACGGGTTCAAACGAGGCTTCGATGGCGGTCGCCGTCGGCCTCAGGCCTTACGGACAATCTCGGACATAGGCATCCCAACAGGT
>JAKPKY010000113.1 GCA_029553505.1 Planctomycetota bacterium
GCAAAAGACGGCCCGTCCCGGAGGGTTGCGACAAAAACCGCCCGTCTGCGGCGTCAGGACTCCTCGCCAACCCGCCAAGGGTTGGCGTCGTCGTCCTTCCTTGCATCCAGACGGTTTTTGTCACAACGCGGCTCCTTGCAGTTATCCGGATAGGCTCTTACTGACCAGACGTTTCGGGCGCTGCCCGTCGAATTCCGCGTAGAACACCTGCTGCCAGGGGCCCAGGTCCAGCCGCCCGCCCGTGATGGGCAGGAGCACCTGGTGATGGACCAGCAGGTTCTTCAGGTGCGAATCGCCGTTGGTCTCGCCGGTGCGGTGGTGGCGGTAGTCGCCGCGCGGCGCGAGTTTCTCCAGCCACTCGTCGATGTCGTCGAGGATTCCCGGCTCGTCGTCGTTGACGAACACGCCGGCCGTGATGTGCATCGCCGAGACCAGGACCATTCCCTCCGAAATCCCGCTGCGGGCGACGACGTCCTCGACCCGGTCGGTAATCCTGATATACTCCCGGTGTCGGCGGGTGTGGAACGTGAGGTACTCGGTCTGCGATTTCATGCCCCCTATGATAGCAGCGCCGGCGGCGTGGGCAACCGTTCACCCCCTGACTTGACGCCGAAAACGCCGGCGGGAAACGCCCATGAGAAATGTCGGACAACTCGTCAGCGCCAGGCTGCTGCCGCAGGTATCCCGGCCGTCGCAATACGTCGGCCTCGAGATCAACCGCCGCTGCGGCGACGCGCAGTCGGCGGAAGTTTCCGTCGCGCTGGCGTTCCCCGATACTTACGCCATCGGCATCAGCCACCTCGGCAGCCAGGTGCTCTACCGGACGCTCAACGACCTGCCCGGCGTCGCCTGCGACCGCGCCTACTGCCCCTTGCCGGACGCCGAGGCCGTTCTCCGCGCCGAGACGATCCCGCTGTTCGGCTGGGAAAGCCGCTGCGCACTGGGCGACTTCGACGTGCTGGGCTTCTCGCTGCCGTACGAGCTGTGCGTGACCAACGTGCTGACGATGCTGGACCTGGCGGGCGTTCCGCTGCGCTCGGCCGAGCGCGGCGAAGGACACCCGCTCGTTGTCGGCGGCGACGCGCTGGCCGACAGCCCGGAACCCGTCGCGCCGTTCTTCGACGTGCTGATCGCCGGGGACGGGGAATCGCCGCTGGCGGCGCTGGTCGAACTCGTCCGCCGCGCCAAGCGCGACCGCCTCCCGCGCGAGCGGACGCTCCTGGAGGCCGCCCGAACCATCGAAGGCGCGTACGTGCCGCGATTTTACCAGCCACAGGCCCGCGACGACGGCGCGACGGAGCTTCGCCCGCTGCGCCCCGACGTGCCGAGCGCCGTCCGCCGGGCCTGCGTGCGGAACCTCGCCGACTCGCCGGCGCTGGACCGCCCGCTGGTCCCGCTGGCCGAGGGCGTCCACGATCGCGTGACGATCGAGATCATGCGAGGCTGCCCCAACGCCTGCCGGTTCTGCCAAGCCGGGGCTGTCCGCCTGCCCGTCCGCTGGAGGCCCGTGGACGAGATTCTCGCCGCCGCCCGACAGGCCGTCGCCGCCACCGGCTACGACGAAATCTCCCTGCTGAGCCTCTCGACCAGCGATTACCCGCGCCTCGACGAGCTGATCGCCCGCCTCAACACCGAGTTCGCGCCGCGGCACGTGTCGATCTCGCTGCCGAGCCTGCGGGTGGACAGCCAGCTGCGGCTGCTGCCGGCACTGACCTCGACCGTGCGCAAGGGCGGCTTGACCATCGCGGCAGAGGCGGGCTCCGAACGCCTCCGCCGCGCGATCCGCAAGGGCATCACCGAGACCGACATGCTCGCCGGCGTGCGCGAGGCATACCGCGCGGGCTGGCGGAAGGTGAAGGTCTACTTCATGGCCGGCCTGCCCGGCGAGACGCCCGACGACATCGACGAGATCTTCCGCCTCTGCCTGCGCCTCTCCGACGCCCGCAGGGACGTGGACGGCCAGCGCGGCGCGATCGGCGCGAGCGTGTCGTGGTTCGTGCCCAAACCGCACACGCCCATGCAGTGGTGCCCGATGCGCGACGCGGAGTACTTCTTCTCCGTGCGCAGCCGCCTGCGCGAGCTGTCGCGCCGCTCGCCGGTGAGTTTCCGCTTCCACTGGATCGAGCGGAGCGTGCTGGAGGGCGTGATCGCGCGGGGCGACCGGCGACTGGCCGACGCCATCGAGGCCGCCTGGCGCGCCGGGGCGCGCCTGGACGCGTGGGACGAGCATTTCCGCTATGAGCACTGGACCGGCGCGTTCGAGCAGACGGGCGTGGACGCGGCGTATTTCGGCCGGCGAGAGATCCCCGAGTCCGAGCCGCTGCCCTGGGCGCACATCGTCTGCCATCGCGGCCGCGATGTCCTGCTCCGCGAGTATCGCCAGTTGCGCGAGACGCTCGCCGCCGAAGGCTAGTTGTCCTTCACAATCAAAACTGTAAGCTGGGTGCCACCCTCAAGCGTTGTGTGCTTGAGGGTGTCCGCACGGTCAAGCAAACAGCGCTTGACCGTGGCACCCCGGCGAGGCGTTGACAGCCCGCGCCGCCCGCGCGACAATGCGCGGACCATGGCAGAACCCCATCCCCCGCCGCCGGTGAAGCTGATCTGCGGGCTGCTCGCCGCGTCGGACGAGTGGCTCACCGAGGCCCGCGCGATGCTGGCGGAGGCGTTCGGGCCGATCGACCTGACCGGCGAGGTGATGGATTTCCCGTTCACCGACTACTACGACGCGGAAATGGGCAGCCCGCTGCTGCGGCAATTCGTGGCGTTCGAGCGGCTCGTGCCGCCGGAATCGCTGGCGGACGCGAAGCGCGCGACCAACGAGCTGGAGCGTCGCCTGGCGGCGCGGCAGACAGCCGGGCCGCCCCGGCCGGTCAACCTCGACCCGGGCTACCTGGAAAGCGGAAAGCTCATCCTGGCGAGCATGAAGAACTTCTCGCACCGGGTGTACCTGTCCGCCGGGGTCTACGCCGAGGTGACGCTGATGTTCCGCCACGGGCGATGGCGGGCGCTGGAATGGACCTTCCCGGACTACGCCTCCGGGCGGTACGATGCGTTCCTGACCGCCGCGCGGACGCGCATGCGGCGGCAGTGGAAACAGGAGTCCACGACATGATCCTCTGGGCGGCGCTGGGCGCTTTGGCCCTTTCGTTCGGCATCTCGCTGCTGGCGACGCCCCTGTCGCGGCGCGTGGCGTTCCGTTTCGGCATGATCGACATGCCCCAGCGGCACAAGGCGCACGCGCGCCCGACGCCGCTGCTGGGCGGGTGCGCGGTCTTCGCGGCGATCCTGGGCCCGGCGCTGCTGGTGACGGCCATCGCGAGAATCTGGGCGGCCACCCAGATTCCCGCGTGGGTTCCGCCGGCCCTGGCGCAGCACATCACCGGCGCGGCTGCAAAGGCGCCGTTCGCGCTGGGCGTGCTGGCGGCGGCGGCCGTCCTGCATGTGCTGGGACTCATCGACGACCGCAAGGCCCTCGGCCCGCTCGTCAAGCTCGCCGTGCAGGTGGCGGTGTGCACGGCCGTGACGCTCGCTTGCGACCTGCGCGTGCTGACGGTCGCCGGCGAACCGCTCAGCGCGATCCTGACGGTGCTCTGGCTGGTGACGATCACCAACGCGTTCAACTTCCTGGACAACATGGACGGGTTGTCTGCCGGCGTGGCGGCGATCGTCTGCGCCGCCCTGCTCAGCGCGTCGGTGGGCGTGGGGCAGTTGTTCGTGCCGGCCTGGCTGTGCCTGATGCTCGGGGCGCTGCTGGGATTCCTCGTCTACAACTTCCCCCCCGCCAGCACCTTCCTGGGCGACGCCGGGTCGCTGGTCATCGGCTTCCTGCTGGGCGTGCTGTCGGCCCGCACCACGTACGTCCAGCCGGGGCAGGCGTACTGGTCCTACGGCGTGTTCGTGCCGCTGGTGCTGATGGCCGTGCCGCTCTACGACACCGTCAGCGTGGTGCTGCTCCGCCTGCGCGACCGCAAGAACCCGATGGTGGGCGACCGGCGGCACTTCTCGCACCGCCTGGTGCGGCGCGGGATGAGCCAGCGCAGGGCGGTCCTGACGATCTACCTGTGCACGGGCGCGACGGCGATCTCCGCCGTCCTGCTGCCGCACGTGCGGAGCGTGACGGCGGCCGTGATGATCTTCGCCCAGACGCTGGCCGTGCTGGCGCTGGTGGCGCTGCTGGAAAGCAGCGACGGAAAGGCATGACCCCCACTCCCGCCCAGAGCGACGCGCGTCCGCTGTTCCCGTCCGTGGGGACGGGGCTTCAGACCGTCGCGGCCGTGGGGCTGCTGGCCATCGCCGCCGCGCGGTGCCTGGTCAGCGAGGTGCCCTTCCGCTCGGCGCAATTCCCCGACCTCGGCGAGCTGTCGCGCGTCTCGTTCGCGGTGGCGATCCTTTCCGTCGCGGCGCTCTGGGCGCTGGGCGGCGCGCTGGCGGGTACGCTGCGCATCCGCGGCGCGGCGTTGGGGGTGCTGATCCTCGCGTTCGCCGCCTGGGCGCTGGCGTCGGCGTGGAACGCCTCCGACCGGCGCAGCGCCCTGGACGGCTGGCTGGAGCAGGTCACGCTCCTGCTGGTGGGTTGGCTGGCGCTGCAGCTGTTCTCCGAGCCCCGCCGCTGGCGGCTGCTGCTGGCCGTGCTGGCCGGGGCGCTGGTGCTGGCCAGCGCCAAGGCCTTCTGGCAGGTCGCCGTGGAGATTCCCGAACGAATCCGCGACTTCGACCTGCACCGCGCCGAACGCTTGGCGCAGTTCGGGGCAGTCGAGGGGTCCATCGAGGCGCAACTGTTCGAGAACCGCCTGCGCGACCCGACGCCGACGGGTTATTTCGCGGCGCTGGCGAACCTGTTCGCCTCGGCGCTGCTGATGCTGACGGCTGCGACGGCGGGTCTGGCCGCCGACCGGATCGCCGCCGCGCGGGCCCGTCGCCGCGCGGGCGACGCTTCGCGCGAGCCGGGGCAGATCGACACCGTGCTGCTGTCCGGCGCGCTGCTGGCAGCGGCGGCGCTGGCGGGCGCTGTCGTGCTCGCGCTGACCCGCAGCCGGGGAGGCATCCTCGCCGGGGCGGCAGCCTTCGCGGCGGCCGTGATCGTCGTGCCGCTGCGCCGCCGCCTGGCGGCGCACTGGCGGCGATGGCTGCTCGTCGTGGCGGTTGCGTTTCTGGCGGGTGTGGCGGCCGTCGTTGCCTACGGGCTCCGCTTCGACCGCCTGCCGACCAAGACGATGACCTTCCGCTGGTACTACTGGACGGCGGCGGCCGAGATCGTGCGGGAGCGCCCACTGCTGGGGGCGGGCCCGGCCAACTTCGACAGCGCGTACCTGCGCCACCGCCGCCCTGCGGCCGAGGAGGCCGTCAAGATGCCCCACAACGTGCTGGCCCACGCGCCGGCACAGTTCGGGATTCCCGGCGGGGCGTTGTACCTGGCGATCCTCGCGTGGATGCTGGCGGCTGCGGTCCGACCGCGCGGGCCGCAACCCGACGAACCGCCCGCGCCGCGCGGCGCCCGAACCGTCTGGGCGGCCCTCGGCGCGGTGCTGGCGGCGGCATTGTTCGCCCGGCTGGTGCTGGCCCGGACCCTGATCGATGCGAACCTCGCCGTCCTCGACGCGTTGCTGCCGGCCATGGTGCTGGCCGCGGGGCTGGCGCTGGGCGCGTGGGCGGCGGGACTGCTCGGGCCCGACGGCGCGCCGCGGGGCGGCTTGGCCCGGCCGATCCTCGCCTGCGGGCTGGGCGCGTTCGTCCTGCACAACATGGTGGAATTCGGACTGTGGGCCCCCGCCACCGCGATGCTGTTCTGGCTGGGCGCCGGGGCGTGCGCGGCGCAGGGGCCGGGGCGAAGCTGGCGCCTCACGAAATGGCGCTGGCCGGTCGTGCTGGCGGCGCTGGCGGCGGCCGTCGCAGCCGGGGCGGTGTTGGCCAGGCCCGTCTGCACGCGGAGCCTGCTGACCCTCCAGGCCCGCGAGCCCGACAGCCCCCTGCCGGCAGCGGAGCGGTTCCGCCTCGCCGAGCAGGCGGCACGGTCCGACCCGCTGGACCCACTGGCAGCCATGGACGCCGCGAAGCTCGCGCTGGAGGCAGCCGCCGCCGACCCCGCCCGCCGGGCCGCGCTGGTCGGGCGGGCGGTCTCCTGGGCCCGCGAGGCGACGCGGAGAGACCCGCTCGATTTCGCCACCCACCGCCTGCTGTCCGAGGTGCTGTTCGCCGCCGGCGATCCGGCCTTCCTGGACGCGCTGGCCCGCGCCGTCGAACTCAACCCCCAGGACATGCGCCTGCGGATGGACTACGCCGAACGACTCCTGAACCGCGGGCAGAAGGCCCAGGCCGCCGACCAGCTCCGCCGCGTGATGGACACCAACGACCGCCAGCGCCGGGCGATCCCCGACGCCATGCAGCAGCTCCAGCCGAACGAACTCGCGCGCTGGCGACGCCTGGCCGACCGCGCGGGGTTGGAAGCCAGTAGCCAGTAGTCAGGAGCCCGTGGCCGGGAATCGAGGTTGTCCGATGCCTCGGGGCTACCGGCTACCGGCTACTGACTACGATTCTCGCTACGATACTGGATGACCTGGACCTTCTCCATCGTCACCAGCCCTTCGCGGACGATCCCGTCCAGCAGCGGAAGCAGCGGCGCGAGCTTCTCGTCGGTGTCCACGATCTCGATGACCATCGGCAGGTCCTCGCTGAGGCGCAGCACCTTGGCCGCGTGCAGCCGGCTGTTGGCGCCGTAGCCCATGACGCCGCGCAGCACCGTCGCGCCGGCGATGTTCAATTCGCGGGCCTTCAGGACGATGTGCTCGTAGAGCGGCCTGCCGTCGTGCCGGTCGCTCTCGCCGACGAGGATTCGCAGCAGCGTGGCTTGCCCGGAAAGTTTCATCGCGTTATCTCCCTGCGTTCCGCGCGGGCGGAGGGCCCCGGCGGAAGCGCCGTCATTTCCACAATCCCAGCAGCGCCCGCCCGGCGAACAGGCCCGCGAAGACCAGCGCGATGCCCAGCGCGCACGAGCCGGCCACGTTCGCCGCCGCCCAGCCGTACTGGCGGTCCTGGACCAGTTGCACCGTCTCCAGGCTGAACGTGCTGAACGTCGTGAACGCCCCCAGCACGCCGATCAGCAGCCCGATCCGCAGCGGTTCCGAGACGATCCGCTCGGAGAACACCGCCGCCAGCAGCCCGATGACGAACGAGCCGAGCAGGTTGACCGCGAGCGTCCCCCAGGGCAGCACGCCCCCGGCGATCCGCTGCACCAGCCCGCCCAGGCCGTACCGCGCCAGCGCCCCGACCGCCCCGCCGATCGCTATGCAAAGAAGTTTATGCATGTTGTTTCCGGGCTTGATATATTTTTGTTTGACAATGCCATTTTGATGTCCGATAATACTGTTAATTCAGGATATCTGAAGGTGGATGGCCCTGAGCCATCGGGAAAAGGTCCGCAAGGGCCTTTTCTTTTTTATGGCAACAACTTTCGCCCGTATATCTTTTTTCCGCTTCCCTTGTAATACTTTTCCATCAGTATTTTCGTGACCTTGTCCCCAAAAATATCCGTTCTGTTGTCCTCGATCTTCCGGGCCTCCAGCAGGATTTCTCTTCGACTGGGATGAGCCAGCAGGTCCGCGAGTTGAAGACCCGATATGTTGTTTTGCTTCGGCTTGACCTTTAGCTGCCGACTGGTGAGAACGGTTTGGAATTGGTCCGCACTGACGTATTCCGTACCTTGTTCCCAAAGGCGGGAAAAGGCGTCTTTAAGCCGCCGATCTTCTTTTCCGTTACGCGATTCCGCCAAAGCATCTCCACAACAGTTCAATTGTTTCAGGAAGAAAACATACCTTTCCAGCATCACCTTCAGACAGTAGTGATACGGATCGTGCCGCCAGACATGATATTGGTTCCGATGTTCCAATTTATCAATCACAACCGTTACAACTGTGTATTCCCACCGTTTCAAGACCGCCAATAGGTCCGTATCGAATGCCTCACGTGTGTGGGGATCTCGTAAAACGCGAAACGGGGGATGCCCCGCGATGAGTTCCTTGCGGTGCAGAATGACCGGATCATCCGGATGGGAATGGAAGTAACGGTTCTTCAGGCTCTCCATCTCCGGGTGAACCGCTTCCCGAACATGATTCAACGATAGGATCACGCCGGTCAGGCTCAGGAAGCGATGGTTGGGATCGTGCGCGCTTCCCAGATCGGAATTGCCGACTTCGTCAATGTAGATTCTTTGTTTCGGCTGCATTCAACCCCCAAGTTTCCACACTACCACCTCGCCTCGTGGAACGGGCCCATGCCGTCGTCCTTGGGCTTGGGTTTCGGTAACGTGCCGATTACCGACTCCGCCAGGCGCAGGTCGCCCGGCGTGGTGATCTTGACGTTCCGCGGGTCGCCCATCACCACGTTGACGGGGTGCCCGAGGCGCTCGACAAGCTGGGCGTCGTCGGTGGCGTCGGCGACGGGCCCGGCGTAGGCCCGCACGAGCAGCTCGCGCCGGAAAACCTGCGGCGTCTGCGCTTCCCAGAGCCCCTCGCGCGGAAGCGTCTGGGCGATCACGCCGGCGCCGGAAACCTTCTTGAGCGTTCCGTGCAGCGGATAGGCGAGGATGGCCGCGCCGGTCTTGCCGGCCTCGGCGAACACCGCGTCGATCCACAACGCCGAGACGCACGGGCGGACGGCGTCGTGGACGGCCACCAGCTCCGCCTCGTCCGAGACCCGCGCCAGGGCGTTGCGGACGGAATCGGCCCGCGTGGCCCCGCCCGTCACCACCGTCACACCCATGAAACCCAGCGCCCCGCCGAACCGGGCGCGGACCTCCTCCTCGTCGGCGGCCGAGACGACCAGGAGGGTCTGCACCACGTCGTCGCGCCCGGTGAAGACTTCCAGCGTGCGGAGGAAGACCGGCTGACCGGCAATCCGCTGGAAAATCTTGTTCGCCTTGTCGCCGAAGCGTTTGCCCGACCCCGCCGCGGGCACGATGACCGAAACTTTCGCCATGTCTTCTCCCTGGGCGCCAGGCCCGCGGCCATGATACCGCCCGCCGGCGGGCCCGGCAACTCGCAGGCGGACGCGGGGGCGGACAAACCATCCGTGAAACAAATCACGATGTGAGGAATCCGCCCGCACCCCCTTTACACGGTTGGGGCGGAGGGCTATCATTCGCCTTTTCCGCGCCGCATCCCAGCCGCGGCCGGCAGGAGCGCCCCCGTGAGCCGCCCCGAGGAATCGAGCAAACCCGGATGCCCCGGCAGTTGCCCCGCCTGCCCCGCAGGCAAGGAAGACGCCCCCCCGTGCAGGGAGGGGCTGACCGGTTGGCGGCTGGCGGCGATGGCCGGCCTGGCGTTCCTCCTGCCGCTGGCGCTGGCGGGGATCGGCGCGGTCCTCGGCGGAAGCGACGAGATCCGCCAACTCGCCGGCGCGGCGATCGGGCTGGCCGCAGGCGTGGCGATTGCCGTGATCGGCGCCCGCTGGGTCCGACGGGCAGCGAAGGAGAATCCATGAGTGCGATGACCGATACCCTCCCGGGCAGCGGGACGTTTGCCCGGGGCGTCCACCCCCCCGAGCGCAAGGGCCTGTCCGGCCCGAAGGCGATCGAGGTCCTGCCCACCCCCAAGCAGGTGGCCATTCCGCTGCTCCAGCACACCGGCGCGCCCTGCGAACCGGCGGTCAAGCCGCGCGACGCCGTCGCGCTGGGGCAGGTCATCGGCACGTCGCAGGCGTTCATCTCCGCGCCGGTCCACGCGTCGGTGGCGGGCGTGGCGCAGATGGGCTCGGTGGCCACCCTGCCCAACGGGCGGCACGTCAAGACCGTGCCCATCAAGGCCGAGGGCGAGCAGCTCGAAGGCGAGGCCCTGCTGGCCGACGTGTTCGGCGGCGACTGGCCCACCCAGGGCCTGCACACGCATGAGCCCAAGGCCATCGCCCAGGCCGTCCGCGACGCGGGCATCGTGGGCCTCGGCGGCGCGGCGTTTCCCACCAGCGTGAAGTTCGCCCGCAATGAAGCCAAGCCCGTGGACGTTCTGCTGGTCAACGGCTGCGAGTGCGAGCCGTACCTGACGGCGGACTATCGCCTGATGATGGAATACCCCGCGCCGATCGTCACAGGCGCGTTGCTGGCGGCGCACGCGGCCGGGGCCAAGCGCGTCGTCATCGCCATCGAGGACAACAAGCGCGACGCGGCGGAGAAGGTTCGCGCCGCGGCCGGCGGAACCCACGTCGAGGTCGCGGTGCTGCACACCAAGTACCCGATGGGCGGCGAGAGGCAGACGATCCTGGCGGCGCTGAAGCGCGAGGTTCCCACCGGCGGGCTTCCGCTGGACGTGGGCGTGGTGGTGATCAACGTGGGCACGGCGGCCGCGGTCGCCCGGGCGGTCCTGCGGGGCAAGCCCCTGACGCACCGCGTCGTCTCCGTCACCGGGGCGGGCGTGCGCGAGCCGAAGAACCTGCTCGTGCCCGTCGGCGTCAGCTACGGGGAACTGATCGACTTCTGCGGCGGGCTGACCGACGACGCGGCGCGGATCGTCGCCGGCGGGCCGATGATGGGCTTCACCCTCGCCGACCTGTCCACGCCCGTGACCAAGGGAACCAGCGGCGTGACCGTCCTGACCCGCGACGACGTCCGCCGCGCCGAGCAGACCAACTGCGTCCGCTGCGGGCGCTGCGTGGACGTCTGCCCGCTGCGCCTGGTTCCCACCAAGATGGCGATGGCCGCCAAGTTCCGCGACTGGGAACTGGCGAAACGATATCACCTCCAGGCGTGCTGCGAGTGCGGCTGCTGCGGGTACGCCTGCCCCGCGAGCATCCCCCTGGTGCAGTTGATCCGCCTGGGCAAGGCCCAGATTCCCAAGGAATAAGACGCGAACTTCGAACTCCGACCTACGAACTTCGAACTGGACCACGATATGGCAGAGAACACGGAACACGCTGCGGAAACAACGGGGGAACTCGAGGTCGCGCCGGGCCCGCACCTGGCCAGCCGGGCGCTGACCACGCGGCGGATGATGCTCGACGTGCTGATCGCCCTGCTGCCGGCGACGGCCGTGGCGATCTGGGTCTTCCAGTGGTACGCCGCCGCGCAGATCGCCGTCTGCGTGGCCAGTTGCGTGGCGACCGAGTGGCTGCTGATGACGCTCTGGTGGCGCAAGGGCGTGACGGTCAAGGATTGCTCGGCCGTCGTGACGGGCCTGATCCTGGCGTTCTCGATTCCCGCGGCCTGCCCGTGGTGGGTCAGCGTCATCGCCTCGTTCGTGGCCATCGCCCTGGGCAAGGTGGTCTTCGGGGGCGTGGGAATGAACATCTTCAACCCCGCGATGGTCGGGCGGGCGTTCGTGATGGTGTCGTTCGCGGGCTTCCTGGCCGCGGGCGGATACGTGGCCCGGACGGCCGGCGTGGTCGGCGAGGTGGGCAACGTCACGCAGACGGTGCCCTGGCTGTTCACCCGGCACATCCCCGACGCGATGTCGCAGGCGACGCCCATGACGGCGGCCTTCAAGGCCGGAAAGGGCTTCGACCTGATGGCGTTGTTCCTGGGCAACACCAACGGCTCGATGGGCGAGACCAGCGCCCTGGCGTGCCTGATCGGCGGGCTGTACCTGTGCCTGCGCCGGACGGCCGCCTGGCAGATCCCCCTCGGCGCGATCGTCGGACTGGGCGTGCTGGCCGGCATCGACAACCTCGTGAACCCCGCGGCCGAATGGACCGCGCTGCACCACCTGCTCGGCGGGGCGTTCCTGCTGGGCGCGTTCTTCATCGTCACCGACCCGGTCTCCAGCCCGCTGACGCCGTGGGGGCGGTTCCTCTACGGCGTGCTGTTCGGCGTGCTGGTGATGCTGGTCCGCCTGCTGACCAACTACCCCGAGGGCGTGATGTTCAGCGTGCTGCTGGTCAACGCGATCGCGCCGCTGCTGAACCGCTGGACGATCCCGCGCCCCGTGGGCGGGCCCGTGCCGGTGCGGGTGAAAAAGTAAACTCGTTTCCGAGACCCGAAGGACATTCAACAGGTTCACGCACATGAAAAACAGTTCCCTGGGACAGGCGTGGCTGGTTCTGCTGCTGTCGCTGGCGTTCGGGGCGGCGCTGGCGGGCGTGCAGGTCGGCTGGGGGCCGATCATCGAGCAGAACAAGCGAAACAAGACCTACGACCAGATTCCCCGCCTGGTGCACGACGTCGAGGCGGTCGATCTCACCGGAAAGCCCGCGAAGCTCTCGGGCGTCAAGGAGGCCACCGAGGAAGTGCCTTACGACGACGGAAAATCCGTCGCCTTCAAGGTGTTCTGGCAGGGCAAGGACCCCGCCGGAAAGGTTCACCTCGGATGGGTCATCAAGGGCAAGGGCAACGGGTACGCCGACGTGATCGAGGTGCTCATCGGCCTGGACCGCAAGGCCGAGCGCATCACCGGCTTGACCGTGCTGTTCAACAACGAGACGCCGGGCCTGGGCAACAAGATCACCACCGAAAAGTTCCAGGACCAGTTCCGCGGTCTGGACGCGGCGAAGCCGGTCGGATACGAGAAATCCGCCCCCGCGCCGGGTTCCAACCGCATCCAGGCCATCAGCGGCGCGACGATCTCCTCCGAGAGCGTCTGCAACATCGTCAACCAGGCCGTCGCGGGCTTCCGGGCCCAGCTTCCGGCGCTGAACCAGAAGGACCACTGACCATGGCGAAAGACGGACCGACCCCCCTGGAGCGGTTCCTGCGGGGCATCATCCCGGAGAACCCGGTGTTCCGACAGGTGCTGGGCACCTGCCCGACGCTCGCGATCACCGGCACCGTGCGGCAGGCGATCACCATGAGCGCCGCCGTGATGTTCGTGCTGATCTGCGCGAACCTCATCACCAGTCTGATCCGCAACCTGCTCAAGCCGCATCTGCGGATCCTGGTGTTCACGCTGACCATCGCCGCGTTCGTGACGATCGCCGACAAGTTCCTCGCGGCGTTCGTTCCGGACATGAGCGAGAAGCTCGGGCCGTACATCCCGCTGATCATCGTCAACTGCATCATCATCTGCCGGTGCGAGGTGTGCGCCAGCAAGCAGGGGCTGGCGGCGTCGGCCGCCGACGCGGTCGGGCAGGGACTGGGCAACACGCTGGCGCTGGTGGCGATGGCCACCGTGCGCGAGCTGCTGGGCAGCGGGTCGTGGTTCGACATTCCGCTGTTCTGGAAGGAAGGGACGGCCGGCGAGCAGTTCCGCTGGTCGATCATGAACCAGCCCCCGGGGGCGTTCCTCACGTTCGGCCTGCTGCTGGGCGCGGTCGTCTGGATCGACCAGCTCCACCAGAAGCGCGCCGCGGCGGCCAAGAGGTGACCGAATGGAATACCTGAGCCAAATCGTCCTGATCGCGATCGGCGCGGCGCTGATCAACAACTTCGTGCTGCATTACTTCGTGGGCATCTGCCCGTTCATCGGCGTGTCGCGCCGGGTGGACATGGCCTTCGGAATGGGCGCCGCGGTGACGTTCGTCATCTCCATCGCCGCGATGCTCAGCTGGGTGCTGACGTACTACGTGCTCCAGCCCGGCGCGCCGCTGGCGAAATGGATCGCGGGCCTGTTCCTGCCCGCCGAGACCGCCGCCCAGGTGGACCTGAGCGTCCTGACCTACATCGTCTACATCTTCGTGATCGCCTCCAGCGTGCAGTTCGTCGAGATGTACCTGCGGAAGTTCCTGCCCGCGCTCTACAAGAGCTTCGGCGTGTTCCTCCCGCTGATCACCACGAACTGCGCGATCCTCTTCGCCTGCCTGTACGTCATGAAGATGGTCGTGGGCGTCGAGCCCGCCGAGCAGTGGGGGCTCGTGCCCTCGCTGACGCTGGCGTTCTTCGCGGGCATCGGGTTCACGCTGGCGATCGTGATCATGGCCGGCATCCGCGAGGAACTGGACCACTGCGACGTCCCGGCGCCCCTGCGGGGACCGGGCATCACGCTGATCGTCTCGGGCATCCTGGCGCTGGCGTTCCTGGCGTTCACGGGGATGGACCGCAAGCTGGAGAAGATGTTCCAGGGCGACCCGCCCGCCGCAACGGCTGCACAGGCCCCGCAGGCAACCACCGCCGCCAGCCCGGCCTGGAAGGCGCCCGCGCCGGCGACGCAGGGCGAATCGCCCGACACCACCACGCAACGGCAATGAGTGAGAGGACGTCATGACCACACTGATCCTGATCCTGGCCGCCGGAACCATGCTGCTGCTGGCGGTCGTGATGGCGCTGGTCCTGGGTTGGGCCAACCGGGCGTTCCACGTCGAGGTCAACCCGCTCGTGGAAAAGGCGCTGGCCCTGCTTCCGGGCGCCAACTGCGGCGGATGCGGGTTCGTCGGATGCGGCGAATACGCCGAGGCCGTCGTCCACGGAAAAGCGGCGCCGGACAAGTGCCCCGTCGGCGGAGAGACCTGCGCCCAGGAGCTGGCGGCCCTGCTGGGCATCGACCTGAAGCCCACGTTCCCTTACCGCCCCGTCGTCCACTGCGGCGCGACCTACGCCGACCGCCTCGGACGGACGCCCTATCGCGGGCGGAAAACCTGCGCCAGCGCCAATCTCGTCGCGGGCGTGCAGGGGTGCACGTACGGCTGCCTGGGGTTCGGCGACTGCCGCACCGCCTGCCGGTTCGACGCACTGGAGATCCGCGACGGGCTGGCCGTCGTTGATTATGAAAAATGCACCGGCTGCGGCGCCTGCGCCAAGGTCTGCCCCCGCAACCTCATCACGATGGTCCCCTTCAAGGCCGACCGCATGTACGTCGTCGCCTGCAGCAACCAGGACTTCGGGAAGGACGTCAAGGCCGTCTGCAACGTCGGATGCATCGGATGCAAGGCCTGCATGAGGCTCGCGCCGGAACTGTTCAACGTCACCGACAACATCGCGCGGATCGACTACGACAAGTACGACCCCGAGAAGATGGAGCAGGTCGTGCTCGCGCTCCAGAAGTGCCCCACCAAGCGAATCGTCCCGATGGGCAAGCCCTCGCCCAAGGACCTGGAGGCCGTCAAGGACGAGCACCTGCCCAAGCACCCCATCCAGGCCGACTTCAAGACCACCGTTGACAAGACGGAGTGGAAGGGATAGGCCAAAAGGGCAAAGGCCGAAGGGCGAAGGGGAAAGGGAAACCGTTTCGTCGGAGCTGGTTTCCCTTTCAACGTTCTTCCCATTTCCGCTCGATGGCCCGTCGGCGGCGCGCGGAGAGGTGGGCGAACAGCCCCGCCGCCGCGGCGCAGAAGCCGATCGTCCCGCCCGCCAGCGCCGCGAGGGTTGGTTCCGGCAGCGGTTGTTTGCGAAGGAAGGTCAGGGCGGCGATCATTCCGAATCCGGCCGCCGCCCCCAGCCCCGCGCCGCGCAGCACGCCCCCGCGCACCGTTTTGGCGCTGCCGCCGAACGGAATCACCCCACAGACCGCCAGCACGAACGCCCCAACCGGCTGGCCCAGGTACAGCGTGGGAAAGTACCCCGCCGCGAAGAACCCCGCCGCCGACCACAAGGCGACGCTCACCCGCCATCCGGTGCTGCGCTTCCCGCGAGGCATCGTCACCTGCCCCCCGCCGGCAGGCGGGATGGCGCGCCGTGCCATTGCACCCCGGCGGGTGGTTCGACCAGCAGTCCGCGCAGGCCCACCGTCGCGTGGATGGTGTAGTGGTCTGACGTTCCAGCGACGATCATCGCCTCGACGCCCGCGCCCCGGGGCAGCAGCGCCAGTCCCTCGGGGCCCAACACGCTCAGGGCGGTCGCCCAGCCGTCGGCGAGCGTTGCCGTCGGCGCGACGACCGTCACGGAGGGGGCGGCGTCGGCGGGCAGGCCCGTGCGCGGGTCGAGGATGTGGCTGTAGCGCTTGCCCGCGATTTCGGTGAAGCGTTCGTAGTTTCCGCTGGTGCACACCGCGCCGTCGGAAATCGCCAGCAGCGTCAGCGGCGCGTCCGTCTCCGGGCGGAAGGGGTTCCGCACCGCGACATGCCACGCGCCGCCGTCGCGCCGCCGCCCGAAGCAGCGGATGTCGCCCCCCACGTCCACCAGCCCGCCCAGGCACCCCGCCCGGCGAAGCGCCTCAGCGGCGCGGTCGATGCCGTATCCCTTGGCGATGCCCCCGAGGTCCACCGCGGCCGTCGCCTTGCGCTTGACCGCCCCGCCGTCGCGCAGCTCCATGTCGGGCCAGCGCGATTCATCCCTCGCCGCAGCCAGGCGCTCCGCCGTCGGCGGCGCGCCGTCCTGCCCCGCCTGCATCCACAGCAGGATCAGCGGGCGGATCGTCACGTCGAACGCCCCGTCGCTCTGTTCCCACAGGCGGCGCGAGGCGCGAAGCACCTCGACGGTCTGCGGGGCCAGTTCCACGAGTTGTCCCGCGGGCGCGGCGTTGAATTTCGAGACGTCGGAGAGCTCGATCCGCCGGCTCATCTGGAGCTCGACGTTGCGCAGCTCGTTTTCGGCGGCCTGGAGCGCCTCGTCGGCCTCCTCGTCGCGGTCCGCCTCCACGACGGCCAGCAGGTGCGTCCGCGTGCCCATGACGGCCTCGGGGCGGCTCTCGCGGACGATCAGCAGCGCGTCGCGCCCGCGGCTCATCCACAGCCCCGTCGCCGCCAGCGCCGCCACCACCGCCACCACGCCGACGCCGAGAATCCGCTTTGCGTTCATGCGGCACCTGTCTCCCGCCGGTCAGCGCCCGCCGGGGTATTCCGCGACGATGATCGAGTGCATTCCGCCACGCGGGGTGAACCGCCCCGTCACGGTCATCCGGCGCGGGCGCAACACGCCCACCAGGTCGTCCAGGATGCGGTTGACCACGTCCTCGTAGAATACGCCGACGTTGCGGAAGCCCTGAAGATAGAACTTGAGGCTCTTGAGCTCGACGCACAGGCGGTCGGCGACGTATTCGATCTCGAGGGTCCCGAAGTCCGGCTGGGCGGTCTTCGGGCAGACGCTGGTGAACTCCGGCGCGACGTGGCGGATGACGTAGTCACGCCCGGGGTGCGGGTTGTCGAACGTTTCGAGAAGTTTCTTGTCGGCCATGGTCTCGTTTCCCGGCCCCGCGCGGGGCGTTTTGCGACTTCGATCATACAACGATTGCACGCCCGTGGAAAGCCCGCTACGCTGGAGGACATGGCTTCGTCGCAAACGCAACCGGCCGTCGTGCTCCTGTCCGGCGGGCTGGATTCCGCCACCACGCTGGCGTTCGCCCGCTCGCGCGGGTTCGTCTGCCATGCGCTGAGCTTCGACTACGGGCAACGGCACAAGTTCGAGCTGGCGGCAGCCAGGCGGGTGGCCACGGCGCTGGGCGCGATCGAGCATCGCATCGTGCGGATCGACCTGTCGGCCGGGGGTGGCTTCGGCCACAGCGCCCTGACCGACGAAATCTCCGTTCCGAAAGACCGTCCTCTGGAAGACCAGCCTTCCCAAGAGGGAAATCCGAAATCCGAAATCCGAAATCCGAAAATAAAAATCCCCGTCACGTACGTTCCGGCGCGGAACACGATTTTCCTGTCGATCGCGCTGGGATACGCCGAGGTGCTCGGCGCGTTCGACATCTTCCTGGGCGTCAACGCGGTGGATTACAGCGGGTATCCCGACTGCCGCCCGGAGTTCGTGGAGGCGTTCGAGCGCCTGGCGAACCTGGCGACGGCGGCCGCTGTCGAGGGGAAGGGACGGTTCGCCGTCCACGCGCCGCTGATCGGCATGACCAAGGGGCAGATCATCCGCGCGGGGCTGGAGATGGGGGTGGACTACTCGCTGACGCACAGCTGCTACGATCCGTCGTCCGACGGGCGGGCCTGCGGACACTGCGACGCCTGTCGCCTGCGCCGCGCGGGATTCGCCGAGGCGGGCGCCGCCGACCCCACCCGCTACGTCGAAGCGTGAGGAAAAGACCCGACGGAACGGGATTCCCTTCGCCCTTCGGCCTTTCCCCTGTCAGCACTCAATAACCGTTCCCACTCACCACTCTGCACTATCCACTCTGCCCTCTTCTTCAGCTTTTCATGAACCGGAACGGTCCCTTGGGTTTCTTGGGGCGGTTGTCGCGCGGGGCGCGTCCGGGCAGGGCGATGGTGGTTTCGCGGCTGGCGGCTTCGGCCTCGCGGGCCTCGATGTGCCGGCGGATGACGTACTGCTCCAGCACGCCGCCGAACGTCGAGGTCATGATGTAGAGGTTCAGCCCCGACGGCATGTCGTAGAAGATCACCAGCATCATGATGGGCATCATGATGCGCATCATCTTCTGCTGGCGGGCCTGGTCTTCGGTGGCGGCCGGCGCCTGCCCCGCCATCTGCGGGTTGAGCTTGCTCTGGAGGTACATCGAGATCGCCACGAGGATCGGCAACAGGTGCAGGCTGCTTCCGATCAGCGGCAGCGGGCGGCCCCAGGAGAACACCTGGTCCGGCGCCGCCAGGTCCGTCAGCCAGAACGGAAGGAACGCCGCGTGGCGCAGCCCCACCGACGCCCGCAGCGCCGTCCACAGCGCGATCCAGATCGGCATCTGGAGGAACATCGGAAGGCACCCCAGCAGCGGCGTGGCGCCCTGCTCCTTGTAGAACTTCATCATCTCGCGGTTGAGGGTGTCCTTGTCGTCGGCGTACTTCTCCTTGAGTTTCTGCATCGCCGGCTGGAGCTTCTGCATCTTGCTCATCGACACCTGCCCGCGCTTGGTGAGCGGGTGCAGCACCACGCGGACCAGCAGCACGAGGATGATGATCGCCACGCCGTAATTGCCCAGGGCGACCTTGGCGAAGACCTGGAGCAGCCACATCAGGCCCAGCACCAGCCAGTCGGCGGCGCAGAAGCACGAGCCGACGTTGATGGTGCTGACGTAGTTGAGCCTGCGGTAGTCCTCGCGGAAATAGGGGAAGGCGTCGTTGACGAAGACGTCGCGGTCCTTGGGCCCGGCGAAGACGTCGAAGTCGATCCGCGCGCTCTGCCCGGCCTTTAGCGCCATCGCGGGCATCGTCGCCATCGGAAGGAAGATCGACGACGTGGGCGACTCGCGCGCCGCCGCCGCCTGGAACCACACCGCCGGCGCGGGCGTTTCGCCCTCGGCCGGGGGCGCCAGGTGCATCATCGCGCCGAAGAACTGGTTCGTCTCGCCCAGCCAGACCACCGGCTCGGCGTCGTCGCTGCCGCCGAGTTTGCGGGGCTCGCCGAGCTTCCACTTGTCCAGTTCGGCGCGGGCCTTGAGCATCACCTGCACCGACTTGTCCGACGACCGGACGTACCCGTAGGCGAGGTGGCGCATGTCTTCCTTGATGTTCTCGCGCGGCACGCCCGCGGCGCCGTACTGCACCAGTTCGACGGAGACCGGCGCGGACGAATGGTTCTCCACCTCGAGGGACAGGCGCACCGTGTAGTCGTTTCGCCGGACGGTGTAGGTCTTGCGAACGGTCAAAAAGCGGAACGGCGCGGCCGCCACCAGCGAGGCCCCGGCCGGCACGTCGCGATAGAGCGACCAGTACAGCGTCACCGACTGCTCGTTTTCCGCGGCCTTGCGCTCGCCCAGGCACCAGTCCTTCCGCGACAGGTCGCCCTCCCAGAGCGTCTTTCCGGAAGAATCCCGGACGACGAGGCGCTGGCTGGCCATCGGAAGGTAGTCCCGCCCCTCGTGGCGGACGGGATTCAGCAGGCTGTAGTTCCCGAGGTACTTATCCGGCTGCTCGCGCCGGGCCCGCGCGTATTCCTCGGTTTTGTGGGCGAGGCGCTTGTCATCGACCGTTTCGAAGAAGTTCGCCAGCTTGAGGGTGTCCACGGCCGCGCCGCGGGTGGAAACGTCCAACTGGAAGAGGAAGTCCTTTTTCCCCTCGCTCGCCAGTTCCAACCCGCCGATCGCGTACCACTCGGTACGGCGCTGGACTTCCTCCAGCCAGGGAGCGACCCCGGACGCGGCTTCCGCCGGGGCGGACGCGGGCGACGGCGCCGGTTCTTCCGCGGACGTCACGGAGGGAGAAGCGGCGGCGGGTGCGGCCGGGGCAGAGGCGGGCGCCGTGGCCGGCTGCGTCTCGACCGGCGCGGATGCCGGCGCGGACGCCGGCTGGGTCTCCGCCACCCCCTGCGCGCGATCCTTCTGCGCCTGCCACCACACCACCAGCAGCACGGCTGCGAATGCCAGCACCACCACGGACAGTCTGCGAACGTTCACTCGCGGCTCCTCATCGACCTTCCAGCAGGCGCGTCCCGAGGTAGTCGTCCAACTCGGGCGTCGCCTTGACCTTTTCGACCACCGGTTCGATGGGGTACGCCACCCGCACGAACCGAACCAGTCCGGGCTCGACCAGCACGTAGCTGGCGCGCGGGTCGTGGTCCCGCGGCTGGCCCACCGACCCGACGTTGATCAGCGCCTTGCGCCCCGGGTCCACCTCGTAGACGCCGTCCAGCTCGTCGGGGCTGTAGAAATCCGGCGTCTCCAGGAACACGCCCGGCACGTGCGTGTGCCCGACGAAGCACAGGTGGCTGAACCGGTCGAACAGTCCCTGCACCTTTCCGGGGGCGTTGTAGATGTCGTCAGGGAAGATGTATTCGTTGACGGGCCGGCGCGGGCTTCCGTGCACGAACGCCAGCGTGCCGAGGTTCAGGTGTTCGGCGTCGAGGGTGTGCTTGACCTGGAGGCTTCCGAAGAACTCCCATCGGGCCTTCCGGCGATCGGCGTCGGGTTCGCTTTCGAGCCGCTGGCGGGTCCAGTAGCAGGCGGCTTCCGCCCCGACGTTGAACTTCACCGGTTCGTACAGCACCGCGTAGTCGTGGTTGCCCATCAGCGTGACGGCCACCCGCGAAATCACCAGGTCCAGGCACTCGCCGGGCTCCGGGCCGTAGCCCACCACGTCGCCCAGGCAGACGATCTGCTCGACGTTGCGCGCGGCGATGTCGTCCATGACGGCCGTCAGGGCCTCGACGTTCGCGTGGATGTCGCTGATGATCGCTATCATGTCCGGTTCGTCTTCCCGCGTCGGCGGATCGTCCGGACGGGGCGCACGGATCGAGCGCATCCGTCCCGGGCGACTCCCGTCGCCGATCCGAAGCGGCTATGCTATCGGCCCCGCCCGCCGCCTGTCAAACCCGATTGCGCGAAGGCCCTTGGCGTGCGGGCTCGCCGGCCCTACAATACCGCCCCGAGACGGACATGAAACCGCCGGTATCCATCGCGATTGAAACCTCCTGCCGCGTCGGCGGGGTGGCGCTGGGGCGCGGGGACGAGTTGCTCGCCGTCGTCCCGTTCGACGCTTCCGCCCGCCACGCCGTGCAACTGGTCGCGCGCCTCGACGTGATGCTGCGCGACGCGGACCTGCGCGCGGAGGATCTCGACGAAGTCTACGTCTCGGCCGGGCCGGGAAGCTTCACCGGCCTGCGCGTCGGCGTGACCGTCGCCCGCACGCTCGCCCAGGCGTCGCCCCGCCTGCGGTGCGTGGCGGTTCCGACGGCGCAGGCCGTCGCCGAAAACGCCCGCGATTTTCCCTGGCAGCATCTGGGCGTCGTGTTCGACTCCAAGGACGACCTGATCTACGCCGTGCAGTTCGCCCGCCGCGACGGGCGGATCGTGCCCGCGGCCGAGCCCGCCGTCTGCACCGTCGCCGAATTCCTCGCCGCCGCCCCGCGACCCCTGACGCTCACGGGCGAAGGCCTGGGCTACCACGACCTCCGCGCCGAGGGCGTGACGCTGCTGGACGAGTCGCTCCGCCTGCCCACGCCTGAGGGCGTGTGGCGCGTCGGACGCCGGCTGGCCGACGAAGGGCAGTTCACCGAGTACCATCACCTCCTGCCCCTCTACACGCGCCACCCCGAGGCCGTGCGCCTCTGGGAGCAGCGACACGGGCCGGACGCCTGAGAGCCTGTCCCAGCACGAAGGGCAACGCTGGACAACCCCGCCCCCCGCCGGATACCATGAATCGGGCGATACAACGGAAAGGGACTCCCCATGCAGGTTCAGACCCAGTTCTCGATTTACCTGATCAACAAACCGGGCGTTCTGGCGGCCGTCACCGCCGCGCTGGCCAAGGCGCACGTCAACATCATGGCCCTGGCGCTGATGGACAGCGGCGAGCACGGAACGCTGCGGATTGTCTGCGACGACCCCGAGAAGACCCGCAAGGTCCTCGGAAAGACGCACGACCGCTGGACGGAGACCGAGGTGCTCACGATGGAGATGGACAACGAGCCGGGCGCGTTCTCCGCGGTGGCGCAGGAGCTGGCCGACAACCACGTGAACATCACGTACGCCTACATCACCGGCGGGGCGCGCGGCGGAAAGAGCACGACGGTCTTCAAGATCGCCGACGTCAAGAAGGCCCAGAAGGTCCTCCAGGGGATGGAGAAGCGCCGACAGAAATCCGAGGGGAACGTCCGCGCCGCGCCCGACCGCCGACCGGGATGAGACTCAGCGGCAGGGCTTGGCCGTCAGCAGGAACTTCCCGGGCGGCGCCGCCGTCACGGCGTACCCGATGGCGTCCTGGAGGCGGCGCTGGGCCGATCCGCTCGTGTGCGGAAGCAGCGCCGTCGTCAACGTCGCGCCCGTCGCGCCGTATCGCCGCTCGTACTCGGCCACCAGCGCCGGCGCGAACCGCGCCAGCACCGGCGGAACCCGCACCTGCCGGCTCTGCACGTCGATGACGAACCGCTCCTCGTCGTCCAGGAACTCCTCGACTCGCTGGCGGATCGCCCGGCGGATTCCCTCCGGCTGGAACGGCTCGCGGGGCATGCGGGCGCGGGTCGCGCGGAGCCCCGGCGACGCGACGAGCGTTTGCCAGCCGTCGGCGGCCAGCAGGTCGTCGATCTTCGCCAGGGTCATCGTGCGGCCGTCGATGACGAACTCGCGATGCTCCATCCGCTCGCGGTGGAGCGTCTTCGGACAGTCGCACGCCAGCGCGATCTTCAGCGCCCAGGCGGCGCGGGCGTTGTACCAGTAGGCCACCACGTGCTCGGGCGTCGGGAAAAGGGTGGGCGTGCTCCGCGGGCCGGTGACGACCCACCGCCGCAGCTGGGCGTCCAGTCGGTCGGCGTGGGCCCGAAGCTCGGCGATCTCCACGCGCCCGGACTCGCCGACGGCGGCGTCCAGCACGGCCCCCAGGTCGCGGACGTCCAGCGACGGGCGGACGCCCTCGGCGTCCAGGACGATCGGCGCCGGAGGGGCGCAGCCGGCGCACAGCGCCGCGAAAACAAGTACAGCCTTGAAACCGGACGCTCTCATGGGAATGATTGTAGGCTCCGCCCGCCGCGGGGCAAGACTTCAAGAGGAATCGCCGTCGCATGGGATCGCCGAAACGCAAATGGGTCCGTCGGATCGTCAAGACATTCGCGGCGCTGGCGCTGCTGGTCACGATCGTCGCGCTGCTGGCCAAGCCGTGGATCATCCCGGCCGTCCTCCGCTGGCAGGCGAGCAGCGCGCTGGCGGATTACTGGGACGGCCGGCTGGAAATCGGCGAGGTCGACTTCCGCTGGTCCGAACCCATCGAGCTGCGCAATATCCGCCTGTCCGACGCGCGCGGGCGGATGTGGGCCAGCGTCGGCTCGGTCCGCGTGACGCTGCGGAACTGGCCGAGCACGCGCCCCGTCCTGACGGACGTCGAGGTTTCCTCGGTGAACCTGACGGCGTACTTCGACGCGGGGCGGCTGGCCGCCCCCCTGCTCACCCCCCCGCCGCGCGAGCCGATCGACTGGAAGAAGTACGTGGACCTGCAAACGCTGACGGTGCGGGACATTTCGTTCTCTGCCGTGGACGACAGCGGCGCGTCGTACCGCTGGGACGGCGTGCAGTTCGCCAGCCGGCGCGAGGGCGCCGTCCACCGCGCGACGCTGCGGCGCTCCGTCGGGCAGGACGAGAACCTGGCGATGACGGTCCTGGTCGGCAATGACGACCTGCGGGCGCAGGGCGAACTGGACATCGAGCACCGCCTCAGCGCCGCGCAGACCTCGACGATGCTCGCGGCGTTCGACGTGCCCGGCGTGCGGGAGATACGCGGCCGGCTGGTCGCGCGCCTGAAGTTCGACGGCCCGCTGGACGACCCGGCCCGCATCCGCCCCAAGGGGACGATCCACCTGGCCGACGTGGGCGTGTTCGGCCCGCACGGGCAGATCGCCCGCGACGGGCGCGCCGCCTGCCTCGTGCAGGGGCGATCCGCCGAGCTGCTGCAACTGGCGGCGACCGTCTGCGACGGCACGCTGGACGCCTCGGCCGCGTTCGACTTCGACGAGTCCTTCTCCTGCCGCGGACAGGTCCAGGGCGAGGGAATCGACCTGCTCCTGCTGACGCGCGCGCTGGCCGGCGAGGCGTCCGCCAGCAAGGGAAAACTCACCTTCCGATACGCCTTCAAGCACGACGGCGCGGCGCCGGACGGCGTCCTGGGGCGCGGGTCCGTCTTCGTCGACGACGTCGAGGTGGTCCGGATCCCCGTCATCACCGAGCTGTTCCGCTCGCAGAAATTCGACCTGCTCCGCTCGGACATCAACGTCGAGTTCGTCCACGAGGATTCCGCCGTCATGCTGGGCAGCCCCGCCCAGCTGGCCAACCGCCTCTCGGCGTTCCAGGCCGAACCCGGCGGAACGTTCGACTTCCGCCAGAAAACCGTGGACATGCACGTCTACGTCGTGCCGCTCAAGCAGATCCAGCCGCTGATGCACCTGCCGATCATCGGGCTGTTCACCAACGTGGCCCAGAGGCTCACGCGCCTGCACGTGCGCGGGCACTGGTCCGACCCGTCCGACAAGCTGGTGACCAAGGAGCCGCTGGGCGACATCCAGCAGGCGACGGTGGACTTCTTCACCGGCGCGGCCCGGACCGGCGGCGACCTGGGCACGGGCGTGCTGCGCGGCGTGGGCGACCTGCTCAAGCTGCTCAACGGAAGCCGAAAGCAACCCGCGCCCGCGCAGTGAAAAGCCCCCGCGGGGAAATTCGAAGCACGAATCTCGAAATCCGAAACAAATCCAAAACAGCAAATCCGAAACAAAAAGCGGCGGTTTCGATTCCGCGTTTGTCGTTTGGAGGATTCGTGCTTGTTTCGGATTTCGTGCTTCGAATTTCGGATTTGGGGGGCGCATAGGCAGGCGCATAGGGTCAGGCAGGCGCATAGGGTCAGGAACCTTTTCCCGCTTTCCCCCATCCGCCGTCACAAGGACAGGACGTAATGGATCTGCCGGGCGACCTCGCGGAAACCGACGGCGGGGTACAGGTGCTGGCCGACCTCGTTGCAGGCCAGCGTTTCGATCTTCGCCTGCCGCAGGCCCTGCCGACGGAAGTAGTCCAGGGCCGCCAGCAGGAGCTTCCGCCCCACTCCCTTGCCCTGGGCCCCGCGGGCGACGGCCAGGTTGGGTATCAGACCGCGCTTGGCCGCAACGTGGATGGCCGTGGTGATGTATCCCGCCGCCTCGCCGCCGATCTCGGCCAGGAAGCAGCCTGCGGGGTTGGCGGCGAACTCCTTGCGGACCGCGTCCGCCTTGATCTCCTGCCACGAGACGCCCGCCCGGCCCAGCATCTGCTCGATCATCGCGTCCAGGGAAACCGGGCCGAAAACCTCCGCGGTAATCGCCACCGCCCGCTCCGCGTCGCCGGGGCGGCTGGCGCGGATCGCCACCTCACTACCGCCATCCTGCCTGACCATGCGCTGCTCCCTTCCCAGAGAAATCCTGATGCTCTATCGAAAAGATCGGAAAGCAGGGTGGCACGACTTGCTTGTAAGCCGTGTTCCGGGCGAATCCATCAACACGCCCGTACGGACTCGCCACCCACGCGTTCCACACAGACAGTTCCCGGCAGCGTTCAATCCGGCGCTGGTTTCTTCTCTTCCAGTTTCAGCCGGATCAACGCCGAGTATCTTTCGGCATGGGCGTTTGCCGCCGAGTAGCCTTCGACGCGCAGGACAGGACGGTCGGTTCCGTTGCCGCCGAAATGGATATCCATTTTCGAAAGAAACTGGAAATGAATATCGTGAACGCTACTTCCGTATTCGGGGCGGCGGCCTATGGCGGCGGGACCGGGCACGGCATAATCCCCGGATGATTCCTCCAGGTATTTCTCCCGGTACAGTTCCTGCATGTCCTGCGGCATTCGCCCCTTGTCCTCCACAAAGAGCAGTAATAGTGCGCCGAATGCGGCCGCCTCCACTTCCACCTTCCTGTGAGTGCAGATATGACTCCAATATCTCCACGCAAATACAAGGAACGCGAACACGATGATACAGACCCCAATCAATATCCTGCGTGCGGTCATGATCGTTGCCCCTTCTTCCCGGAAGATCGACGCGAAGGCCATTGAATTCCTGGAAGCGTCGTCCAGATTGTATCCTTTTCTCCCGTCCACCGGCATGTTACCAACTCGTTCGAGATGTGATTTCTCTCTCAATCCTTTTTCTTCTCTTTAAGGCCCGAAGGGCCGACCGGACGGTAGCCGTAGGGTGGGCAGCTTCGCTGCCCACGGAATCCCGGCATTGTCCGTGGGCAACAAGTTGCCCACCCTACCGCTGATTTGTGTTCGCGATGTTCGCGGCTATAAAAGGACGAAAACAGCGTAACGAAAAACCGCAGGAACCCCCGCTTGACAGCGGGGGCTTGTAAAAAACACCCTCAAGCAAACAACGCTTGAGGGTGGCACCCGTTTTGTTTCGGATTTGTCACGGCAGATCGTTCTTCATGATCTCGCGGAGGGCGACGGTGGCGTAGCAGCCGGACGGCGCGGTGAACGTGACCTCGATGAACTCGCCGCGCGCGTCGCGCCAGGCGGCGAGGTTCGGCTCGCCCAGGCGGAACCGCAGCGGCCGGCGCGTGCCCTTGGCGCGCAGGTGGTCCACGCGCGTGAAGTCCTCCTGCGTGACGCGGTACTTGGCCAGGATTTCCCGCTCGATGCGTCCGGGCTCGCCCTCGGCGAGGTTGCAGCGATAGCCGACGATCGGGCCCGTGGGGCTGATCTCGAAGGCGCTCGCCCGCGGCTGCTCGCGCGCGGCGTCTTCGACGAGGAACACCCCGCCGGAGTCGGTCTTCTCCGCCAGGTCGCCGGGCAGGACGGCATCGAGCCCGTCGAGCCGCGCGATGAGCACGTCGTTGAAGATCTCGCTCTGGAAGGCCGAGACGTAGAGTCGCTTCATCCGCTTGTCGATGGCGGCCAGCGCCGCCACCGGGCTGCGGCGGCGCTTGTAGGCGATCAGCGCCTTGCGCGGGTCCACGTAGTGCCTCGGCCAGCGCTGCAGGGCGCGGTCGAGGTAGCCCGCGTCGAAGGCGTCGCGTGCGGCCTTGCAGTCGGGCGGGTCGTCGGGGATCGAGCGGCCCAGGAAGATGCGGACGAACTCGTCGAGATCGTTGCGGACCATGGCGGCGCCGAGTGCGGCCGTGTCGCCCCGGGCGCCGAACCGCTGCTCGCCGAAAAAGTTCGGCACGCCGCGCCGCTCGAGCGCCTCCAGGACGCGCCGGGCGGCGGGCAGCTTGCCCTCGCCCACGCCGCGGATGCGGATGGCGAACCGGTTGCCCGCGAGGTGGCCGATCCGCAGTTTGTTTCCGTGGAAGGTGATGTCGGAGACCTGCACTTGGCTGTCGCGGAAGCGGCGGAGGCGGTCGACGTCGGCGTGCTCCAGGCTCATCCACTGGGTGGTGACGGCCTGGGCGTCCTTCAGCCCGGCCACGCCGATGTCCGTCGGGCGGACGCCCATGTGCCGGGCGATGCGGTTGACCGCCACCGGCGTCGGGACGCCCGTCTTCGTCACGCGGAAGTAGGCGTGCGTTCCTCGCCCGCAGGGGGCGTACAGCGCCGCCTCGTCCACGCGGAAGTCCTCCACGTTCTCCTTGATCCGCCCGCCGATTCCCGGCAGGTGGTTTGTCAGGTACGGAAGGTCCATGGGGTCCTCGCGGTTCTCAGCGGGCGCCGGGCCAGGGGGTCTCTTCGCAGCCGTTGGCGCGGTTCGCCTGGCGCGCCAGCGTGAACAGCAGATCGCTCAGGCGGTTGAGGTAGTGCAGGACGATGCGCGGGATTCGGCTTTCGCTGTCCACGGCCTTGACCGCGGCGCGCTCCGCGCGTCGGCAGACGGTCCGCGCCACGTGCAGCCTGGCGGCGAGTTCGCAGCCTCGCGGCAGGATGAAGTGCCCCAGGTCGCCCAGCTGCCCGGCGGCGCGGTCCATCTGCTGCTCCATGCGGCGGACGGGTGTTTCGTCGAGGGTGACCTTCGGCGCGGCGCCGGTGCCGGCGGCGGCCAGCAGCGCCCCCACCACCATCAGCTCCTGCTGGGTCTGGGCGAGCACGTCGCGGATCTCGGCGCAGGCGTCGTCGCAGGCGGACAGGCACAGGCCTAGGTGCGAGCTCAGTTCGTCCACGGAGCCGACGGCCTCCAGCATCGCGTCGCTCTTGGGGACGCGTCGTCCGCCGGGGCGGGTGGTGAAACCCTCGTCGCCGCCGCTGGTGTAGATGGTCATGGCTGCTCCTTGTTGAAGGCGCTGGGTCAAGTCCCTCTCCATACAGCGCCGCGGGCGAGAATGCAACCTTCGCGGTTCGGCGCCGGCGGCGGGCGCACCCGATCGGGCGGCCAAAACGCCGCGCCGCGAGAGGGAAAACGGCGGGATTTTCGCCCCGTCGGCGAGGGAAAAAGACAGCGGCGCCGCAGGCGGGCGCGGAGCGCCGAGAGCAAGTTGTTAATCCTTACACTGCAATCGGTTATGTACCACAAAAACCCGTCCCTGCGCGGGCTTTTTATTGGCAATGCGCCAAGCGTTTGGCGATAATGGATTTTTCTGGAGCCCAGTGGGTTTCCCGGTTCGTTTTGCCCTGTTTCGGGGCGGTTTCCGGCGGAAGGAGAGTTGCGAGTGGCCAAGGAAGAGGCCCCGGTAAAGAAGTCGCCTGTGGAAGGCGTTTACGACGAGAGTCAGATCAAGGTGCTCCGCGGCCTGGAGGCCGTCCGGAAGCGCCCGGGCATGTATATCGGCGACACGACGACGCGAGGCCTGCACCACCTGGTGTGGGAGATCGTGGACAACGCGGTCGACGAGGCGATGGCCGGACGCTGCAAGAACATCTCCGTGACGGTGCATCCGGACGGTTCGGCGAGCGTGACCGACGACGGCGTGGGCATTCCCGTGGGCGTGCATCCGACGGAGAAGGTCAGCACGCTGGAGGTGGTGTTCTGCCACCTGCACGCGGGCGGGAAGTTCGACCACGGCGTGTACAAGGTTTCCGGCGGGCTGCACGGCGTGGGCGCATCGGTGGTCAACGCGCTGAGCGAGTGGATGGAAGTCGAGGTCTGCCGCGACGGAACGGTCTACCAGATGGAGTTCTCGCGGGGCAAGAAGACCAGCGACCTGAAGAAGATCGGGCAGCGCAAGCGCACCGGCACGAAGGTCACCTTCAAGGCCGACGGGGAGATTTTCCCCGACACCCATTTCAAGTACGAGGCGTTGGCCACCCGCCTCCGCGAGCTGGCCTACCTCAACGAGGGCGTCTGCTTCAAGCTCAAGGACGAGCGCACCGACAAGGAAGACACCTTCCAGTACAACAAGGGCCTGGTCGCCTTCGTGCAGCACCTCAACGAGGGCAAGAACGCGCTGCACAAGCCGATGCTGCTGTCGAAGGAGGACGAGGCCTCGCGCCTGGTGGTGGACATCGTCCTGCAATACAACGACGGGTACTCGGAGACGATCTTCTCGTTCGCCAACAACATCAACACGCTGGAGGGCGGCACGCACCTGTCGGGCTTCAAGAGCGCCCTGACGCGGTCGATCAACGCCTACGCCCGCAGCGCCAACGTGGTCAAGGACGGAAAGAACGGCGGGCTGCCCAGCGGCGACGACCTGCGGGAGGGCCTGACGGCCGTCGTGTCGGTCAAGGTGCCCGACCCGCAGTTCGAGGGGCAGACCAAGACCAAGCTCGGAAACAGCGAGGTCGAGAGCTTCGTGACCACCGCGGTCAACGAGCAGCTCAGCGCCTGGATGGAAGAGCACCCCGCCGACGCCAAGCGGATCGTCAACAAGGGCGTGCAGGCGATGCAGGCGCGCGAGGCCGCCCGCAAGGCGCGCGACCTGACGCGGCGCAAGGGCGCGCTGTCCAGCGGTTCGCTGCCGGGCAAGCTCGCCGACTGCCGCAGCAAGGACGTCGAGAGCACCGAGCTGTTCCTCGTCGAGGGCGACTCGGCCGGCGGGCCCGCCAAGCAGGGACGCAACAGCCTCACCCAGGCCATCCTCCCCCTGCGGGGAAAAATCCTCAACGTCGAGAAGGCGCGACTCGACAAGATCCTCAACTTCAACGAGATCCAGACCATCATCTCCGCGCTGGGCTGCGGCATCGGAAACGACGAGTTCGACCTGACCAAGCTCCGCTACGGCAAGGTCATCATCATGACCGACGCCGACGTGGACGGCAGCCACATCCGCACGCTCCTGCTGACTTTCTTCTACCGGCACATGAAGCCGCTGATCGAGCAGGGGCACGTGTTCATCGCCCAGCCGCCGCTGTACCTGGTGGCCCGCAAGAAGCAGAAGAAATACGTCCTCGACGAGCGCGAGATGCGCAAGACGCTCATCGACCTCGGGCTCGACGGCACGACGCTCCAGGTCCGCGCTCCCGGCGGGAAGAAAGGCCCCAAGGTCGTCCGCGAACTCACCGGCGCCGACCTGCGCAAGCTCATCGAGACGCTCGAGACGCTCGCGGAGAAAATCCACATCCTCGAGCGCCGAGGGCTGCCGTTCGACGAGGTGGCCGCCAACCGCCGCGAAGGCAAGTTCCCCACCCACTGGCTGGTCGTCAACTCGCAGAACGTCTTCTGCTACTCGACGGCCGAGTACGAGAAGGTGCTGACGGAGCAGGACGACACCGTCGTCGAGGACGACGAGCTCAACGGAAACGGGAACGGCAACGGCGACAGCGCCGCCGTCCAGCGGTTCCAGAAGCGGGCCGAGCTGCACGAGGTCCGCGACATCGAGCAGATTTTCCGGAAACTCGGCGACGACATGACGGTGGACGATTACCTCGCGCGGCGCGAGGAGTTCGTCACCGGCGAGAAGGCCCCCGCCCGCTACGTCCTGGTCAACGAGGACGGCGAGGCGGAGCTGGACAACGTGGCCGACATCGCGCCGGGCGTGCGGCGGATCGGTTCGAAGGGCATGGAGATCAAGCGGTTCAAGGGCCTGGGCGAGATGAACGCCGAGGAACTCTGGGAAACCACGATGGACCCGGAGCGCCGCGTGCTGCTGCGCGTCCGCGCCGAGGAGGCCGAGGAGGCCGAACGCATGTTCAGCCTGCTCATGGGCGACGACGTGGAACGCCGCAGGAACTTCATCGAGGAACACGCCCTCGAGGTCAAGAACCTCGACGTCTGAGCCCGTCAATTGCCCATTGGCGGGGCGCCACGCACAACTCCGTTGTGCGTGCGTGCCGTGGTTTGCAAAACGTGGGTGCCGTGGTTTGCGGCGCGTGGGTACGGGTGCCGTGGTTTGCGGAGTCCCGACGGGACGAAGCAACCACGTAGCGGCAGGGATGAACACGGATGCACGCGGATCGCTGGTTTTCACAACCATTCTTATCCGCGTTTATTCCTGTTTATCCCTGCCGATTGTTTTGTTGGAATCAAGACTGGGGCTTCCCGGGGGTGACAATTTCCCGTGCGTCGGAGAAGCAGAAAGAAACCCCGCTTGACAGCGGGGGCTTGTTCGAACCTCTTCCCTCCGGCTGGGGCATCCGTCTCTTTGATCCCGTTCCCCCCTTCCTCACTCGACATTGGTCATTAGACATTTGTCATTGGTTTTTCTGTTCGCGTTGTTCGCGGCAAAAAAACGGACAGGCGAGATGCCTGTCCAACAAAACGGCGCGAAAAAAGGGCGACGCACAAGGTGGAGGGAGACCTTGGCATCGCCCCAAGTAGCCGCATCCCAGATGTAGGCGGAGGGAGACCTACATCGCTTGGGTTGCAGCGGACAACCGTCTGTCACAGCCGTAATTATATTTCGGAAGCGCCCGCCCGCAATCTTTAACCCATTTCACGAGCGGATTTTCTGCTCTTTCGCAAGGCGGGACTTCCGAAAAACGCGGTTTCGCAAACAGGCACAGACTTCCGGAAACGGTTTCTGACATCCCACATCGACGGCGTGTTCCGCAGCGAATCGTCGAGGCTGGATTGCAGCCTCCCGGGGAGGCGCGGCGTCGCGGACGCATCCCCGGAATGGACCGTTTGCGACCCCGGACGGCGAGGCGTTCTCCCGGCGTGGGGCTGCTCCGCCGCGACGACGCCAACACCCCGTCGCCCATCCGGACGCCGGGCACTCCGTCGCCGCGACGCCCGCACTCCGTCACATCCCGCTGCTTCGACTCTCGGCCTTCCCTGGCCGATCTGCTCCTCGGACGCCGTGCGTCAATCCAGCCGTGGCAGGCAATCCCGGCGCCCGGCTCTCTCTCCCGATTCGTTCAGCTGCACCCCAGCGACGAGCCGCAGTTGTAGCACTTGTAGCAGTTTCCGTTCCGCACGGTGATCGACCCGCAGACGTCGCAGGCGGGCGCGTCTTCCTGGTAGTGGGAGAACTGCTGGTCGATGCGCTCGATCCGCGCCAGGCGCGGAGAGAGCGTTTCGGTGGCGGCCTGCGCCTGGGCCCGCACGGCGCCCTTGGTGTCCCCGTTTCCGCCGCCGGGGCGGTCGGAGACGTAGCTGCCGGACGAAGAGGCGCCCACAGGCCTCCGGACATCCTTGTCAGAGGCCTGTGTGGCGCGGCCAGGTTCCGAGGACGCTTCGTCATCCTTGACTGCCTCGGGCGCTGCTTTCGTTGCCGGCTTGAAGCCGGGAATCCCCGGGAGAACCGTCCCGCCGGAGCCCTCGGAACGATTCGGCACGTTCTGGTTTCGGTACTCCTCCAGGAAGGTGATTCCCAGCCAGCGGAAGACGTAATCCACGATGCTCTTGGCGAAGGGGATGTCGCGGTTCTTGGTCATGCCCGTGGGCTCGAACCGCTGGTGCGAGAACTTCTTGACGAGCGCCTCCAGGGGCACGCCGTACTGGAGGCAAAGGCTGATGGCCGTCGCGAAGGCGTCCATCATCCCGCCGACAGTCGAGCCTTCTTTCGCCATGGTGATGAACAGTTCGCCGGGCGTCCCGTCCTCGTAGAGCCCGACGTTGAGGTATCCCTCGTGCCCGGCGACGTCGAACTTGTGGGTGATCGACGGGCGGGTCGCCGGCAGGCGGTGGCGGTGCGGCGCGTTCTTGGCCAGCTCGAGCTGCTCGGCGCTGATCGCTTCCACGGCCTCCTTGATGGCGAGTTTCTTGTCGGCGTTCTTGTCCACGTTCAGCGGCTGGGTGCGCTTCGACCCGTCGCGGTAGATCGCCACCGCCTTCAGGCCGAGTTTCCAACCGTCCACGTAGACTTGGCGGATGTCCTCGGGGGTGGCCTCCTTGGGCATGTTGACCGTCTTGGAGATCGCGCCGGACAGGAACGGCTGGACCGCCGACATCATGCGGATGTGGCCCATGTAGTGGATGCAGCGCTGCCCGTTGGCGGGCTTGAACGCGCAGTCGAAGACGGGCAGATGCTCCTCGGACAGGTGCGGGGCGCCCTCGATGGTGTCGTGCTCGTCGATGAACTCGATGATCTCCGAGACCTGCTGGGCGGTGTATCCGAGGCGTTCCAGCGCCAGCGGGACGGTGCGGTTGACGATCTTGAACATTCCGCCGCCGGCCAGCAGCTTGTACTTGACCAGCGCGATGTCCGGCTCGATGCCCGTCGTGTCGCAGTCCATCATGAACCCGATGGTCCCGGTCGGCGCCAGGACGCTCACTTGGGCGTTGCGGTACCCGAACTGCTCCCCGGCTTCGAGGGCCTCGTCCCACGCGGCGGCGGCGGCCTCCAGCAGCTCGTCTGCGCAGTGCGCTCCGTCGATGTGGTCGACGGCCTGCCGGTGCATCCCGATGACCCGCAGCATGGACTGGCGGTTGCGGTAGTACTGGGGGAAGGTTCCCATCCGGCTGGCGAGTTCGGCGCTGGTGGCGTAGGCGGTTCCGGTCATGACGGCAGTGACCGCGCCCGCGACCGCGCGCCCGCCGTCGCTGTCGTACGGCAGGCCCAGCGACATGATCAGCGCGCCGAGGTTCGCATAGCCCAGGCCCAGGGGGCGGAACTCGTGGCTGTTGCGGCAGATCCGCTCGCTCGGGTAGCTGGCGTGGTCCACCAGCGTCTCCTGGGCGATCACCAACACCCGCACGGCCGCGCGGAACCGCGCCACGTCGAACGACCCGTCGGGCAGGCGGAACTTCATCAGGTTCAGGCTCGCCAGGTTGCAGGCCGAATCGTTCAGGAACATGTATTCGCTGCACGGGTTCGACGCGCAGATCTCGCCGCTGTCCGGGCAGGTGTTCCAGCGGTTGACCGTCGTGTGGTACTGCACGCCCGGGTCGCCGCAGATGTGCGTGCCCTGGGCGATCAGGTCCAGCAGTTCCTTGGCCTTGTGCTTGCCCATCGGCTGGCCACTCGTCACCGCGTAGGTCTGCCAGTCCGCGTCGTCCTGCGCCGCCTGCATGAACTCGTCCGTCACGCGGATCGACAGGTTGGCGTTCTGGAACATCACCGAACTGTACGCCTCGCCGCCGAACGAGCCGTCATAGCCCGCGTCGATCAGCGCCCAGGCCTTCTTCTCCTCGTCCATCTTGGCGGTGATGAACTCGCGGATGTCCGGATGGTCGCACCGCAGCGACTGCATCTTGGCGGCGCGGCGCGTCTTTCCGCCCGACTTGATCACGCCGGCGATCTGGTCGTACACCCGCATGAAGCTCAGCGGACCCGAAGGCGTGCCGCCGCCGGCCAGCTTTTCTCGGCTGGACCGCAGCGTCGACAGGTCAGTGCCCGTTCCGCTGCCGTACTTGAACAGCATGGCCTCGGCCGTCGCGAGGCGCATGATGTCCTCCATGCTGTCCTCGACCGACTGGATGAAGCACGCCGACGCCTGCGGATACTCGTAGTTACGGAGCGTGCGGACGGCCTGGTTCTGCTTGGCGTCCCAGTGGAAGTTGCCCTCCGAGCCCGGCACGCCGTTGACGTGGTACAGACCGACGTTGAACCACACCGGCGAATTGAACGACGCGTACTGGTTCACGCACAGGTACGTCAGCTCGTTGTAGAAGCGCTCGGCGTCGGCCTCGTCGGCGAACACGCCGTCGGCGGCCGCCCAGTCCGTGATCGTGCGCGTCACGCGATGGACCAGCTGGCGGACCGACTTCTCCCGCTCGGTCTTGCCGTTCTCCCCGTAGAAATACTTGCTGACCACCACGTTCGTGGCGAGCTGGCTCCAGTCGGCCGGAACTTCCACGTCCGACTGCTCGAAGATCGTATTGCCCTTCTCGTCGGCGATGCGGGCCGAACGCTTCTCCCACGTCACCTGGTCCAGCGGGTTCTCGCCCGGCGTGGAGAAGGTGGGTTCAATCCGCAGCCCCGACTGTCCGTTGCGGCCGGCGGGAAGCTGCTGATTCTCATTGCTCTCCGAAGGGTTTTTCGTCTCGCGCCGCACCATTTGCACTGCTCCCAAACCATTTATGATGAAGAATGAATTAATTGTTCTCGCTTGGGCCCCGAGTTTCGGGGCGGCGTCGGTTTCTCAGCCACACGGGCACAACGCGGGCGCAAAAGCAGCACATTGGCCGCATCCGTCTTTGCTTTTCAATCCATTCTGCCCTGGCCGACAGAGACGATGTGTTGCCGCATCCCATACATGCCATGAAACCGACGAATAGTAACGATAGCCCAACATATAGTGTCCTTCAAGGGAAATATCTCCAAAATATTGTGATCTTCTCTAACTAATTGGAAAAGCGATACTTCCGGGACACTCCGTCGCAATGTCAACACCTCTCAACACCGTACATCATTCTAACATGCGAGGGCGTTTTTTGTCAAGCGCCCTATATATGGGGCCTCGGATAAAAATGTGCACAACCTATTGGCTTCCTGTGGAAAACATGTAGATTCATTGTGGTGTTGCGCGGGGCGGGCGAGGCAGTGCGGAAACACCTGGCCTTTTATTGCGTCTCCACCCATAATTATCGCACTCAAAACTCCGCGAAAAGCGCCCGTTTTTTGGCAAAATGCCTGGAGATTGCGATGAAACTTCGACCGATCTGCGTCTTTCTCGGCGGGATCGCGGCGGGAATCGTCGGAACGTGGCTGGTCCTGAGCTACAGGAATTCCACCGGCCTGTTCGTCGGCGACACCGGCTCGGCCATGACGCGCCCCTCTCACTGGGCGCGCAAGATCGACCGCCCGCCGCTGCGGAACTTCCACCAGGTCGCGCCCGGCCTCTACCGCGGCGCCCAGCCGGACGCCGCCGGCTTCCGCGAGTTGGAGAAGATGGGCGTGCGCACGGTGGTCAACCTGCGACTGACCGGCTCCGACCGCGACGAGCTCAAGGGCACCGCGCTGGCCTACGAGCATATCGCCGTGGAGGCGTGGGATCTGGACGAGGACGAGGTGGTGCGCTTCCTGCGGATCGCGCGCGACCCGGCGCGGGCGCCGCTGTTCGTGCATTGCAGCCACGGCGCCGACCGCACCGGCGCGATGTGCGCCGTCTATCGCGTGGTCGTGCAGGGCTGGAGCAAGGACGACGCGATCGACGAGATGACCCACGGCGGATTCGGCTACCACGTGATGTGGGACGACCTGCTCGATTACCTCCGCGGCCTGGACGTGGAGAAGCTTCGCCGCCTGTCCGCCCCGCCGCCGTAACGCCCGCCGCGCGGCCCGCAGCATCGCATGCATTCATCTTCGGGTAGGCGCCACGCGGCCGTACGGCTTGCCGTTCGGCTAGGTTTCCTTCCCCAAGACAGTTCGCAGGGATCAACAGGAGGAACGCGGACAGGCACGGGGAAGCTGTGCAGGCCCGAAGGGCCGACCGGACTTTTTCGTTTCCCCCATGCCATGGCCGGGCGAAAGTCATACAATACGATCGCCGAACGGGATTGATTGTGTCCCCTGTGTTCCCACGGGAAACTCCGATGGAAAGGCGACACCAATGATCCGTTACTCGTGCTCCAAGTGCGGCAAGAAGTTTCAAGCCTCCGACGACTCGTCAGGCAAAAAGGTCCGGTGTCCCGAGTGCGGCATCGAATTGACGCCGATGGAACCGGACGCCTCCCAGGCCGTCTCGCCCCCCGGCGGAGAGAACGCGCAACCGTCGAACTCATGCCCGCATTGCGGGCGCGAGCTGCCCCAAGGCGCGTGCGTGTGCGTCCATTGCGGGCTGGACCTTCGCACCGGCCGCCCCCTCGCCACGACCGTCGAGAGGTCCCCCCAGCGCAAGGGTCCGATCCTCGCCGGGACGGGCAGGGGGAAAAAACTCGCCATCGCGGCGGTTCTTTGCGTCGCCTTGGGAGTCGCGGCTGTCGGAGCCTTCTGGCTGACCCGCAAGGGAGATGCGGACAACGAACGCGACGGCGACTCCGCCTCGCTGCCCAGGATTCATGCCTTCCAGGGGCCCCAGCCGTGGGAGTTCGCCGTCCGGATCGAGGCCGAATCCATTCCCGAGGACAAAGAGACCGAAGCGATATCCGAGTTCCGATCCATGCAAACCCTCGTCCGTCCGGGGGAGTACAGAGGCATTCCCGTGCTTCCGGTGCTGTCGCCCCGGCACAACGCGAATGCCGCATACGATCCCGAGAGCCGGAAGGGATCGGTCGAATCGATCCATCACATTCAGTTGACCGGAAAGGACGACGCCGTATTCCTCCGGCTGGAGAAATTTCCTGAATTGGCCAAGCATCCGGCCGACGTCAAACCGCAGGGGTGGAATGACCTTCTCCTCTGGAAGGAAAACGATCACGACGTACGTTTCCAGTTGCTTTACACCGACTACGCCAGCGTGGTGGATGGATTGTTCCGGGGCAAGGTCCAGCCGGACGGATCCATACGCGGAACCGTGGAGGGAACCGTCTTCCTGTTTCACGGGCGTCTCGCCGTGGCCAGGTGCAACATCAAGACGGGCGCCTTCTCCCTGACTGCGGCGCCGGACAGTCCGGATCGACACATGAATCCTTTCGGAGAGCCGGCCGTGGCGTTCTCCGGACAGAAAACCTGGAAGCTCAAACTGGCGTACTCCGTTCCCTTGAAAAAAACCTTTCACGTACCTGATGCCCAGAAGGCCAGGCAGTATGCGGACCTTCGCTCCACCGCCGGCGGAGGGGTCACCCTGGTCAACGATCACAGAACGGCTCGGTTGATCGTCATGTGCTCCCCGACAATCCGGCTGGAAGGCGATGGCCGGAAAATCTTCCTGACGTGCGAAAAGGCCTGTTCGCTTCCGAGAGCCCCGAAAACCGCCCTGCCTCCCGAGACCCTGTCCTTTGACCTTTGGGAGTCGGACCAGAGATCGATCTGCTTTCCTCTACGGGTGCGAGTCGGATCGCTCTACCTTGATTGCGTGGTCTTCGGTAAGTTTGACGCCACCGGCAAATTGCATGCGGTTTTCGACGGAAGCGTCTTTTGCCCGTCCGTAGGAATGGGACAATCCGACCGATACGACCTGGTCGCGGACGGCAATTTCTCCCTGGAGCCTGTCGCGTCTGCCGACTAACAAACGCCGGAAAAGGGGGTGGCGTGGTTTGTCCCGAAGTCCCGAAGGGACACCTGCGGCGGGACAACCACGTGGTTGCTTCGTCCCGCCGGCGCGGGACTCCGCAATCCACGGCACCCTCCAAGAATCCTGTTCGCGGTGTTCGCGCGAACGAACCACGTCGTTCCGATGGGTGCCACGGTCAAGACCGATGTTGTCGATCGAGCTTGACCGTGCGAAAGACACCCTCAAGCCCACAACGCTTGAGGGTGGCACCCCGCTTATTCTACGAACTACGGGAAAAATTCACTTCCACGGCGCGGGTTGGAGGCCAGCCTGTTTCTGGTACGCGCAGATTTCGCCCGTGTGATGCTGGAAGTGGCGCAGGGCGTAGACCACCCACTCGAGCGTGGTGGCGGCCTGGACGTCCGGCATGGGCGTGGCCAGCCCCGCGTCGCCGATGCCGTCCAGCCAGGCCATCGTCTTGTCGCGGACCTGCGAAAGATACCGGAGCATGCTCTCCTGCGAGGGCGTTTCGTCGTCCGACATCTCCCAGACCTTCTTTCCGAGATTCTCGAAGATCGCCCGGTCCCGGCAGGTGTAGAACTCCCCGCACTGGAGCGCGTGGGCCGCGGCGCGGGCCGGGCCGTCAAACGGCGACTTGCCCCGCCGCCAGGCGTCCTCGCGGAAAGAAGGGATCGCCGCCTCCAGGACGGCAAAGGCGTTCGCGAACTGCCGCTTCAACGATTCCGTCAACATGCCAGCCTCCCGCATTGCGTCATGCCTTCACGCGCGCGGACGCGCCGCACTTGCTTATGTTTGAGATTGTACGCCGAAGCAACCAGTCGGGTCGAGCGTACAGGCAGGAAATGCCGTTCGAGTTCGTGGTGTTCGCGGAATTCGCGGCTAATTTCTTTTCCTGTCGGCTTTGCGGGGTTGCTCCGCCGCGCGTCGCAAACCACGGCGCCCAGCCACGCGCCCGAACGCCTCCAAGCATAAGGCACACATACGGATAAGACGCCACAAATCCACAGGTCGAAAAATATCCCGCGGACAAGTATTCATTTTCCCCTTATTTCCCGCCATTCGGACGGCCGCATGAATACCGGCGATTTTGAAAAATACACCACAATAATTCAATCCGGGACACAGAAAAGCGGCTAGGCAAATTTCATTTCGCCGTTATGGTGACGGTGTCGCGGCAAAGTCATTTCCGTACAGGCAGTGCCCTTCGTCAACAAGACCGGTGTTCCCGCTCCCGCGGGAATCGCGTTTTCAAGTCGGGTCCAAGAGGTCACGGGGAACAGGAAAGGAAACCGAACATGCGCACTGTGACACATCTGGTTTTGGCTGTGACGGCGATGGTGTTGCTGGTCAGCGGCCCGGCGTCGGCGCAAACCGCGGTCGAAGCCGTCGCCGACCATTACGGCAACATCAGTGCCCCCACCACCGTCCAGGGCGGAAACGGCGACGGGGAAACCCTTCTCGTCAAGAACGCCAGCAGCAACAGCCGCAAGGCATGGGTCCGCTTCGACCTGACCGGCTTGAATCCCGACCTCGACGCCGACGCCACCTTCCGCTTCCGCCAGGCCGACATCGGCGACAGTTACACCGGAACCCTCGCCGTCTGGGCGCTCGTCACCGGATTCACGCCCGGCGGCGGAATCCTCGACACGGACTGGGACGAAGACGCCCTCACGTGGAACAACGCCCCCGCCAACAGCACCGCCAGCAAGAACAACTTCACCGAAGACGCCATCAAGATCGGAACCATCAACTTCAACACCGGCACCGAAGACACCGGGTACGTCTATTCCATCAACATCGGCCCGCTCGCGGATTTGCTCCAGGCCGACAACACCGTCACGCTGATGATCAGCGTCGATTCCCAGTCCAACCAGAACTACCTGTTCAACATCGCCTCCAGCGAGCACAGCACGCTGACGGGCCCAGAGTTGGTCTATGTCCCCGCCGCCTCGCCCGACACGGTCGTAGCCGTCGCCGACCATTACGGAAACATCAGCGCCCCCACCACCGTCCAGGGCGGCAACGGCGACGGGGAAACCCTCCTCGTCAAGTACGCCAGCAGCAACAGCCGCAAGGCATGGGTCCGCTTCGACCTGACGGGCCTTTCCTTCGACTCCCAGGCCGACACGACCTTCCGCTTCCGCCAGGCCGACATCGCCACCGAGTACACCGGCACCCTGGCCGTCTGGGCTCTCAACAGCGGTTTCACTCCCGGCGGCGGAATCCTCGACACGGACTGGGACGAAGACGCCCTCACGTGGAACAACGCGCCCGCCAACAACACCTCCAGCAAGAACAACTTCACCGCCGACGCGATCAAGATCGGAACCATCAGCTTCAACACCGCCGCGGAAGACACCGGATACGTCTATTCCATCAACATCGGCGCGCTGGAGGATTTCCTCCAGGCCGACAACACCGTCACGCTGATGATCAGCGTCGATTACCAATCCAACTCGAGCCCATCCTTCAACATCGCCTCCAGCGAGCACAGCACACTCACGGGCCCGGAACTCGTTCTGGCGCCCCCTACGGCGCCGAACAAGTTCAATGCCGTCGCCGACCATTACGGAAACATCAGCTCCCCCGGCACGGTCCAGGAGGGCAACGGCGACGGGGAAACCCTCTTTGTCAAGTATGCCACCAGCAACAGCCGCAAGGCCTGGATCCGCTTCGACCTGACCGACGTCCAGAGCCCCGGCATCGCCACCTTCCGCTTCCGCCAGGCCGACGTCGCCACCGAGTACACCGGCGCGCTGGGCATCTGGGCTCTCAACAGCGGTTTCACTCCCGGCGGCGGAATCCTCGACACGGACTGGGACGAAGACGCCCTGACGTGGAACAACGCGCCCGCCAACAACACCTCCAGCAAGAACGCTTTCACCGCCGACGCAACCAAGATCGGCGTCATCTCCTTCAACACCGCCGTTCAGGGCACCGGATACGTTTACGCCATCACCGTCGACGATCTCTCGCAGTTCGTCCAGTCCGACGGGTCGGTCACGTTCATGATCGCCGTCGACAGCCAGTCCAACGCCACCGCCACGTTCGGCATCGCGTCCAGCGAGCACGGCACGATCCCGGGTCCGGAACTGGTCCTGGCGACGGGCTCGAATCCGCAGGTCCTCGTGGTGGATTCCCAGACCGGCCCGTACTACACTATCCAGTCGGCCCTCGACGAAGCCGCCGCGGGCGACACCGTGCAGGTTCACGCGGGCGTCTATCACGAGCACGTCCACTTCGTCAACACCGGCACGGCGGAGCATCCCATCACCCTCGCGGGCGATTCCGGGGCCATTCTCGACGGCAGCATCGACGTGAGCCTGAGCTGGACCGCCGCCAACGACATCGGCACGGGCGTGTACCGGGCGTCGGTCAGCGGATTCGTTCCCTTCACCGTCACCGCCAACGGGAAAGTCGTCACCTCGGTCACGGAAAGCAAGTGCGACAGTCCGACCGACCCGTATTACTGGCCGGATTTCTTCGCCAACGGTTTCCCGGCGTACGGCTGGACGGGCGTCAAGGGCGTCGTGATGTGGCATTCCTCGGCCAGCGAGCTTCTGATCCGCTTTAACGGGGCGCTCAACCCCAATTCGATGACGATGACAGCCGCCCCGCGCCAGAACTGCATCGCCATCAACAGTCAGAACTATTGCGTCATCAGCGGACTGACGATCCGCAACGCGTCCGACGGCATTTCCATCGCCAACTCCGTCGGCACGATCGTGGAAGACTGCGTCATCGGCCCGGTGGAATGGGGCATCAACCTTGAATCGGGTTCGGACAGCTGCATCCTCCGCAACAACGAGATCTTCTTCGATCCGTACGCCGGGGCGGATCCCTTCCCCGAGTCCAGTTACGAGAACTGGGAAGTCACCAAGAGAGTGGGCGAGTACAACCGCTGGGCCATTCGCGCCAACCAGGGAACGCTGGGCGGTCACGAAATCCACAACAACCTGATCCACGACCACTGGGACGGGATCAACCTGGAGAGCAATTCGTCGCAGCTCGCCGGAAACAACGTCCATCACAACTACATCTACCTGACGTTCGACAACGCGGTCAAACTGTCCTACGTGCAGGAGGACACCGAGCTGCACGACAACGTGATCGAATGGGGCCGGCGCGGGCTTCGCATCTCGGAGATCAGTTCCGGTCCCCTGTTCATCTATCGCAACATCTTCCTCGAAACCAAGAGCAGCGGTCTCGTTGTCTACACCAACAACTCGCTCCAGCCGGCCGAGGTGTGGGTCTATCACAACACGAACACCTCGGATGATGCCGTCTATTGCGACTTCGGCCAAAGCCAGGACACCGTCTACGTGCCCAACTACCACTACTACAACAACCTGTTCTGGTGCAACCGGGCGCTGGGCAAGAACATGGCCTACCTGCCCAACTGGATTTACAGCGATTACGACATCTATGTTCGCGCCCGCACCGGCGATCGCCCCTGGACGTCGGAAGGGGACACTTGGGGCGATTCGGCGTGGAACACCGGCGTGAGCAACGTGAACGCCGTTCCCTACGACCAGAACGCCATGTGGATCACCGAAATCGGCGGCGGGCAGACGTTCTTCGTAGATTCGGACAACCGCGACATGGCGTTGTGCAGCGACAGCCGGGCGAGGGAAGCCGGCCTGGACTTGTCCACCCTCCGGGGCGGCACGCTGCCCGGTTGCGGGTCCGGCTATTTCTCGGGCGACGCGCCGGACGTCGGCGCCCTCCAGTACGGCGAGTCGATGCCAGACCTTCCTTGATCCCCCGGTGAACACAGAGCTCCGAAGCGCAAGGGAGGCCGGCCCGGACATCGGGTCGGCCTTCCTTGTTGATGGAAACGAAACGCGGGGACGCCGAATCGCTTTCGTCACGACATCGCCTTGTTCCCAGCCGTCGCGGCGGGTATCATGCGTGTTGGACAGGAGACAGTGCAACATGGTCGAACGCGAATCGCTGAAGCAGTCCATCGACTCTCTTCGGGCCCGGATCGTATCGCTCCGGGACTCTCTTTGACCTGCCGGCCCGGCAGGCGGAAATGGCGGACCTCGAGACCCGGATGGGCGTCCCCGGATTCTGGAACAACCAGGAAGCCGCGCAGGCGGTGGTGACGAAACTCAAGGCCGCCAAGGGCGTCGTGACGCCCGTCCAGGAGATCAGCCGGGGCGTCGAAGATCTCGAAACCCTCTACGAGCTGGCCGAGGAGGACGGCGGCGACGACACCTTCGCCGAGATCGCCCGCGAGGTCGAGCGGCTCGAGGGCGACATGGACCGCCTGGAGCTTCGGACGATGCTCTCCGGCCCGCACGACGCGGGCAACTGCTACTTCGCCATCCACGCCGGCGCGGGCGGCACCGAAAGCTGCGACTGGGCGGAGATGCTCCTGCGGATGTACCTGCGCTACTTCGAGCGGAACGGGTACAAGGCGCAGGAGGTGGACCGTCTCGACGGTGAGGAGGCGGGCATCCGCTCGGCCACCCTGTACGTGACTGGCCCCTGCGCGTACGGATACCTCTCGTGCGAGCGCGGGGTGCACCGCCTGGTGCGCATCAGCCCGTACGATTCGCAGAGCCGCCGGCACACCAGCTTCGCCAGCGTGGACGTGATCCCGGAGATGGAGGACATCGACATCGACATCGACTGGGAGAAGGACGTCCGCGAGGACACCTTCTGCGCCAGCGGGGCCGGCGGGCAGCACGTCAACAAGACCGCCAGCGCCGTCCGCCTGGTGCACAAGCCCACGGGCATCGTCGTGCAGTGCCAGAACGAGCGGTCGCAGCACAAGAACCGCGCCGAGGCGCGGAAGATGCTCGCGGCCAAGCTCTACCAGAACGAGCAGGCCAAGCGGGACGCCGAACTGGCCAAGATGTATGGGGAGAAGGGCGAGATCGCCTTCGGCAACCAGATTCGCTCGTACGTGCTGTACCCCTACCAGCTGGTGCGGGACGAACGAACGGAGCTCAAGAGCCCCCATACCGACCGCATTCTGGACGGCGAGATCCAGGAGTTCATCGACGCGTACCTGCGGCGCCGCGCGAGCGTCAAAAAGCAATAGCGCCTGAAAGCGAATCTTCCGGGAAAGGCTTCACTTTTCCGGCGAAATCGGGCAAACTGATGGAGTCGTGAAGGGTCCGAGTTTCTGGACAATCCTAGGAAACGATCTCAGAACTCGCACGGAGCCGAGAGAGTTCCGGGATCGTTTCTAAACCCCGGGAGAAGTTATGTACTCAAGAACCATCCTGGCCATCGTGACGGTTGTCGTCCTGTTCCTCGGTTCGAACCTCCAGGCGGCCGACCCGCCCAAGAAAGCTCCTGGATTCTCCGACGAAGCCGTCGCCGCGGCGATCCAGAAGGGCGTGCAGTTCCTGCTGTCCAAGCAGGACGCCCACGGCACCTGGGGCGCCTTCGGAAAGGAAGGACAGGGACACTTCTACCCCACGGGCCCCACCGCCATGGCCACCTACGCGCTGCTGGCTGCCGGAGTCAGCGCCCAGGACCCCCGCCTCGACAAGGCGCTGAACTTCCTCGCCAATACCCCGACGACCAAGACCTACTGCCTGGGGCTCAACTGCCAGGCGTTCGTGCTGGCCGCCAAACAGAACGACAAGTGGCTCGAACCGCTCCGGCGCGATGTGGAAAAACTCATCAAGTCCACCAAGGACGGAAGTTACGGCTACGAATCCAAGGCCGACGGCAAGAGCGCCGGCGACAACTCCAACAGCCAGTACGGGCTGCTGGGGGTCTGGGGCGGGGCGATGGCCGACATGGAGATCCCCCGCGACTACTGGTGGCAGGTGATGAAGCACTGGCTGGGCTCGCAGAACGGCGACGGCGGATGGGGGTATCGCAAGGGAGACAGCACGCGTGCGACGATGGCGGCCGCCGGCGTTGCGAGCCTCTACGTCTGCTTCGACAACCTCTTCGCCGAGGGATTCCGCAAGTGCAACGTGGCAGCGGAGTTCGACCCCATCGACAGCGGCCTGAACTGGTTCCACAAAAATTACGCCGCCTCCGCCGAACGCATCAACCTCTATTATTTTTACGGCGTGGAACGCGTGGCGCTGGCCAGCGGGTTCAAATATTTCGGAAGCACCGACTGGTACAAAGCCGGCGCGACCATTCTGCTCAACAACCAGCGTTCCAACGGGTGCTGGGACCAGCAATGGAGCGACGTGGTGGGAACGTCCTTCGCCCTGCTGTTCCTGGTGCGCGGTCAGCACCCCGTGCTGTTCAACAAGCTGGAGTTCAAGGGCGACTGGAACAACCGCCCGCGCGACATGGCCAGCCTGACCCGCTGGATCAGCCGCACCTTCGAAACCACCGTCAACTGGCAGGTCATCAACCTCGAGGCCCCGGTGCGCGAGTGGCACGACGCGCCCATCCTCTACATCTCCGGTTCCAAGGCGCCCAAGTTCACCGACGAGGACATCGAGAAGCTCCGCCAGTACGTCTGGCAGGGAGGAACCATCTTCAGCGTCACCGAGTGCCACGGCGGAGAGTTCCGAAAGTCCATGCGCGACGTCTACAAGAAACTCTTCCCCTCCTACCCCCTGACGGAAGTCGATCCGAAGGACGACCTGTACCACATCTACTTCAAGAAGTTCCCCGCACGGATGAGCCTGTGGACGATCTCCAACGGCATCCGCCCGCTGGTCATCCACACCGACGACGACCTCTCGCTGGACTGGCAGCTCCAGCGGATGGCGATGGCCAAGCCGTCGTTTGACATCGCCGCCAATATCTTCATGTACGTCACGGACAAGCAACTTCGCAGCCGCGGGGTGAGCCTCTGGCCGGAGGCCCCCACGGTCAAGCCCGCGCGGACCGTCAAGATCGCCCGAATCCGCCACGAGGGCAACTGCGACCCGGAACCGCTGGCGTATGAGCGGTTCGCCCGCATGCTGCTGAAGGAAACCCAGACCGGTCTGGAAGTCGTCGGCCCCATCGAGATCTCCAAGCTTGCCGACAGCGGGGCCAAGCTCGCCACCCTCACCGGGACCGGGGCGTTCGCCTTCTCGTCGTCCGACAAGGAGGCGCTCAAGAAATTCGTCGAGTCGGGCGGCACGCTCCTGATCGATCCCGCGGGCGGGGCCGCCTGCGGCGGCGCGGCGTTTGACAAGTCGGCCCGGAAGCTTTTGGCCGAACTCTACGGGCTGGACCGTCTCCGGCCGCTGGCCATGCTCTCTCCGCTCTTCCAGCGCAAGGGCCTGGAGATCGAGCGGGTGTGGTATCGACCCATCACCCGCAAGAAGCTCTCCAACGCCAAGACGGCCAACCTCCAGGCCGTCGTCAGCGCCGACGGCAGGCTGGGCGTGCTGTACAGCAGTGAAGACCTCACCGCCGGTCTGGTGGGTTATCCCGCCGCGTCCCTGGACGGCTACGATCCCGGCGGATCGCAACAGCCCAACTCCGCCTACCAGATCCTGCGGAACATCGTGCTGATGGTCGCGGACGAAACGTCCAAGCCCCCGCCGGCGGCCTCACAACCCGTCACGGCGGAAAAATAAAAGCGATTCCCTTTCGACGTGGAGGTGATCGGGATGGACAGAATCGCGACTCTTGCGATTTTCCTGTCGCTGCTGGTCTTTGGTTCCGGGGCGCAGGCCGCCGACAAGAATCCGCCGGTGGTGTACAGCGATCGGGCGGTGGATCAGGCGATCGAAAAAGGCATCGCCTACCTCTGGTCGCAGCAGGCGCCCGACGGCAGTTGGGGCGCCGTGCCTGAAGGCCCAAAGAACAAAGGCGAGACCAACGTCGGCGCGACGGCCATCTGCGCCTACGCCCTGCTGGAAAACGGAATCAGCCCCCAGGACAAGCGCCTGGCCAAGGCGCTGGACTTCCTGTCCAAGACGCCGGGGGAATCGACCTACGGAATCGGCCTGCGCGCCTGCGCCTGGGAGGCCGCCACGCGATACGACCCCAAGTTCCGCCGCTACCTCGCCGCGGACGTGCGCTTGCTGGTGAACTCCATCAGCCGCCAGGGGCGATACGGGTACCTCTCGCGCGGGCAGACCCCGGCGGCCAACGCCTCCTGGTCCAACTCGCGGACCCAGTACGGAAACCTGGGCGTCTGGGTCGGCGCCCGCGGCGACGTCGAGGTGCCGACGGGATACTGGCAGCTCGCGATGAACCATTGGATCAAGGACCAGAAGAGCGACGGCGGATGGGGTTACAACCGCGAGCACGACGACTATTCCCACATCTCGATGACCCTTGCGGGCGTCGCGAGCCTCTACGTCTGCCTGGACAACCTCTACGCGGCGCGGTTCGCCAACTGCCGCGCGAACACCGAGATCCCCGCGCTGGACAAGGGCATGGCCTGGCTGGAAAAGAACTTCCTGGACGCCTTCAAGTCCGGCGGAAGGAACTGGCTGCTCTACTCGCTCTATGGCATCGAGCGCGTGGCGCTCGCGAGCGGGTACAAATACTTCGGAGAGCACGACTGGTACAAACTCGGCGCCACGAAGCTGCTGGGCCTGCAGGCCAAGAACGGCTCCTGGGTCGATCCGTACTCCATGAAGCTGTTCGGGCCGCACGTCTCCACCGGATACGCCCTGCTGTTCCTCGTGCGCGGGCGGCACACCGTGGTCTTCAACAAGCTCCAGTACGACGGCGACTGGAACAACCGCCCCCGCGACATGGCGACCCTGACCCGCTGGCTCAGCCGGACATTCGAGGCCACCCTCAACTGGCAGATCATCAATCTCAAAGTGCCCGTCAGCGAGTGGCACGACGCGCCGATCCTCTACCTCGCCGGCGACGAGACGCCCAAGTTCACCGACGAGCAGATCGACAAGCTCCGACAGTACGTCCTCCAGGGGGGCACGCTCTTCAGCGTCTCCGAATGCTCGGGACACGGATTCCGAAAAGGCATCCGCGAGCTGTATCAGAAACTCTTTCCCGAATATCCGCTGACGGCGATTCCTCCCGACCACCCCCTCTACTCGGTGCATTTCAAGATTCCGGGCCGGCCGGCAATGTTCGTGGCCTCCAACGGAATCCGCCCACTGGTCGTCCACGTCGACGACGACCTGGCGCGCCACTGGCAACTCGACCTGAGCGCGACGCAGAAAAACTCCTTCGAGACAGCCGCGAACCTCGTGATGTATATCACCGACAAGCGATTCCGCCATCGCGGCGTGTCGCCCTGGCCCGAGAAGCCCTCCGTCAAGCCCGAGCGGACGGTCAAACTGACCGTCGTGCAGCACGAGGGCAACTGCAACCCCGAGCCGCTTGCCCACGAGCGATTCGCCCGGCTGCTGCTGAAAAACACCAAAACGGCGCTGGAGATTTCCGGACCGGTTCCGGCGGACCAGCTGCCCGGCGGCGCGGCGTCCGTGGCGGTGCTGACGGGGACGCGGGCGTTTGCCCTTCCGGCGCAACAGAAGGCGGCGCTCAAGGCGTTCGTCGAGGGCGGCGGATTGCTGGTCGTCAGCGCCGCGGGCGGGTCGGCCGGCGAGGCCAAGGACTTCGACGCCTCCGCACGCAAGCTTCTGGACGAACTCTTCGGCGCCGACAAGCTCCGTGCGCTGGCGACGACGTCGCCGTTGTTCCAGATCAAGGGCATGGAGATCGAGTCGGTCAAGTATCGCCCCATGACCCGGCGCAAGCTCGGAGGCATGAAGGGCCCGAACCTGCGGGCCGTCATGGCCGATGACGGGAGAATTCTCGTGCTGTACAGCTCGGAGGACCTGACGGCCGGGCTGGTGGGCTACCCCGCCTACGGGGTGGACGGATACGACCCCGGCGAAGGAGACGAGGGCGGCTCCGCCTACGAGATCATGCGGAACATCGTCCTGTTCGCGGCGAAACCCGCCAAGGGTTAAGGCGAGCCCACTGCGTCAGCCGGCGAGGCTTTCTGTCGGATCGTCAGTTTTCGCAAGAGCAGCAACAGGACCGCCCCTCCGCCCAGTCCGACGCCCGTCACCATCAGGCGGACCTTCGCACCCCATGCGGAATGGCGCGCCGCCCAGCCGGCCGTCAGCAATGCCGCGACGGAAACCGCCATCGCCACCACGGCCAGCACACGCGCGCCGTCTTTCGACGCCAGCGCCCGCGCCGTCGCGAGGTGCGCGACCAGCACCAGCGCGAGCAGCACCGCAAGCTGCGGAGCAGCGCCGGCGATCTCGACCGGAACGGTATTGAGCCACCAGACGGTCGCCAGCAGCATGGCCGGGGGCAGGAGTACGGCGGCGAGCATGGCCCGCCCGCGCCCGCCGAGCAGCAGCCCCCCCGCCATCGCGGCGGCGGCCGGAAGACGCAAATCCCCCACCCACTGCGAGGGAACCGGCGCGGACCCGTAATCGATCAACCAGACCGCCCCGGCCAGCGCCGAAAGCACGCCCGACGCGCAGAGCGCCAGGAACACCCGTCCCCTGCGGCCGATCCGCAGCCCGGCAGGATGCCCCTGCCCGACGGACTTGGACGCAAGGTCGTGACCGAACAGCACGCCCATCGCCGCCGCGTAAATGCCCAGCACGACCATCATGCGGGTGATGAGCAGCGGTCGGGCATCGAGGGTTCCGGCCGTGCTGCCCTCGGACGGCGCGCCCTCCTCCACGGCAGCATGCAGCGGAAGTCGCCACGCGTCGAAGGCGTCTTCCGGAACGTCCAGCGATCGCACGGGGACCGCCCGCGCCGCCACCAAGACGATTGCGCCGCCCACCAGCGCGGTGACGATCACGCTGGGAAGTTTCAACCCCGCTGTCAGCGCGCCGTTGATTGCGCCGAGAACCAGCCCCGCGCCGCCCGCGGCCACGAACGCCGTCGCCGCGGGAACCTTCGCGCGGAGCAACCCTGCCGCCACCAGCCCACCGACGCCCATCACGCCCCAGACGCTCAGGTCGATCACCCCGCAACGCAGCGCCAGCAGCATGCCCAGCGCCGCCGGCAGGCACGGCGAGAGCATCACGCCCACGACGTTGCTGCGATAGAAGTCACCGTCCGACTGCCACGTCGGCAGCAGCGCCGCCGCCAGCGCCGCCAGCAGCGCGATGCACGCCAGGTCTCGCGCCCAGGGGTGGGCCAGGTCGGCCGGCGCCAGCTTGTCTTCCATCCAGGGCAAGAATTCCTCCCGCCAGGTCGAGCGCCGCCTGTGGCGGCAGGCTTCGGTATACAAGAAAGCCCCCGGCAGCGAAAGCCGCCGGGGGCGATTTGTGACGCAAAATTGCGACGCAGACTTAGAGCTAGGCTCTTAGTCCACCACGGGCACCGGGCCCGCCAGCACCTCGAACTCGTCCACCGGTGCGAGGTTCCCGGAGCAGGCCTGCTCCTTCAGCATGCGGATTTCCGGCATGCGCCAGGCGAGCCAGTACTTCGCCAGCGGAAGGCGCTCGGGGTCGGCGGCCGCGTGATCGCAGAACAGCGACGCCACCACCAGGTACACGCCGATGTCCACCAGCCGGCGGGCGTGCAGGTCGCGGTAGGCGGTTCCCGGCTGGGCCTTGACGAACTCCACCGCCTCGTCCAGCAGCGCCAGTCCAACACGGATTTCCTCAACGAGCGGGGCGACCTCTTCCGGCCAGTCGCGGGCGATCAGCTCCTCGACGATCGTGTGGCACGTCCCGCTCACCACGCCGGCGACGGCAGCGACCACCTGAAGCTGGCTGGTGCCCTCGTAAATGGTGGTGATGCGGCTGTCACGCAGGTGCCGCTCGACGGAATAGTCCTTCATGTATCCGCTGCCGCCGAGCACCGCGATGGCGTCGTTGGACACCCGCATGGACATTTCCGACGCGTAGTACTTGCTCATCGGCGTGAGCACTTTGTTGGCGCGTCCGTACTTGCGGGCTTCGGTGCGGAGGTCCTTCTTCTCGGTCGGGTCGGTGACGTTCCCGAACTCGAGCTTCCGCAGCGCGCCGTTCTCCAGGTCCACGCAGTACGCGCCGTGGTAGGTCAGCGCCCGGGCGGCCAGCAGGTCCACGCGGCTCTTGACCAGCAACTCGCGGACGGCGGGGAAGTTCTCGATGGCGGTGTCGAACTGCTTACGGCTGTGGGCGTAGTCGCGGGCGACGCGGTAGGCCGCCTCGCCGATGCCCAGGCTCTGCGCGGCGATGCCCACGCGCGCCCCGTTCATCAGGCTCATGACGTAGGTGATCAGCCCGCGCTGGCGCTCGCCGATGAGCTTGGCGGGCGTGTGGTCGAAGAAGATCTCGCACGTCGGGCTTCCGTGAATGCCCAGCTTGTTCTCCAGGCGGCGGATCTTGACGGTGTCGTCGTTGCGGCAGACCAGCAGGCTCAGTCCCCGCCCGTCGGAGATTTCCGGCTCGGTGCGGGACAGCACCAGCAGCACCTCGCCGCAGCCGTTGGTGATGAACCGCTTGACGCCGTGGATGAACCAGTTGCCCTGGTCGTCCTGGTAGGCGCGGGTCTTGACGGCCTGCAGGTCGCTGCCCGCGTCGGGCTCGGTGAGAACCATGGCGCCGGTCCACTCGCCGCTGGCCATCTTCGGCAGGTACTCCTGCTTGATCTCCTCGGACGCGAAGGCGTTGATCGTGTCGGCGTTGCCCTGGAGCCCGTAGATGTTCATCAGCGAGGCGTCGGCGCGGGAGACCATGTCGTTGGTCATGGTGAACAGCACCTGGGGGCAGTTGATCCCGCCGAAGCGGTACGGAAGGGTGAAGCCCATCAGGTCGGCCTTCGCCAGCAGGCGGATCGCCTGGGCGATGCCCGGCGCGCGGGTGACCGTTCCGTCCTCGTTGAGCTGGTTGCCCGCCAGGTCGGTGTCTCCGGCGGTCGGGGCGATGTGCGAACCGGTGATCTCGCCCAGGGAATCGAGGATCCGCTCGTAGTTGTCCACCGCGTCGGCTGCGTCGGCGGGCGCGAAGTCGTACTCCTTCGCGAAGCAGAAGCCCTCTTCCTGGATCGCCGCGATCCGCTTGAGGTTCATGTGATGAAAGAGGAATTGAATATCCTCATTGTCTCGGTAGAAATTGGCCATCGCTTCTTTCTCTTTTTTGCAGGGATAAACGCGGATGCACGCAGATAAAAATTTGTTCTCTTATCCTAACATTGAAACTCGTACACACGCACCTGATTGCTCGTGGACCTTACCACACTGGCATTTTTCTTGTTGGCCTACACATCTCTTTTCCAACACTAGTTTCACAACGCGATCATCGTCACACTTCGCCAATGCGCCCTGGACTTTACAGGCACATTTAATTCCGCTTTCTTTGAAGCCTTTGCTGCCTTCCACCTGCGAATTGTGAGACACAAAGAGCGCGTCCAGCACAGGTTTAACCAGATTGTCAAGATCACCGCTAGATTTCAGTGGATTCGGCATCCAGAATGTTACTTCCACATCAAAGAGATTGTTATCTGCGGCCTGCCAACCATTTTCTTTCGCTTTTTTGGCGGCAGTAACTACCGCTTCTCTCCATTTCCATTGCTTGCTACTACCCCACGGAACAGGTTCTCCTTCTCCTCCGGGTACAAAGAAAACGATCTCCCGTGCGTGAGATTTCGCTGTCATCTTGTACCTTTTTTCTATCCGTGTTCATCTGCGTTCATCCCTGCCTGTACGCTCATCCCTGCGGGATTCCGGCAGTTCGGACCCTTCGGGCTATTTGCACTTTTCCGCCAGCGATTCGACCTTCACGCCGCCGCGGACGGCCTTGATGATCTTGGGAACCACCACGTTCAGGTCGCCCACGATGCCGAAATGGGCGATGGAGAAGATCGGCGCGTCGGGGTCGTTGTTGATCGCGAGGATCTTGGCGGCTTCCTGCATGCCCGCGCGATGCTGGACGGCGCCGCTGATGCCCGCGGCGATATACAGCGCCGGGCGCACCGTGGTTCCGGTCTGCCCGACCTGGTGGTCGTGGTCGATGAAGCCAAGGTCCACCGCGGCGCGGGATCCGCCCACCGCCCCGCCGAGCGCGTTGGCCAGGTCCCACAGGGGACGAAAGTTTTCGCGGCTGCCCACGCCCGCCCCGCCCGCGACGATGATCCGGGCCGCCTTGAGGTTCACCTTCTTCTCACGCCGGTGGCTTTCCTCGATCGTCAGCGGAAGCGTCACGCCGTCCAGGTCGGCCTTGACGCGGACGATCTCGCCCTTGCGCGACGCGTCGGCGGCGGGCATGTGCATCACGCCTTCGCGCACTGTCGCCATCTGGGGCCAGCGGCTCGGGTTGACGATCGTCGCGATGATGTTTCCGCCGAACGCCGGGCGGATCTGGAACAGCAGGTTCTTGTGCTCGACCTTGGAGACCGGGTCGCTGTGGTCGCCGATCTGGAGGTCGGTGCAGTCGGCCGTCAGCCCGCACTTCATGGCCGACGCCACCGTGGGCGCCAGATCGCGCCCGATCGGCGTCGCGCCGTACAGGCACACCTGCGGCTTGTACTGCTCGATCAGGCGGCAGATGAGGTGACAGTAGCCTTTCGCCTGGTAGTGCCCCAGGCGCTCGTCCTCGGCAAGGTACACCTTGTCGGCGCCGTGGGCGATCAGCTTGCTCGCCAGCGGCGCGACGTTCTTGCCCAGCAGGACGGCCGCCAGCGGAACGCCCAGCGTGCACGCCAGTTCCTGCCCCTTGCTCATCAGTTCCAGCGGAACGTCCGACAGTTTGCCGTCTTCCTGCTCGGCAAAGATCCAGACTTCGCCTTTTCGGTTGACTTCGATCATCGTGTTTCCTTGGGTAACTCGTTAACTGGTTAACCGATCGTATGCTCTTCGATCAACTCGCCGATCAGGCGGGCGATGCCTTCGTCGTTCGGCGGGAATTCCTTGTATTCCCCGCCGGTCAGCACCACCGACTGGATGCGGTGCACCTTGGTCGGGCTGCCGCTCATGCCGCACCAGGCCAGGTCCGCGCCCAGATCGTCCAGGTTCCACTGCTCGATCAGCAGGCCGCGCTCGGCAAGCTTTCCGCAGTGCTTTTCGACCTCGGCGGCCTTCAACTCGGCCGTGTAGTTCTCGAAATCGCCCTCGAGGATGTGCTCGGCCTTGGCCTGCACCTCGGCCTTGGACAGGGCCTTCTTGTACTTCATCAGCCTCTTGGCCGCCTGGGGACGCGGCGTGTTGGCGCTCTCCATCACGGTCACCAGCGCGGGCATTGGGCAGGAGACGATTTCCCAGCCGTTGCCGACATTGCGCTTCAGGCGGATCGTCCGCTCGCGGCAGCCGAGGAACTCCTCCATGTACGTCACCAGGTTATAGCCCAGCTTTTCCGCCAGCTGCGGGCCGACCTGCGCGGTGTCTCCGTCGATCGCCTGCCGCCCGCAGAACACCAGGTCGGCGCCGAGCTTTTTGACGGCGCAGGAGAGGATGTAGCTGGTGGCGAGGGTGTCGGAAGCGGCCGCCCGGCGGTCGGTGATCAGCACGGACCGGTCGGCCCCGCGGAAGAGGCTCTCGCGGAGGACGGCGCAGGCGGCGGGCAGGCCCATCGTCACCACGGTGACGGTCCCGCCGTACTGGTCGCGGACGGCCAGCGCCGCCTCGAGGGCGTTCAGGTCCTCGGGGTTGAACACGGCCGGCAACGCCGCCCGGTTGACCGTTCCGTCTTCCTTCATCGCCTCGCCGGTGATCTTCTTGGTGTCCGGCACCTGCTTGACGCAAACCACGCAGTTGTATCCCACGTTCGACTCCCAAATAGTCCTTACACGCCCATGCTCCGGGTCTTACAACGTCGGGCGTTGCCTTGAGACAGCGCACTCCCGCCCTCGGCGGGTCGCGAGCCTGATAAGGGTACGAATGCCCCCCGGTCAAGTCAAGGCGATTTGCCCCCCGGCGCAAAGAACGGGGCCGCCCCAGGGGCAGCCCCGTTTGCGCACCGAGGCCTGCGGAAAATGTCAATCCATGTGTTCGACTTCTTTTTGTGCGGGCGGATTCCCGAGCAAGACCATGGCAAAATGCTCAAGCCGTTCGCCCGTTCGCGGTTCCACGTGATGCCAACGAGCAAGAAATTCCTCGTCCGTCAGCCAGGTCCGCCGATAGGACCAGGGATCCTCGAACACGAGAATTCCGTCCTGATGCCCGATGGCGATGGCGTAGTGCCCGTCATGCGTGTCTTCCCGCCAGTCGGCAAGGGTCATGTACTTGTCGGCCCATGCCTGAACCAGCACGATGACGGGAATGTGCCGGTCCACGTATTCCTTGAGGGTCTCCAAGGACACCCCGACCTCCGCGAAGACCCGGCCCCACTTCTCCCTGGCGACGGCAATCATGTTCTTCGCGGGGGTTCCATCCTTTCCGGTGCTCAGTTGCTTCATCAGTTCGTCTTCGCGAACGTCCATGCCGTAGTAGGTCAGGACGAGTTGCAGCGCCTTGGCCCCACAGTCAAAATCGAATGTCTGTTTCCCGATGGGCAGGTCGATCATCGCGGCGTCCTCGTTCCAAACCGTCGCGCGCCAGACCTCCGCAAGGGAGGATACGGGGCGCGACGGACAGGGATTCATTTCCCGACCGTAGGCTGCCTCGCCGAGCGCCGTTCGCGGGCGGCGCGGTTGGCGGCCAAGTCGATGGCGAGATGGATGGCCGCCTTCATGCTGGCCGGGTCGGCCTTTCCTTTTCCGGCGATGTCGAAGGCCGTCCCGTGATCCGGACTCGTGCGGACGATCGGCAGGCCCAGCGTGACGTTGACCGCGTCGCGCCACCCCAGCAGCTTGACGGGGATCAGCCCCTGGTCGTGATACATGGCCACGACGCAGTCGAATTTTCCCTCGAGGGCCTTGAGGAAGACGGTATCGGCTGGGAACGGCCCGCTGACGCGGATGCCCGCCTCGGACGCCATGAGCACGGCCGGCGCGATGACCCGCTGCTCCTCGTCGCCGAAGGCGCCGTCCTCGCCCGCGTGCGGGTTGAGCCCACAGACGGCAATCCGCGGGCTTTCGACCGCAAACCATTCCCGCAGGGCGCGGTCGGCCAGGTCGATCGGGTTGAACACGCAGCCGATGGTCAGCAGGTCGCGAATGCCCATCAGCGAGGTGTGGATGGTCGCCAGGACCACCCGCAGGCGGGGCGAGACGAACATCATCGCCACGTGGCGGCACTTGCATTTCTCGGCGAGCAGCTCGGTGTGCCCGGGGTACTTGCGATGCCCTGCGAGATGCCACGACGCCTTGGAGATCGGCGCGGTGATGATCGCGTCGATCAGCCCGTTCTGGGCGGCGGAAATCGCGTCCTCGCAGAACGCCATGGAGGATTTTCCGCCGATCTTGCTGGGCCCGCGGGGCATCGTCGCCGGCTGGGTGATCTCGTCGTAGTCCAGCACCACCAGGTCGCTGACGTAGCGGCGGATGTCCTCGTGGTGGTCGCGGTAGAACGGCAGGGAGATTTCGAGCTGGTCGGCCGTGTAGGCGAGTTGCTCGCTGAGCCCGAAGATGACGAAGCTCGCGCGGCGGCGCAGGTCGGCGTCGGCCAGCGCCTTGACGATGATCTCGGCCCCGATCCCGCAGGGGTCGCCCATCGTGATCCCGATTGTTGGACGATTCTCCGCCACGTCGTTCTTCTCTCCCGCAAAAAAGGTGAGAGGTTAGAGAGAAGGCGATGCTCTTGCCGTTCGCGAAAATCCCGCACGCACATGGCGGCATAACCGCAAACAGGGCAACAACGTCACGACGGCTCTCTCACCTCTCCCCTCTCACCTCTTCCCTTTCTCAGTCGAACCCGGCCTGTCGGAGCTTTTCGAGCGTCAGTCCGCCGCCCGGCGTGCCGAGGCGTCCCAGGCACTTCAGCACGTATTTCCCGATGACGTCGGTCTCGACGTTCACGCGTCCGCCGACCTTCAGCCGGCCGAGGGTCGTCTCCGCCAGCGTCGTCGGGATCAGCGCCACGCTGAACCGCTCTTCCGTCACGTCCACGAGCGTCAGCGACACGCCGTCCAGCGCCACCGAACCCTTGGGCACCATCTGGGCGGTCAGGTCGCGCGGGGCGGCGAAGTCCAGCACCCACTGCCCGCCGCGACGAATGGCGCGAAGTTCCGCCTGCCCGTCCACGTGCCCCTGCACGATATGCCCGTCCAGCGCGTCGCCCGCGCGAAGCGATCGCTCCAGGTTCACGCCCGCCCCAACGCTCAGTTCGCCCAGGGTGGTGCGGGCGAGGGTCTCGGCTACAACGTCAAACTCGGCCGCGGCGCCCTCGATGGCGCAGGCGGTCAGGCATGCGCCGTTGACGGCTACGCTGTCGCCCAACGCCAGTCCTTCCGCCAGCGGGCCCAGGTCGATGCGCAGTCGCCGCCCCGCCGGGCTCGCAGCCGCCGAGAGCACCTTTCCGACATGTCGCACGATTCCGGTAAACATGGCATCCTCGCGTCGCGGCAGCCGGCTGCCGCCGCCTCGCCGGGGCAAAAACCCACTCGCCCCAGGGCGAAAATGTTATAATAGTCAGGCCCGGGCCGCGTTAATGTATTGTAAGCGAAGGTACTGAGATGACGGAACTTGAAAAACTCGCCGCCCTCCGGAACAACATCGAATCGGTCCTCCTGGGCAAGCACGAGGCGGTCCGCCAGGTCCTCGTGGCGCTGCTGGCCAGGGGACACGTCCTGCTGGAAGACGTCCCCGGCGTCGGGAAGACCGTCCTGACCCGCGCCATCGCCCGGTCCATCGACTGCCAGTTCAGCCGCATCCAGCTCACCCCCGACCTGCTGCCCAGCGACATCCTGGGCGTCAGCGTCTACGACTCGGCGACGGGAGAGTTCACCTTCAAGCGCGGGCCGATCTTCGCGCACATCCTGCTGGCCGACGAGATCAACCGCACCACCCCGCGCACCCAGAGCGCCCTGCTGGAGGCGATGAACGAGTCGCAGGTCTCCACCGACGGGAAGACCTACCCCCTGGGCCCGCCGTTCATGGTGCTGGCGACGCAGAACCCCTACGAGTTCGAGGGAACGTATTTCCTACCGGAAAACCAGCTCGACCGGTTCATGATCCGCGTACGGGTGGGCTACCCGGACAAGGGGACCGAGCGGGAGATTCTCAAGACCCAGCCGGCGCGGACGCGCCTGGGAGCGCTGCGCCCGGTGATGGGCGTGGGCGACGTGATCGCGTTGCAGGACCGGGTGTTGACGGTGCGGGTGGACGACGCGATCCTGGACTACATTCTGGCCATCGCCGAGGCGACCCGCCGCAGCGACGAACTGACCATCGGGGTCTCGCCGCGCGGTTCGCTGTCGCTGACCCAGGCGGCGCGGGCGTCGGCGATGCTGGACGGGCGCGAGTACGTCGTGCCGGACGACGTCAAGGCGCTCGCCACGCCTGTCTGCGCCCACCGCCTGCTGACCCGCGCGTTCACGCACGACGGATCCGCCGCAGCCGCCGAGGCCATCTTCGAGAAAATCCTCGAGACCATTCCCGTTCCCCAGTGATCGCGGAGATGTCCCATGCCCCAGCGCCGCCCCAGGGCTATTCCGACGCGCTTCCGCCTGACCGGCGCGGGATGGGCGTTCCTCGGCATCAGCCTGCTGGTGGGCGTGGTGGCCGTCCGCAACCCCAACGCGATGATGTACGTCCTGTTCGGCGTGATGATGGGCTGCCTGCACATGTCCGCGGTCATCGCGCGCCGATCGGTCCTTGCGGTGGAGATCCATCGCGAGGTTCCCGACCGCGCCTGGCAGAACCAGACGGTGCATTTCGGGTACTTCCTGCGGAACATCCGCCGGCGCACCCCCTGCCTGGGTTTGAAGGTCGAGGAACTCGCGCCCGAGGGCATCGAGAAGGCGGCGGGGTATTGCGTCCACCTGCCCTCGCGCAGCGTGTTCCGGGCGGGCGCCCGCTTCATCGCGCACCGGCGGGGGCGCATCCGCCTGCACGAGGTGCAACTGGGCACGCGGTTTCCTTTCGGGCTGGTGGACGCGTTCATCCGCCTGCCGCGCAGCGCGTCGCTGGTCATCTGGCCGGCGAAAGGGCGCATCCGGCGCGAACTGCTTCTCCGCGGCGCAGTGGAGACGTCGTCGTTCGCCCCCAGCCCCGCCACCGGCGGGCAGGACGAGTTCTTCGGGCTGCGCGAGTATCGCCCCGATGACAACCCGCGGTGGATCCACTGGCGGCGTTCCGCCACCCGCCGCACGCCTGTCGTTCGCGAGATGGCCAAGCCGCTGCCCGAAATGCTCTACGTGATGCTGGACACCCACACACGGGACCTTTCGGAACTGGGACTGGCACGCCGGGAACGCATGATCCGCTTCGCCGCCACGCTGATCGACCGGGCGTTCGTGCGGGGATACAAGGTGGGCCTGGCGTTCGCGCGGCGACTCGACGCCGCCGTATACCCGGCGGAAATGGGGCGCGGACACCGGCGCGACCTGCTCGATGCGCTGGCGGATGTCGAGACGCAGCAGGACCTGCCCCTGGACCGGGCGATCTCCCTGCTGCCCCGCGGGATGTTCCACCAGGCGCAGGTGGTGCTCGTCACCCCCGACGACCGCAAGCTCCCGGATGAACCCCTCCGCGCCGTCCGTCGCGCCTGCCGACACCTGACCGTCCTGGACTCGGAGCAACTGGACCGGATCTTCGAGGACAACGTCCATCCCTCCCAAGAGGAGGCCTCCTGATGCCGCTCCGAAGCTTCACCCAGGCGGAACTCCTCGTCACCGAACGCAAGAGGTTCGAGAGGCCCTTGCTGCTGATGATTTGGCTGGGGATCCTCCTGTTCAGCCTGCGCGATCCCGCGGGGAACCTGTTCTTCCTCCTGCTGGCCACCCTCGCCGTCGGAGTCAACGTCCTGGCGAGTCAGCGGGGACACGAAGTCTACGTCCATCGCGTGTTCGTCAACACGGGCGTGTTGATGGCCGCCGCGGCCCTGATCGTCGAGCTGTTCAGGAACACCGAGTCTCTCGAAGCCCTCGGGCATTTCATGATCCTGATCCAGCTGTGCAAGCTGTTCGAGCGGAAAACCAACCGCGACTACGTGCAGATGCTCCTGCTGAGCCTGCTGCTGGTGCTGGGCGCCACGCTGCGGACCGGCGCGCTGTGGTACGCGATCCTGCTGGTCGTCTACCTGCTGGTGGCCTGTTATACGGCCATGATTTTCACCCTCAAACGGGGCCTGGACGCCGTGGCGGCCGATCGCCTGTCGAACGAGCGCGCCCCGCTGGAGGCGCGGCGCCTGGCGTGGAACGTCGGTCGGCACTGGCCGGCGCGGGCACTGCGAAGGCGGGTGGCGCTGGTGATGGCCGGGGCGCTGGCGACCGGTGTGCTGGTGTTTCTGGCGGCGCCGCATGGTTCCCTCACGGCCGAAGATATCGGAGCCCGTGATCCCAAGGCGATCACCGGATTTCCCGACACCATCCGCCTCGGGCAGGCGCGGCAGGTGTACCAGTCCGATCGCGTCGTCATGAAGGTCCGTCTGGGAACCGACGAGCCCGGCCGAGCCCTCCCCCCCACCGCCTATTACCTGCGACTGCGGGCCTACTCCTTCTATGAGAACTCGCAGTGGCTCTCCGGTCCTTCGCTGGGATTCTACGGCGTCCAAACCCCTTGGACTCCGAACCCCCCGCCCGATGCGCTGCTGGAAGGGGCGTTGCTCCAGGAGGTGGCGGCGATTTCCTGGTTGACGCCGGGCGGATTCGCCGCGTACGCGCCCGTCAAGGTCGAAAGCGACGACGCAAAAATCCGCATCTCGCCCCAGTTGGATCTCACCCTGATGCCCCACGCGCATACGACGACCATGATCCGCTACCGCGTCTGGTCCTGGCTGACCCTGAACCCCGCACAACGGGAATACCTGGCCGGACTGCGGAAGGAATTCGGCCTCGGAACGCCGAGAACCGGCGCGTACGTTCACCCGCGCGTCAACGAACTGGCGAGGAAATGGTGCGACGATTTGCTCCAAAAGCGAGAGCAAGGCGGGGAATCGCGCGAGCAGCTCGATCTGGCGATCGCCTCACGGCTGGCTGGCAGGCTTAAGAGCTCGTTCCGCTACACACTGGACCTCAGCAAGGCCGACTATTCCCGCGACGGCGTGGAGGACTTCCTGTTCCACATGAAACGCGGGCACTGCGAGTATTTCGCCACGGCGATGGCGGTCATGTGCAACGCGCTGGACGTGCGGGCGCGCCTGGTCATCGGGTTCCACGTGGACCCCACGGGACTCAGCGGAGACCTGCTGCTCGTGCGCGAGCGCGACGCGCACGCCTGGGTCGAGGTTTTCACGCCCACCTCTGACTGGGTCCTGTTCGACCCAACCCCCTCCGCGAGCGAACCGGCTTCCTCTTCCTGGTGGCAGTCTGTCAACGACTTCTGGGAGAGTCTGGCGTTCAGCTGGCGCGAACGGGTGATCGGGTTCGACAGTTTCGCCCGTCGCAACCTCTGGCAGGCAATCGGCAAGCGCCTCGCCGACGCGTGGAACGCGGTCGTCGCCGCCTGCGTTGCGCTGGGCAGCGCCCTGTGGAACCTGCTGGTCAACGGCCGGCTGGACACGCCGGTGATCTGGCTGGTGGCGGTCCTGGCCCTCGCCACGGTGGGCATCGAGGCGTTCCTCGTATTCCGCCACGTGTTCCGATGGCGCCGCCAACGCCGCCTGGCGCAGAGTCGTTACGCGGTTCCGCTGTCGCACCTGAAGTTCATCCAACGGCTCTTTGACGCCCTGGAGCGTCAGGGGGTTTCGTTGCGTGTCGAACAGACACCGCTGGCCGCCGCCCGCGCCGCAGCCCGAACGCTGAACCTGCCCGCCTCTACCTTGGAGGAAATCGTGGCGTTCTACTACCGCCTGCGATGGGGCCGGCATCGCGCCGAGGAGGAAGAAATCCGCCGCGTGGACGGACAGGTGGACGGCATCCTGCGCCGCCTTGCCGAGCAGACCGCCGCCGTCCGCGCCTGATCACCTCGCCGGACGGGTTCCCAACCACTTCAACCGATCCGCCGCGGGCTCGATGAACGGGCTGACCGGTGCGCCGGTGACGCGCTTGAAATACGTCTCCGCCGGCGAAACGTCGGGGCGCTTCCGCAACTGGGGCTTCTGGAGCACGAGTCTGCCCAGCTCGTAGTTGGCCTCGATGGCGGCGTCGTTCAATTCGCGAGACAGCGCGATCAGCGCCTCGACGCGATCCCGCTCGCTGGGGGCGGTCATCGCCAGCGCCAGGCGGAGGTTGTCCTCCATCCGCGTCTTTTCCGCCTGGAGCGATGGATCCTGCATGATCGCCAGCAGTTGCCCGTAATAGTTGTCCGCCAGGGGATTGGCCTGAAGGTACTCCGCGAGCACCGTTGCGGTCGCCGGATCGTCCGCCGCCTGGTTTTCCCGGATCAGCCAGAGCAGCCTGGCCGCCGCCAGGCGCACCTCGGCGGCATAGTCCCGCAAAGGGACCGCGGGGGGCTCCTCGAACACCTCCCCGGCGCGGGTGTATCCTCCGGGCCTTGGGGTTTCGTTCGCGTAGCTCGTAAGACGGCTCTCGCTTTTTTCGAGCGCCTCGTCGGCCAGGGTAATCCGTCGGGACCTCTCCTCGTCGGTGAGTTTCTCCCGCGGTCGGGCCAAGCTTCGCACCAGGAACTCGGCGATCCGGAACTCGGCGAAGGCCGCCTGCGGCGTGCCGGGGAAGTCCTTTGTCAGCGCCTCCCAGGCGGGTCGGGAGGTCGGCAGCGCGTAGCGGGCACTGTAGCGGATGAGCCCTTCGTCAAACGCGCGGCGGTCCAACTGGAGCGACAGACACTGCGCACGGATCCATGCGACCTCGGCGCTGCGGGGCCCGGGCGGATATCGCCGGAGGAACCGCTCGCATTGCTCGATCAGTTGCCCCTTCCGTTTGGTCAGCAGGTCGCGGGCATGGTCCAGAAGCTGCGGCTCGGTGACGCCCAGGGCGCCAACCTGCCGCGCCCATTCCTCACGGGCCACGGCGGGAAAGATCGCGTCGTTCGCCGAGAGGGGCGACCGGAATTCCCCCGCGCCATCGAGCAGTTCCGACAGTTTGAGCGTGGTGATCCGGGCATAGGCCAGCTCGCGCGGTCCGACCCGGGTGTAAAACACGGCCGTCGGGGCGGCGAGCATCACCGTCAGCACCGGCCAGACGACGCCCGGACGGAACCGCGTCAGGCGCGCCAGCGACAGGACCAGCGTCGCGGCGATGATCGCGGCGACCAGCGCCACCAGGAACGGAACCAGCAGCAGCCAGCGCTGGAGCGGCACGATGGCGGCGTCCACCCCCGCGTAGGCGGACAGGCCCAGGTAGGCAGCCAGCGGCGCCAGACCCAGCAACACGGCGACAAAAGGCATGTCGCTGCGCAGACGGGTTCGCGCCGCCAGCGCGCAACCCAGCGCGAGCGTCAGGCCCAGCAGCGGCGCATGCCCCACCGCGATGACGATGACCACGAAAATCGCCGCGAAGCCCGCGCGATAAAGCACGGCCACGAGGATCGGAACGAAGATGACCGTCGCCAGCAGCAGACCCGTCACCAGGATCATCCAGGGATGCGTGAAAATGCTCAACGGGCTGACCAGCACCGCCCCCAGGGGCGTGACCAGGTCGTGACGGTACGCCTGGGCGGAGAAATCCAGCCATTCGCCGCGGAACAGGTACTGCCAGAAGGCGTTGACCGCCAGGAATCCGACGACGTTCAGCAGCATGAACCCACCGAGGCGCCACCAGCTGGTGGGGCGCAGCAGCGGGGCACTGCCCCGGTGGTGGTCATAGTCCCGCGTACTTGTCTCAGCCATGGCGGCGCCTCTCGCCGGGCATCGTACGCCATTCGCCCTTCTCGGGCAATTCTACGGCTTCTTCGCGTTCAACCAGATTCGGTAGAACAGGTTGTTCTTCAGGAACACCACGCCCAGCGTTTCGTTCGGCCAGGGATAGGAGACTTCCTCGTCGTAGAGACGGCCCCCTTCGATCCGCGCCTTCCACTTGAGGATCGGAATCCGCCCCGGGCGGTACCGGTGGTTCATCTCCGGCGTCTGCGGCGAACCGAGCAGGATCAGCCCGATCTCATATCGCCCGATGTTGTCGGCGTCGGTAGTGCCTTCGATGTAGATGTCGTACGTCTTGCCGCTGAAGATCATGTCGTTCTCGGCCGTCCCGTCCGCGCGGAATTCCGTGAACCCGGTCATTCGCTGATAGGGATACTCGGCGAGGTTGAGCCCGGGAAAGAGATTCGCGACGAATCGCGGCGCGGCCCGTCCTCGCAGGAGCCCGTCGATCGTGACGGTTTTCGCCTCGCCCGCCGGGCGCAACGGCCAGCGCGGGTCCAGCGCCCGGCAAAGGGCGTCTCGCAGCGGATACTGCACCTGCTCGCGACGGTTGAAGTATCCCTGCACGGTGTTTCCGGGGAAGAACTGCGCGATCTGCGGCTGGATGCTCTCCGTGGCGATCAGGTCGGACAGCGAACCGGAAACGGCCACCATCGGCGTGGCGTCCTTGAGATTGACGGCGATGTCGCTGCGCGCGATTCCGCCGCAGACCGCCCCGACGTATCCCAGTTTGGCTGCGCCCTGGCGGACGTCGAGTTGCCCGACGACGCGACGGACGTCGTAGGTCTGCGCGACGGTCGCGTCGTAGGCGTTCACCCGGTCCAGGCGGAAACGCAGGTCCAGTTCGGCGGCGACGAGGAATTCCTTGGCCTGCGCGATCCAGGCGTCGGCGGACTTTCGCAGCGCGTCGGAGTCGGCGTCGGAAAGTTTGGCGGCCCGGCTGGTCGTCGCGGGCGGGGGCATCAGCCAATCGCCCAGGTCCTTGTTGTCCACGAATTCGCCCAGCAGCCAGGCGGACCCCCGCGCGCGGGCCGGCACATCGGACAGGTCGGCGACCAGGCGGACGCGATTGTCGCCCGCACGCAGGTCCAGGCCGTCCGTGGTCACGCGCCGGGCCGACAGGCGGTCATCCTCCAGTCGCACGCGCTCTGCCAGCAGCGCGCCGCCGACGGAAATATCCTTGCCGCGATAACGTCCCCGCAGGTCCTCGGCGCGGAACTCCAGGTACTTGATTTCGCCCGACTCGCCGCCGGCCCATTCCAGCTCGACGCTCGCCCTGCCCGCCGGCGCGTAGCGTTCCAGATCGGGCGCCAGCCGGCAGAGCGTCGAGGCATCGGTCGTCCAGGCGTGCAGGTGCGACTCGGCGGCGGTCAGGGCCGTCGGCAGGCCGTCGGCGCCGACGCGGAACGTCGCCTTTCCGTCGGCCAGCACGCCCGCGTCGCCCGCGGTCGCGCGCAGGTGGTTGAGCTGCGCGCTGCGCAGGTCGGCCGGCGCGGTCAGCTCGAACTCGGCCCGCGCCGCCAGGTCCGCCGGCACGCGCACGCCGCGCCCCAGCGTCATCGCGAGCCCGTCGGAGGCCGCCTGTCCTTGTACCGCGATCCGCTCGCAATCGGCGCGAACGGTTGCCTTGAGCGCCGCCGCGCCGCTGAGGGCGTGCCGGGCCATCGCATCTTCCAGTTCGGGAACGAGTTCCGACAGGTCTCGCCCGAAGGCCAATCGCGCGTCGATCGTCGCGTCAAGACGTTCGATCGCAACCGGCGCCCAAGGCTGCTCGGCAGGCCGACGACGGGCAAGATCGAGCTCCGCCTCGCCAGCGAGGGAAACCTTGCTTCCCGCCAGGCGCAGGTCCGCGCGGACCCATTCGATCCGCCAGGCGCGTCCCTCGCCCGGAACGATCCGCCCCGTGGCGCTCGCCCCCATCGGCACGCCGGCGGCCTTGACGCGATGCACGGGGCGCGCGGACGCATATTCCATCGCGTCGGCGTCGCAGGCCACGTCGAACCGCGCGGCGCGACCGTCCCACTGCCCGCTCCCGCCAAGGCGCATCGCGCCGGCGATATTGTCGTCGCCCAGGAGTTTCGCCAACAAGGGACTGACTTCCGTCAGCCAGCCGGCGCGGGCCACATCGGCGTCCAGCTTGGCGGAAACCGTCTCGCCCGCGAAGACCACCGCACCCGTCGCCCGCGCGGCGGCGCACTTCCACTCGCCGGCGATTCGCAGCCCCGGCTGCACGCCGCCCCAGGCTACCTCGCAGGCGACGGCGGCAGGCTGGCCCGTGGGCTTGTCCAACCAGTCGGACCAGACCAGGCGGGCTTCCTTGAACTCGGCCGATACGTCCGCCCGCCCTTGCCCGGGGCCCAGCGCGAGCCTCCACCGCCCCTCGACGGCGCCGCGGGCGGCTGCGTTTCGCATCGTCTCGCCCGGCAGGCAGCGCAGCACGTCCTCAACGCGGTCAACGCCGAACAGCCCGCCCGCATGGACCGCCGGTTCGGAACCCTCCTGCCTGTCACCAGGCTCGAACCGCACTTCCGCGCGATCGATGGACAGGCGCCCCTCTCCGACGGCGAGGTCCATGTCCATGTCGGTCAGCAGGCGGCGGTCCACGTCGATCGCGCAGTCCAGGCGCGCCCCGGCGGGCGTGGCGGGCGGTTTGCGGAAGATCGCGCCGACGGACAGTTCCGACTCGGCGGGCACGTTGACCATCACGTGCAGGTGCGCGCCGGCCTGGCGCTCCAGGAAAACCCGTCCGTTGGCGCGCCCCTTGAGGTTCACGTCGCGCAGGGGCGCGGCCGCCGGGCCCAGCAGGTCGCGCAGGGCGTCCAGGTCGGCCAGTTCCCATTCGCCGCGCCAATCGAGGCGCGCCAGATCCGCCAACAGGTCGCCGGGCGGCATGGAAGTGTGGGCCTTGCGCCAGTGCGAGACCATCTCGCGGAAATTGTGCAGCGTGCCCCGCCCTTGCAGGCGATTGCCCCCCAGCACGAATTCGCTGTGATCGGTGACGAGCTTCCACTCTCGCCGGTCGAACGCGCCGGCCAGGCGGACGGTCAGCGCGCGCCCGGCGGGCTTGAGCACGTCGCCGTCGCGGCGGACGGCGGCATCGGTGGCGTCGGCGGAGAACACGAACCCGGCGGTGGGGCCTTCGCGCGACAGCTCGCACTCGGCGCGGACCGGTCCGTCCATCGCCACGCCCATCGGCAGTTCGCCCCGCCCCGTCAGCAGCGCCGCCAGGCGCGTCGGCTGAACGACCCCCTTGAGGCTCAGCATCTGGATCGATTCCCAGTGCCCGCCGAACGCCGAAAGGCTCAGGCGCGCCTGCCCCGCCAGGTCCAGGCCCGGCACGCGGACGCTGGCCGACTGGACCGACAGCTCGCCGCCCCCCGCCGCCAGCGGATCGAACGAGGCCGAAATCCGCACCCCCGCTTCGTCGATGACCGGGAGCCTGGGCCCGTCGACCGGTTGGACGTCCAGACCGCGCATCCGCAGGTTCACGCTGAAGCGGTCCACCACCGCCCTGCGGTTGAGCTGGAGGTCAATCGACCCGCCGCACCGCCCCTGGAAGTGTTCCAGCGGCAGGTTCAACAGCGCGATCAGAGGCAACTGCGCCAGATCGAGGTTCGCGAATTGCAGCGTGGCGGTCGCGGCGACTTCCGACTCGGGTGCGCCAGCCGACATCATCAGCGAGACCGGCGCGACCGCCCCCGTCTGCGCCAGGCGCGCCGAGAGGGACAGGCGTTCCAACGATTTCGTCCGGCCGGAAAGCATCTGGAGATCGCCGACGTCCAGCCGCAGGGGACGATCCTGCCCCGCCAGGCGCACCAGCACGACGGCCGACCGCACCGATACCTGCTCCGGCTGGACGTCGCTGTCCATCCGCTGGAGGATTTCCACGTTGGTGTTGCCTTCGCGATCGAACTCGGCGAAGACCTTGGGCCCCTCGACGTCCAGCCACGACATGCGCCGATAGACCAGAAAGTTAAGGGGAGAGAACTCGGCCCGGACCACCGGCGCGTCCAGGACGATGGGCGTGGCGAATCCCTCGGGGGAGGCGATGCGCAGGTCGCGAATCTCCACGCCGTCGCGCCAGCTCACCGCCATGCGCCCGATCGTCACGGGCACGCCCGCCTGGCGCGACAGCTCGCGCGCCAACCAGTCGCGGACGAGGTTTGCGGGCAGCCACCAGGGCAGCGTGACGTAGGCGGCCAGGAGCAGCACGGCCGCCAGCGACGCCGCCCGGTACAGTCGCTGCCACCAGCGGCGTTTCGGCTTTTTCGATTCGCCCTTCATCCCATCCTTCCGACGGGCGGCGTGCGGAATCCTGGCGTCGGCGCGAGACCGCGACTACACGTTGAACCGGAAGTTGATGATGTCTCCGTCGCGGACGACGTAGGTCTTGCCTTCCAGGCGGATTTTACCGGCCGCCTTGGCCGCCTTCATGTCGCCGGCGGCGCGGAGGTCGTCGTAGGAGACGGTCTCGGCGCGGATGAACCCTCGGGCGATGTCCGAGTGGATTTCGCCGGCGGCGGTCACCGCGTCGGCCCCGGCCGGAATCGTCCACGCCCGCACCTCGTCCTCGCCGGTCGTCAGGAAGCTCACCAGGTTCAGTTTGCGGTAGCACGCGCGGATCAGGCGGTCCCGCGCCGATTCGCTCGCGCCCAGGTCCGCCAGGAACACGCCTCGCTCCTCGGGCGGCAGCTCGGCGATCTCCTCCTCGATCTTCGCCGACAGCGGGAGGCACTCCACGCCGCCGACCGCCTCCTCGCTCGCGCCGCGGACGGCGTCTTCCGAGAGGTTCCGCACCACCAGCAGCGGCTTCTGTGACAGGAACGCGAAGCTCCGCACGAGCTTTCCCTCGGCCTCGGAACCGATGGCGTCGGAGATGGGTTTTTCCGCTTCCAGGGCGGCCTCGAGGCGCTTCATCAGTTCCATCTCGCGCAGGTACTCGTCGCGCTTGGCGGTGGGCTTCTTGATCGACGCCTCCAGCTTGGCGATCCGCCCGATCACCTGGTCCAGGTCGGCGAAGAGCAGTTCGGCCAGCAGTTCCTGCACGTCGGCTTGCGGGTCCACGCGCCCCCGGTACGCAGCCACTGCCGTGTCCTCGAACGCGCGGACGACCAGCACCAGCATGTCGCTGTTGCGCATGGCGGGCCAGTGGGTCTTGGCGCGGTTTCGCCCGGCCTCGTCGGACAGGTCAAAACCCGGCAGGTCGAGGAACTCCAGTTCGGCCGGGGTGGTCTTCTTGGGGTGGTACTGCTCGGTCAGCCAGACCAGGCGATCGTCGGGCACTTTCACGACGGCCAGGTGAGGCTGATCCCGGCGCGACAGGTCCACGTGCGACCCACCCGCGGCCGCCACGGCGGCAAACAACGTGCTCTTGCCCGATTGGACCGGTCCGATCAACGCGACGCGCATGCAATTCCTTTCCTCGCAGTCGGCAGGCCTTCGCCGCCGGTGGACGCAATGTACCGTCCCGGCGCGGGCAAACGCAAGGCGGAGAATCGCCCGCCGGCGGGGGTTGGCCCTTGCCAAACGCCCGCGCGGCAAGCAGACTAGCGGTCCTTCACAATCAGAATTGTAAGTTGGGTGCCACCCTCAAGCGTTGTGTGCTTGAGGGTGTCCGCACGGTCAAGCAAACAGCGCTTGGCCGTGGCACCCACAAAATAAACCGTGAAGGACTACTGGTCGGCCATGAGCGATCCGAATTCATCCGCCGAGGGGCCACGGGTCTGGTTTGTCTCCGCAGCCGTCGGGGGCGGGCACAACTCCGCCGCCCGCGCCCTCATGGAGCAGCTTGCTCGCGAGGCGCCGCACGTCCGCTGCGAGTTGGTCGACATGATGTCGCTCGTCCCCGGTGCGTTCCGGGCGTACTACGCGGGCGGGTTCGCCCTGGCGATGACGCGCCTGCCGTGGGCCTACGGCCTGGGCTTCCACCTGACCAACCGCCCGCATTGCCCGCGCCGCTCGTTCGGGGAACGCCTGCGCCTGGCGTGGGAGCGGTGGAACACGGGGCGGTTCGCGGCCAAACTGCTCCGCGACAGGCCGGCGCTGATCGTGCACACGCATTTTCTCGCGCCGCCGGTGGTGGCGCGCCTCGTCGCCGCAGGGCGGGCGGACGTGCCCCAGGCCGTCGTCGTCACCGACAACGACGTCCACCGCTGGTGGTACTCCGAGGGCGTGGAGCAGTGGTTCCTGCCCAACGACGACGCCCGCGCCACACTCGACCGCTGGGGCATCGCGCCGCAGCGCGTCGCCGTCTGCGGGATCCCCATCCATCCGAAGTGGATCGCGCCGGTGGACCGCGAGAAGGTCCTGGCCGAGTGGCGCCTGCCGACGGACCGGAAGATCGTCCTGCTGTCGGGCGGAACGGAGTTCACCTGCGGTCCGGTGGTGAAGATCGCGCGGCGGATCGTCGCGGCCCGCGCGGACGTGTGCGTGGTGGTGCTGGCCGGGCGGAACAAGAAGCTGCTGGCGCGCCTGGCGGCGACGGCGGAGGCCCGCGACGGGCGGATCGTCCCGCAGGGCTTCACCGACCGCCTGCACGAGCTGGCGGAGGTCGCCTCGCTGATGCTGACCAAGCCCGGCGGCGTCACGACGTCCGAGTGCCTGTCCAAGGGCCTGCCGATGGTCTTGATGAACCCCGTGCCCGGCCAGGAAGGCGCCAACGCCGAATACTTCCGCCGCGCGGGAACTGCCGTCGTGGCGAAAGGCGCCGGTGAAATCGTCCGTGCCGCCACCGCCCTGCTGGACGACCCGGAGGCGACGGCGCGAATGTCCGACTGCGCCCGCCGGCTGTACCGCCAGGCGACGCAGACGGTGACGGAGTGGATTCTCAACCGCCTGGGTTCGCCGCGATAGGCGCTGCCTGAGAACTCCTCGGTAGAGAAGGGTGGCACTGCTTGCTTGCAAGCAGTGTTTTTGCGGCTGCACGGCTTGACAGGCAAGCCGTGGCACCCCCGATTTCGAGTTTCCAGGCAAAGCCTGAACCCGTCACGCCCGGGAGATCAGCTCGATGGCGTTCTTTCCCGCCTGCTTGGCGCGCTTGATGGCGTGGTCGGCGGCGCGGAGCAGTTCGCGACAGGTGACGCCGTCGGCGGGGAAGCGCGCCAGTCCGCCCGAGACGCTCAGGCGTCCCACCGCGCGCGGGCCCAGCGAGGGGAACTCGTGCGTGGCGACCGCGCGGCGGAAGCGGTCGGCCAGCACGTAGGCGTCGTCGAGCGGTCGGCTGCCCGCCGTGCGGGGGGCTTCGGCCGACTGGAACAGCACGGCGAATTCGTCGCCCCCGATCCGCGCCACGATGTCGTGCGATCGCGTCACCTTGCGCACGAGGCGGGCGATCTCGCGTAGGATCTCGTCGCCCACGGCATAACTGTACGTGTCGTTGTAGTGCTTGAAGTCGTCGATGTCGAACAGCAGCAGTGCGATGCGAGAGTCGCCGCGCGGGGCGCGCTGGAGAATCTGGTCGGTGACGAGATAGAAATACCGCCGGTTGTACGCCCCGGTGAGATGGTCGGTGATGGCGAGTTTGTGCAGCGATTCCGCCCGCCGGGCCGACTCCTCCAGCGCGGGCAGGAGTTGGCGAAGCTCTTCCAGCAGCCTGGAATCTTCGCCGGCGCCGGGAGGGGGCGTCCAGGCCAGCACGCGCGGCGCGGCACCAGCCGACATCAGCACCGCCCGCATGCCCGACGGCACTTCCCCCGCGTTGTGCCAGGCGCAGGGAACGCCGAACTGCTCCGTGACGATCTGCGCGGCGCAGGCCTCGAGCGTCGCCACGTCGCGGGCGGCTTCGACCAGCCTCGCCGTCCGGTGCGGGCCCAGGTGCGCGGCGCCGTCGGGCGCATCGACCGCAGCCGCACGGCGCAGGTGCGCGACATCCTCCCGGCTGGGCGGCTGGATGAAGTAATCGTCCAGGCACCGCCCCACCATCGCGCGGACCTCCGGTTCGGCGGCGGGCTCGCAGGCAGCCACCAGCCGGGCACGCTTCTGGAGCCGCCTCGCCGCCCGCGCCAGCCCGCCCAGGTCCGCCTGCGGCGCCGAGAACACCACCGCCGCCCAACACCGTCGGCCCAGTTCCGACAGCGCGTCGTACGGGTCAGCCACGCAGGCGGTTTTCCCCGCGCCGAGGGCGGCAGCAAGCTGCCTGCCCGTGGCTGCGTCCGCGACGATCAGCATGTCCGGGCCATCGGTCACGGTTTGTCTCCCAGCAGGGCGGAAAGTTCCTCGTTGCTCAACAGCCCCTCGCCGCGCGGGGCAGGTTTGGCGGGGGCAGGCGTGATCGGTGCTTGCGAAGGCTCGCGCGGGGGCGATTCCGCCGGCTTGGCAGGCGTAAGCTTCACCACGGGAAGGTCTTGCGCGCGGGATAGTTCCGGCGCGCGGGGCTTTGCCTCCACGGGCCCGGAAAGTTCGATTTCTTCGATTTCGGGGGTTTCCACAGCCGCCAGCGACCGCGCCAGCGCGTCTGGAAGTTCGTCGGACGTCAGGAGGCGCGCCCCGCTGAGCTGCTCGCATCCGAGTCCCGCCGGCAGCGTGCCGTAGGCGAGAACCTCCACCTCCAGCTCACGGGCGAGTTTCACCAGCCTGGCGTCGGCAGCGGTCAGAAGGTTCAGATCGACGACGATCGCAGCGGCCGGCGCCACCAGCAGTTCCGCTGCGGCCTCGTACGCGCTGCCCACGGGCGACGCCTGGACGCCAGTTCCGTCGCGCAGGGGCGCTGGCAATTCGGCGCGGCGGGAAAGAACCACCACCCGCGGGCGCGGCGCAATGGCGTTGCGGCGATTCATGGACGGCCTTTCCTCCGGGCCCTCGCCCTCCGGCGAGTTGTCCTGTATTGTACCCCGGTTTGGCGAATCGGTCAAACGTCGGCGGGTTGTATTCCCCCCTTCCGGGCGGTATATTCCGGTTCATGAGCGACCAGACCCCCGACGCTCCGCGCAACGTCAATATCTGGGCCCCCTGGCGGATGGAATACATCAACGCCCTGTCCGGGCCGGACGACGGGTGCTTTCTCTGCCGTCAGCGCGACGAGCCCGAAAAGGACGCGGAAAACCTCGTCCTGTGGCGCGGGCGGCTGGCCTTCGCGGTCATGAACCGCTTTCCCTACACCGGCGGGCACTTTCTCGTGGCGCCCTACGAACACGTCGGAGAGATGGACAAGCTGTCCCCCGAGACGCTGCTGGAAATGATGGAACTCATCCGCGACCTCCAGGCGCTGCTGAGCGACTGCATCCGCTCGCAGGGGTTCAACATCGGCATCAACATCGGGCGCTGCGCCGGCGCGGGGCTGCCCGGGCATCTCCACATCCACGTGGTTCCCCGCTGGTCGGGGGACACGAACTTCATGGCCGTCCTGGGCAACGTGCGCGTGATCCCGGCGGCGCTGAGCAGCCTGTACGACGACCTGCGGCGGGCGAGCGAGCGCCTGGGCCTGCCGCGGACGGGTGAACGGACGCCATGAGCGACCGCCCGACCGTGCGCGAGCAGTACGAGGCGCGGCAGGACGCCTGGCTGGCGCCGTGGGCCGTCCGCGAGCGCGACGCCGGAGGGCGCGCCTTTCCCGAGAACGAGCACCCCTATCGCACCTGCTTCCAGCGCGACCGCGATCGGATCGTCCACTGTTCCGCCTTCCGCCGGCTGGACTTCAAGACCCAGGTCTTCGTCCCCCACGAGCACGACCATTACCGCACGCGCCTGACCCACACGCT